>JBPCJT010000171.1:0-2861 GCA_051005015.1 Gemmatimonadaceae bacterium | reverse complement strand
GGCGAGGATCCTTGTAGTGCCACAGGTCGAACACGGCCTTCTCCGCGAGCGAATCGCCCGGAATGGAATCGGGGATGACGGGGGCGACGCCGAATTGCAAAACTCGTCCGTCTTCGGAGAACTCGAGACGGGTGCGATCGACAATCAACAGGGTATCGCCGAGCGAGCGGGGCGCGACAACCTCCGATGCCGGGGGGGATCTGAGCACCGTGTGATACAGCCGATAACGAGGAGCCACGCGATCGAATTCTTCACGATCCGATACGAAAGCTGCCTGAGTGCCCGGCTTGTCGAAGATGAGTGCCTTGTAGTTGCCGGCACCCGCGAGGAGACTGCGCGTCCGCCCTTCCAAAAGAGAACGGACATAGGCACCATCGTTTCCCCCGGTTCTCGACGAGACGGTGTAGCCGAGCCAGGCGCCGCGCTCGTCAAAGGTGTACGCCGTGACGTCATCGAGGCGAATCTCCGTGCCCGACGCCAGATCGCGCAGGACGAGCGTCGAGCCGAACTCCTTTTTCTTCTCCTTCGTCTTGTCTGCCGTGTCGGCGGTAGAAATCGGACGGGGTGCCTGTCCTGGCGCAGCCGCGGAAATGGAAGCCCCTGCCGGTGACTTTGCAGCAGAAGCACTGTCCGTATTTTCCTTCTTAGCGGCGGTGTCGGTGGGCTCGAGATGGTACGCCAGCCAGCGGCTCGATTCCTTTGGAATGCGGAACGACTTCACTTTCGGGACAACCGTGACTCGCCCGTCAGGCAGGCTCATGATTCCGAGTGAAGCTTTTGGCTGGTCGGCGGGTTTCTTCTTGTCGCGCCTGGCCTTGTCGACATCGGCGCGCGCGGGCTCGATAGTGAATACTGCGTATCGAGCGTCGGGAGTGAGCTCCGCATTAGGGAACGTGATGGCCGCATTCGGGCCGGTGGCACCTGGTTTGGTCTGCGGCCGTCCGACGAATCCGCGCGTGTGGCGGTGCTCGGTCGTGCGATCGGTTGCCGTTACAACCACTTCCCCATCCCCAACCTGAGGCACGAGTGAGTAGATGAGCCACTTGCCGTCGTCGGACAGCCTTTCGCCACGAATGGAGCGCCACTGGTCAAAGGCTGCCGCGGTGAGCGGTTTCCTCGTTGACGCCGGAGTCGCGATCGCGCCGGCCGATTGTGCGGTCAGGGGCCCTGCCGCGAAGAGCGCGGCGAGGATGTAAACGCGGGAATGTCTCATATGACCATGCTGTAACGAACGTCGCAGGCAGCTTTCGCTGTGCCGCCGGAGGTGGAGGAGTCTACCAGTAAGTTACCCACGATGCCGGCACCTGTGTTGTCTGTCGGTTATGGATGCGCGAGCTTACAGTATATTGGAACCGCCAATATCGCTCGGCGTTAGGAGGACATTCCTGCAGGTAATCACAAATCCGGCATCGTATGGCAATACGCGTAGCTCGCCTCGGCACACCGCGCGCTCCCGATGAGGGCCTGCGCCTTGGGACGGTGCGCCGCCCGCCGCGCGGGGTAGCAGAGAAAGACTTCAGCGCACGCGATTACTTCGACGTATGGTTGCCCGAGCTAGCTCCCGGTTCAGCGGTCGTTTCATGGGCCTTGGCGGAAGCGTAGACTCCGTCGCGCTGGCGCCGTTACGTTCGCCACTACTACCGTGAGATGCGCAAGCCACCGGCGCGGCGCCTCGTCACGATGCTGGCCGCTCTCTCGCACCAGACGAACTTCTCCGTGGGCTGCTACTGCGCAGATGCGACGCATTGCCACCGAATGCTGCTGCGAGAGCTCCTCATTGCCGCGGGAGCTGTCGTTAGCGACTGCATTATCACACCAGCGACCACGCAATAGGAAAACCAAGCGACGCCAGCCGGACAATCACCTCGAGAATCTTTCCGATGCGCTCTCACGAGCGTGCGGGGCCGCTCCAATGCTCACTCGTTCGTCGATAGATCCTGGCTTTGACGAGTTCGCAAAGTCCTTCTCGAATCACAAATGCAAGGGGTAGTCAATATGGAACATACCGACCCTCGGATCGACGCATACATCGCCAAGGCGGCGGAGTTCGCGAGGCCGATCCTGCAACATCTCCGCACGCTTGTTCACGAGGGCTGCCCGGAAGTGGAGGAGACTCTCAAGTGGGGCATTCCCCACTTCATGCATGAGGGGATGCTCTGTTTCATGGCCGGATTCAAGAACCACTGCGCGTTCGGATTCTGGAAGCGTGACATGCTGATTCCGGATAGTGCCGAAGCGATGGGAAACTTCGGCCGAATCACCGCGCTGTCCGATCTGCCCAAAGACAAAATTGTCATCGCGCTCGTGAAGCAAGCAGCACGTTCCAACGAGGCCGGAGAAAAAAGACCGAAGAGGCCGCGTAGAGCGAAAAAGGATCTACCGATGCCTGTAGAGCTGGCGAAGGCTTTCAGGAAAAACCCCAGGGCGAAGGCTGCATTCGAGAAGTTCAGCCCGAGCCGCAAGCGCGAATACGTCGAATGGATCACTGAGGCAAAAACGGAAGCGACTCGCACGAAGCGGCTTGCAACTGCCATCGAGTGGATGGCCGAAGGGAAGCCAAGGAACTGGAAGTACATGAAGGCGTAGCCGGCGAGAGGTTAAAGGGAGACGTGCTCGCCTGTCGCTGATCACGAGCGTGTTCTACCCTCCCGCATGAGGCACGTGGTTTTTGCCGTCTCTCCGATCGCCCGCTTCACCTGTACAATGGCACCGGTGACGCCAGGGAAATACCGTTGGCTTGGCGATCGTAGGCGGCGCCGGCGCTACCTCTTATGTTCAAGCCGAAAGCCGGTTCGCGCGATACACTCGCGTAATCGTTCCAGTGGACTTAGTCCTGAATATGCTTAGCCCGAGGGAGACCC
>JBPCJT010000170.1:0-5705 GCA_051005015.1 Gemmatimonadaceae bacterium | reverse complement strand
GGGATTCGATTCGGAATCGGCGCTGTACGTCTTCGTTCGCTGGCTCACCTTCACGGGGATCTTCATCATCATCGGCGTGGTCGCTTTTCATCACGTGGTGCTCGGTTTTCTCCGGCGAAACGAGAATCCGGTGTCCCCAATGCTCGCGGTAGCCAGTTCACGGGCTGCAACGGTGGGAATGTGGGGTGCGGTCGGGCTTGGGCTCGTGGCGCTTTCCCGGCTCTACGCACAGTCCTTTGCCATGCATGGTGGGCCGCAGGCGTTGGGAGCAGCGCTCATCGGATCGATGCTGGGAAAGACCGTGTGGGGGTGGGGTTGGCTGCTACAGGTAGTGGCTGTTCTCGGCGCATTTATGGCATTCCGGGGGGCGCGACGCGGGAGCCCAGCCGGCTGGAGCGTTGCGGCAATCTCGGCCGCGCTGCTCGCCTTTACGCCAGCGCTGTCCGGACATGCGTCTTCAGCGCCACGCTTGACACCGTTGGCGATCCTCGCAGACGGTATTCACGTGATCGGGGCTTCCGGATGGCTCGGAAGTTTGCTCGTCGTCCTTGTCGTCGGCATCCCGGCCGCAATGCAGCTCGCCGAGGGCGAGCGTGGAGCGGCGGTGGCTGAGGTCATCAACGCGTACTCGCCGACGGCGCTTGTCTTTGCCGGCATCGCTGCTGCGACCGGAGTCTTCGCGGCGTGGCTGCATATCGGGACGGTCAGCGGTCTCTGGCAAACGGAATACGGCAGAACTCTCCTGCTCAAGCTCGGGATTTTGTCCGTAGTCGCCGGGACGGGTGCATACAACTGGCGTCGCTTGAAGCCGGCCCTCGGCGATGTGCTCGGCGCACAGCGCATACGCCGCTCCGCTGGGATAGAAGTTGCGGTCGCTTTGATCGTCCTCGCGGTAACCGCGGTGCTTGTGGCCACACCGACGGCGATGGACGAGCAAATGATGACGAACGATGCCGTCAGCCGATCCCGCTGAAGACGGTCGACCCGTCTAATTGAAGGCGTTCACCAAAGGATGCAGCATGAAGGTTGCCGTCTTCGATACGCACACCTACGACCGCGAGTCGTTCGGGGCGGCAAACGCCCGCTTCGGCCACGCGCTGACATTCCTCGAACCTCGGTTGACGAATGCCACTGCCGCGTTGGCGATCGCCCAGGAAGCGGTCTGCTCCTTCGTTAATGACAAGCTCGACGAACCCGCGTTACGGATTCTGCGCGAGTGTGGGACTCGTCTCATCGCGCTGCGCTCCGCGGGGTATAACCATGTGGACCTGGTGGCCGCCGAAGCTTTCGGGCTGCGCGTGGTGCGCGTTCCCGAGTACTCCCCGTATGCGGTAGCAGAGCACGCCGTGGGGCTGGTTCTCGCGCTCAATCGAAAGGTTCACCGTGCCTATGCCCGGGTGCGCGAGTGGAACTTCTCGCTCGAGGGGTTGGTCGGCTTTGACCTTCACGGCAAGACCGTGGGCATCGTCGGTACGGGACGAATAGGCCAGGTGGCCGCGCGCATCTTCCACGGCTTTGGCTGCGAGGTACTCGCGTACGATCCGCGACCCGAACCTGATCTCGCTTCCGAGCTGGCGGTCCGCTACGTAGAGCTACAGGAGCCCACCACCTCGTCGGTGGGAGCTCTGGCAGCCATATACCGTGATGATCATGACACCCGGCGTCCGCAAATTCGCGCTCACCGCGCATGTCACTTCTTCGGTCGGCTGGCTCGGCGCGGTGGCTGGATTCCTGGCTCTCGCCGTCGCCGGTCTGACCAGCCAGGATGCTCAGATGGTGCGTGCCGCCTATCTCGCGATGGAGTTGACCAGCTGGTTCGTCATCGTTCCGCTGAGCCTCGCCTCGCCGCTAACCGGGCTTGTGCAGTCACTGGGCACCACGTGGGGCCTGTTCCGCCACTATTGGGTCGTGGCGAAACTTCTCATGACCATCCCGGCCAGCATCGTCCTGCTGCTGCACATGCAGCCAATTAGCCGCATAGCGGACGTAGCAGCAGAGACGACATTGTCCAGTACCGATCTCGGCGGACTCAGAATCCGCCTTGTGGCAAACGCCGGTGCCGCCCTGCTGGTGTTGCTCGTGGCCACGACGCTGTCGGTGTACAAGCCGAAGGGCAGGACGCCGTACGGGCGGCTCAAGCAGCACGAGCAACTTTCGGCTGATGCTCTTCCCTATGCCGACTCCAACGGTGGCACTTGGGAAGGCACCCTTGTGGGGCCCGGCCGTCGATCGGCCACCAGCACACCACGCTGGGTATACGTGTCTGTGCTCATGGTCACCGTTCTGATCCTCCTGTTTCTCATCCAACACCTCAGCGGCGGTGGCCTTTGGGGCCACGCATAGTGATGACCATGACACCCGCCTTCGCATTCAACCAGTACTAATGAGGTTTTTCATGTCCGCAACTCGCTCCCGCTTTGCAAAACCCTTGGCCTTCGCCGCCGCTACCATTGTTTTCCTCCTGACGGCTGCGCTGCTGTCGGCACACGATTTCTGGCTTGTTCCTGATGCATTCCAGATCACGCCGGGTGGCACACTCGAGGTGCGCGGCCAGACCAGCAGCAAGTTTCCAACGAGCGAGGCGGCTGTCGCGCTCGACCGGATCGCGGAGGCGCGCGTCATCGGTACTTCCAGCGAAGCAGCGGTAACCGATCTGTCGCACAGCGGAAAATCACTCTTGCTGCGCCACCGGCCGGCGACAGCGGGCCAACGCATCGTAGCCGTTGTTGTAAAGCCGCGTTCCGTTCGCGAATCCGCCCAGGGGTTCAAGCGGTACATGGTGCTGGAAGGCGCGCCGCAACTCGCGGAGCGCTACGAACGGGAAGGCCTTCTGCCCAAGACCGACAGCATCACGCGCCGATACGCGAAATACGCGAAGACGGTGATCGAAGTGGGGCGCGGCGGGCCGCGTGCCTTCGGCCGTGTTGCAGGGCATCCGGCAGAATTCGTTCCGCTGAATGATCCCGCGGCGCTGCGCGCCGGAGATACGCTCGCGGTCCGCCTGCTGTACCGCGGCCAGCCACTTGCCAACGCGCACGTGCACGCGGGAGCGGCGACTGCAGCCAGCAGCCATGACGGCGCGCAGAAAGACCTGTCGCTCGTTACCGATGCCAACGGCATAGCGCACGTTGCGGTGGGCGAGAACGGACTCTGGAACGTTCGCACCATCCACATCGTGCCCGCGACCCGCGGCTCTGGCGCGGACTGGGATGTTCACTGGGCGACGCTCGTATTCCGGGTCGGAAGCGACGCTGGCGGTTCCGCCCCGGCTGCCGGTGCCACACCAGGGGCGACTGACTCAGCCGATGTAGTGGTCGTGATCGAGCGCTACCACAAAGCCCTGGTAGCTGGCGACAGCGCCGCAGCGTTGGCGCTTCTCGCTCCCGACGCCGTCATTCTGGAGAGCGGCGGCGTTGAGAGCCGCGAAGAATACCGCGGGCACCATCTGCCGGCGGACATCAGCTTTGCGCGCGCCGTTCCGAGCTCGCGCGGAAAGGTCAGTGTCGTCGTTCGAGGGGATGTCGCCTGGGCGAGTTCCACCAGTACCACTCAGGGCAAGTACCGGGACCGGCAGATCAACGCAGCGGGCGCCGAATTGATGGTGCTCTCCCGTGAAGCCGACGGCTGGAAGATCCGCGCGATTCACTGGTCATCGCGAAACCGGCGGCCCTAGTGGACCGAGTCCGAAATGCTGATTGCATTCGACGGGTAACCAGATTTCGGACTCAGTCTGCAATTTCCGGCCAGTAATTAACGCATGGCGCCCGCCATGCGCTCGCACGATTCCGCGCAACTCCTGCATGTTTCAGCGCAACGCTTCATCGTCTCGTCGTCTCCGAAGCGCCGGCATTCCGTCTCGCAAGCGCGGCAGATCTCCGCGCAGGCTGCGCAGATGCGAGCGTGCAGATCGGATCCACGAAGCATGAAGTTGGCGCTCGTCTGGCAAATTTCCGCGCAGTCCAGGAGCAAACCGATGTGCATTGACTCGGCGTGCTTGCCTCCCATATCCAGGCAGTGATGAACTGTCTCGATGCAGGTGGAGTGGCACTCTGTGCACTCATCAATGCACTGCTTCATTCCGCTCGACATCTTGTGTTCGGCGTTGTGAGGCATAAAACCTCCGGTGGTGTAGTAGATGACAGGCTGGCGATATTCGTGCGTCGCTAAATCTGCAGGATGTGTACCGAACGCTTTACGCGGCGTAAAATGGAGCGCTCACGAGCCGGGGCGCCCGCGCCACCGTTGAAGACGAGATTATCTACGTCGCCAACGAGGGTCTCGCCCGGGAGTTGGGGATTGCCAGTTCGGCGGCTTGTGCGACCCTCCAGCGCTTGCAGCGGGAAGGAAAGACCGCGGTTCTCGTTGCGACGAGCCGCGAGTCGCTCGGAGTCTTCGGCATCGCCGACCGGGTGCGTCCAGAAGCCCGCTCGGCGCTCGATTCCCTGCGTAGCGCCGGAATCAAACGAATCGTGATGTTCACGGGCGACAATGACGGCATCGGCCGCGCCGTCGCCGAGCAACTCGGCATCGATGAGTATCACGCGGAGCTGCTCCCGGCTGATAAGGTGCGGATCGTTCGCCAGCTCGAGTCGCGCGGCGAGCGTATTGCCTTCGTCGGCGATGGTGTAAACGATGCGCCCGCGCTCGCCTCCGCGACAGTCGGCGTAGCGATGGGCGTTGCAGCTACCGATGTCGCGCTGGAGACTGCAGACATCGCGCTGGTGGGCGACGATCTGACGAAGCTGTCGCTGGCGATACGATTCTCGCGCAAGACGCTTCGCGTTATTCGGCAGAACGTCTGGTTCGCGATAGCGGTCAAGGCGGTATTTCTCGTACTTGCCGTGGGCGGTTGGGCGACACTCTGGATGGCGGTGGCGGCCGACATGGGCGCCTCGCTCGCCGTCGTCATGAACGGGCTGCGTGCTTTGCGGGTTCGAGGCTAGTTGTCGGACTGCGTCTGCTTGCGCTGCCCGTACGGGGTCATGCCCCTCGGCTTGTAAATCGCCAGCACCGTTACCACCAGCAACACCAGCAGGGCGAGCACGGCGTGGAGCGCGGGGGATGGGTTTCGCACCACGCCCATATCGGTACCTGGATCTGCCGCCACGCCTGCCATGTAGCCAAATGTCTCCATGTAGATCAGCAGGACGCTGGTAGCGAAGACGGTTAGCAGAAGCTTGAACACGACCCAGTAGTGCCGGAACAAGCCCCACGTGGTGCCCAGCGCCTGGACAATCCCGGTAAGCAGCGAGGCGAAGGCCAAAGGGACGAGGACGAACCAGGCGGCTGGCTCCATCACCAGATAGGCGCCACGCACCGTCTGAGCATCCTGGCTGGTCAAGCCGACGACGGCGAGAGCGAGGAAGACAACGACCGCGCCGAGCCAGCCGACCGAGGATGTGACGTGCGCGGTGAGCGCGAACTTGCGGACGCGGGGTGGCATGATCATTTGTAGCCCTAGCTTATAGCGACAGTATGTCGATGTCAAGACATAGTGTCTCGACATCGTCACAACGGTCACCTCTTCGTATATTGGGGTGGTGCCGAAGCTGTGGAACGAGACGATCGAGGCGCACCGCCGGGCGGTGCGTGACGCGACCCTGAATGCCACCGCGGCGCTGGTGGCCGAGCACGGGCTGGCGTCGGTGACGATGTCGCAGATCGCCAGGGAGACCGGCATCGGACGTGCGACGCTGTACAAGTAC
>JBPCJT010000169.1:0-12911 GCA_051005015.1 Gemmatimonadaceae bacterium | reverse complement strand
AAATTTTGGCTTGCAGAGCGCGTTCAGCAGCGGAATGCGGATCGCAACTGGAGATGCGGTGGTTCTGCTCGATGGTGACCTGCAGGACCCGCCTGAACTGATAGAGCAGTTCGTATGGGAATGGCGTAAGGGCTTCGATGTGGTCTATGGAATAAGGGTGAAGCGGGACGCAACCCGGTTTCTCAAGGTGGCGTACAAGTTGTTCTATCGCCTGTTTCGCGCGACGTCTTACATCCCGATGCCGCTGGACGCCGGTGATTTCTCGCTGATGGACCGCAGGGTCGTCGAAGCGCTGAACAGCTTGCCTGAAAACAATCGCCTGCTTCGGGGTCTGCGCGCCTGGGTAGGATTCAAGCAGACCGGAGTGCCGTATGTGCGACCGGAGCGTCCCTTTGGCCGAACCACCAATTCGCTGATCAAGAACCTCGGCTGGGCGCGGAAAGCGATCCTGTCTTTTTCCTACATACCACTCGAGCTGATCACCTGGCTGGCGCTTGCAACCGTCACGATCGCACTAGTCGGAATCATCGTCCAGATTGCGCTCAGGCTGCTGTTCCCTCACCTGGCTCCCGGCGGCGCGACCACACTTATCGTTCTGATCCTGTTCATGGGAGGCATCCAGCTGCTTTGCCTGAGCATAATTGGCTCCTATCAGGCTCACATTTATGACGAGGTAAAACGGCGCCCTCCCTACATCGTCGAAAGCATACTCAATGCCCCATCGCGCGTGGGACGTGATCATGCGTCGAACGGCGGCCATTCCGAATCAGCGGATCTGTGACTGGCGCGACTTTGGAGAGCGGACCGCAACTGCACGCCACCAGGTGTGCCATCTGCGGGATAGAAGGCGGCTCCACCGAGCTTTATCAAGCCAACTTTACGCTGGACGCTTTCACTCCAGAGGTGTTCTCGGCGCGCCGGATTCCCGATCGTGTTCACTACCGCATGGTGCGGTGTGACACCTGTTCACTCATTCGCTCGGATCCGGTCGCGGATGCACAGATCCTCGCCCGGCTGTACGCACAAAGCACTTTCGACTATGACTCCGAGGTCTCCAACCTCAAGCGCACCTACGGCCGGTATCTTTCCAGGGTTACCCCCCACCTCCGGTCGCGGAAAGGTTCCTTGCTCGAGATTGGATGTGGGAACGGCTTCTTCCTTGAGGAGGCCGTTTCGCATGGTTACAGAGACGTGTGGGGAGTAGAACCTAGCGCCGCGGCGGTGAAGTTGGCAGCGGCGCAGGTTCGAGATCGCATTGTATGTGACGTTATGCATGCCGATCTTTTCGAACCCGAGTTCTTCGATCTGATCTGTTTCTTTCAGGTCTTCGATCACATTTCGGAGCCGGCAGCACTCCTCGACAGTTGCCGGACACTGCTGAAACCGGATGGGCTGTTGCTCTTTCTAAATCATAATGTGGACTCGCTTTCGTTCCGACTGTTGGGTAGACGGAGCCCTATTGTCGATATCGAGCACACGTATTTGTACAGCCCCAAAACGCTGACCACTTTGTTGGGTCGTCACGGTTTTGAAGTGTGTGAAGACGGTCCGGTTTTTAACTGTTACAGCCTGCGGTATCTGTCGCAACTTCTTCCTGCTCCCACACGGCTCAAGACAATAATCCTCGCTGCGATGCAGCAATCTCGCGTCGGCCGCGTGAGCTTGTCGGTACCGCTGGGCAATCTGTACCTCGTCGCTCGAAAAACCGGCCGGGCACGCCCGGTAATGGAAGAATGAGCTCGCTGGGTTCGAACGTCGATGTGTTCAATCGCGATGTAGAGGCCAACGCTGGCTACCTCTATACAACCAACACGCGCCTCAGCAGCCGAATGGCCACAGACAGGTCTACTGATGCCATTCTCGAGACGGCGGTATTCCGGGATCGCCTGGTGCTCGACATGGGGTGTGGAGACGGCTTTTATACCGTGCGCTTCTTCGATCGCGGCGGCCCGCGCGCGCTAGTTGGCGCTGATGCCGCGAATCAGGCGATCGTTACAGCTGCTTCCAGGGCTAATGGCCGGCCCGTTCGCTTCGTGGTAGCGGATGCCCATAGAATGCCGTTCCCCGACGATACTTTCGATGTTGTTCTGGTTCAGAGCATTTTGCACCACGACGATGATCCGGGCGCGATGATCCGCGAGGCTTTCCGACTCGCTCCAACCATTGTGATTCATGAGCCGAATGGCAACAACTTCGGCCTGAAGCTCATCGAGAAGTTCTCGTCCTACCATCGTGAACACAACGAGAAGTCATACAGTACGCGACAGCTGAGCAAATGGATCAGCAATGCAGGGGGATTCGTATCACTGCGGCGCTATGCTGGCTTCGTCCCGATGTTTTCTCCAGATCCGGTGGCAAAAGTAATGAAGATCCTTGAGCCCCTTGTCGAACGCCTGCCGTTCGTAAACGCCCTGGGCTGCGCGGTTTGCGTCCTTGTTGCAACACGTCGGACGTGAAACGAGCTGTCATTACGGGCGCGACGGGGTTTGTCGGAGCCAATTTAGCAAGACGTCTTCTCGCAGATCAGCATGAAGTGCATGTTCTGGCGCGGCCAGGCCGGACGCAATGGCGACTGGACCCCATCAGGGATCGCCTGCACATGCATTCCGCCGATCTATGCAACGCAGCCGAGCTGAGTCGCCAACTCAAGAGAATTCAACCCGATTGGATTTTTCATCTCGCGGTGTACGGTGCGTATTCCCATCAGCGCGACCGTATGGAGATGGTCCAGACCAATTACCTTGGAACCTGTAACCTGATAAGCGCGGCGCTGGACGCGGGCTTCGAGTCATTTGTCAATACAGGATCCTCCTCCGAATACGGACTCAAGGATCATCCAGCGACTGAGCGTGAGTGGCTCGATCCGAATAGCTACTACGCCGCTACCAAGGCAGGTACCACGTTATTCTGTCGCCTCACGGCGAAGGAGACTGGGTTGCGGATGCCCACTCTCCGGCTGTATTCGGTCTACGGCCCTCTCGAAGATGCTGGAAGACTTATGCCGACTCTCATACGGCACGCGATGCACGGCATACTGCCTCCGCTGGTGAACCCGGAGATCGCGCGTGATTTCATCTACGTCGACGACGTCACGGACGCCTACATTCGGGCCGCCAGTATGCCGCTATCGGATCAGGGGGCGGTATACAACGTGGGCTCCGGAACTCAAACGACAATTCGTGAACTGGTCGACATTGCAAAGAGCATTTTCACCATCAGCTCACCGGCCGATTGGGGATCCATGGAAGCCAGGCAGTGGGACACTACTACGTGGGTGGGTGATATCCAGGCAATCGGCGCGGATCTGGCCTGGTCTCCGCAAACAGATTTGGCGAATGGACTGCGACGAATGAGAAATTGGTTTCTGACAGAGCCAGACCTCGCCAGGCGATATCCAGTGCATCCTCTCGAAGATTCGCACTCTGCTCGCTGATTCCAGCTCGAAAAAGGCGACAAGTATGCGACGCGGTGGGCTGGCGGGTGCGTATGAGCGCGTGGCCGGGAACCCGCGTGCCTGCGTATTGGCAATTGCAGGCATTATTTCAGCCTTCCTTGTGCTGCTAGCCACCTCGAAGTACGGCATCGCATACCACAGTGACTCTGCCAGGTACGTGTCGGTGAGCAAGAGCTTGTTGGCGGGGACAGGTTTCCTGGAGTATACGGGGGAGCGGTACGTCGCCGGCGGGCCTCTATACCCGGCAATTCTGGCCGCGGGTGGTGTCTTTAAGATGGATCCGTTGACCACCGCGAGGTTTCTTCACGCGGGTCTCTTCGCGGCGACGATCATGGTTGGCGGCGCCTGGCTCGCGCGTCTCCGTCCACCTGCCGCGCTGTGGCTGTTGGGCCTGGTCCTGATGATGACATCAGCCGAGTTGATGGATCTGGCGATTAATGCCCTGACAGACATGCTCTTTGCCGCTTGCATCGCGTACTCGCTATCGCGCATGGACGCGTTTCTTCGCGATTCGAATATCCGGTCGTTAGTGCTCGCGTCGGCCGCGGCCTCATTGGCATGCCTGACCCGCTATATCGGAATCGCCATTCTGGTTACCGGGGTTGCGCTGCTTCTGGTGGGAAGCCGTCCGAAGAGCTTGCGCCTCAGGATCAAGGAGGCTGGCATTTTCGCGACAATTGCGTCGCTTCCAACAGCCATGTGGGTGTTTCGGAATTACCTCCTGTCCTCAACTACCACCGGAAAGAGATTCCCGCCCTTCCACACATTCACCGACTTCGCGTCCTCGGCTGTTGACGTGGTTGCCCTCTGGTTCCTGCCAAGCTGGGTACCTCGTGCCGCTCGGTTGTTGCTGGGTGTGGTAATACTTCTGTCGCTGTGTGTCGGCCTGGTGTTAGCCGCACGCGACGTACTCGGCAAACGCCGTACGCAGGAGGATCCTGCTCCTGAAAGCCTCGCTATTCTTGTCGCGGCGTCGTTTTCGATACTGTACCTCGGTCTCCTCGTGGTATTGGGGAGCAGGAGCTTCTTTTCCTCCAGCGCCGCTCGTTACACGGCGCCTGCGTTCATCCCCATAGTGGTAGTTCTCATAGGGTTGATGAGCAGCTTTGTCGCGATCCAATTGCGCCGCCGCACTCGGTGGTGGCCGGCCGGCGGCTACGTGGCCGCTGCACTTATCGTTGTCTGGCCGGCACGGTTCCTTGCAGGGCGCATCGCTTATGCCGTAAGGGAAGGGGCCGGAGGCTATGCTTCAACAAAATGGCAGACATCGGAGGTTCTCAGCCATTTGCGGGCCCATCCCCCACGCGGTGTGGTTTTCACGAACGAACCCAACGCGATTTACTTCCTCGGCAGCGTGGCTTCACCGCGCTGGATTCCAGCGCATAAAACGCCGTATTCACCGATAACCAGCGATCAAGCGCTTGAACAACTGCGTGATTCGGTAGGCAGGTTACAGGGTGAGGTGGTAGTTCGTTTTTCGGCGCTTGGGCCTGACCTCGCAAGCTACCGTTACAGCGCTGCCGATCTTCTGTTGGCGCTGCCACTGGAACCTCTCGCGGTGCTCGAGGACGGCGAGATATACCGGATCAGACAGCCAGAGCCCGGCGGATCGGGAAAGTAATAATCTAAATGGCGCTCGAATCCGGCGAAGCGCGCTCAGCCAAATCGTCGTACGCAGCAAGCACTTCAGCGGCACTCACCGCGGCGGCGCCAAGCTTACCGACCTCAACGCCCGCGGCAAAATTTGCGATCACCGCGGCTTGGGCGGGCGTCGCACCCGCCGCGAGCATCGCGGCCAGATAGGCGGTGACGGTGTCACCGGCACCCACCACGTCGTAAACCTCGCGCGCACTGGTCGGTATCCGCTGCACAGAACCGCTCCGCGCGGCGAGCACCATGCCGCGCTCGCCCAGAGTCAATAGAAGATGCTCGACGCCGAGTCGTTCCAGTGCCTCCGGCAGCGCCTCCGGATGGTCCAGATCCACGGCGGCACCAAGCGCTGCCTCCAGCTCCCGCCGGTTGGGCTTGAACACCGTTGTGCCTTTGAAAGCGAAGAAGTTGCGATACTTGGGATCGACTACGATCGGGATGCTTCTTCCTTTTGCGAGCGTAATGGCCCGCTGAATCACGGCCGGCACCAACAGTCCCTTATTGTAGTCTTCCAGGATGAGCGCATCGGCGTTCGACATGACCGTCTCTACTGCCGCGAGCACGCGCTCGAGCTCTTCGTTCGCGATTTCGCTATCCTCTTCCTCGTCAAAGCGAACCACTTGCTGCAAGCGCGCCAGTACGCGCGTTTTCGTGGTTGTCGGGCGGCCGATTTCCACCAGTGAGGCGCCGCCTGCTCCGATGGAATCCAGCATTCCGCGCAACATGCGCCCGTTTTCGTCACGTCCGATTGTCGCTAGGAGCGTCGGGTGCGCGCCCAACGCCGCAACGTTCTGTGCGACGTTTGCTGCGCCACCGGGTGCGAGACGGCGCTCGCTTATTCGCACAACGGGAACCGGTGCCTCCGGGGAGATTCGATCCACCTCTCCCAGCAGGTAAATATCGAGCATGGCATCGCCGACAACAGCTATCCGGCACCCCGCCGCCTCTGTGAGCAGACTTGCGATATCGCTTCGCGAGAGTGAGTTTGGCATTGGCGAGGGAAGCTATCCGAGCCGCGCAGGGGGGTCAACGAGTGCCCGGCACACGGTTTGCCCGCTTGCAGTGAATATCGCGGATTCCATATTTCCCACAGCTCGCCACGATTGACACCGTTTCTCAAGCGGCTTAACGACGCGGCAAAAGGGAAGGTTCTGGCAGTTCAGGACTATTTCACGTTAGCCTGGAAAGCCCTGCGCTTTACCTTTTCCCGACCTTTTTACGGCAGCGATCTGGTACAGCAGATGGATGTCATCGGCGTCCAGTCGCTCGGAATCGTCCTCCTCACAGGATTCTTCACGGGAATGGTGCTCGCGCTCCAATCGTCTGTGCAGCTAAAGACGTTCGGCGCCACCATCTACATTGGCCGTCTCGTGGCGGGGTCAATGATCCGCGAGCTTGGCCCCGTACTCGCGGGCCTGATGGTGGCGGGCCGGGTTGGTTCCGGAATCGCTGCGCAACTCGGCTCAATGAAGGTGACGGAGCAGATCGATGCCCTCAACACGCTTGGCACCGACCCGATAAAGAAGCTCGTGACCCCCCGGGTGCTGGCAGCCCTGCTAATGTTGCCGATGCTCACCATCATTAACGATTTCGTCGGCATCCTTGGCGGCAGCATCATAGCGAACATTTATCTGGGGCTTCCCTCGTCACTGTATTGGCGCACCGTCTGGGAGCAAATCGCTTCGGGGGGCTTCACGCTGCGATATATTCCCAACGACTTCATTCAGGGGTTGACCAAGCCCTTCGTATTCGGCGGGATTATCGCGGTCACCGGGTGCTACTTCGGCCTCACAACGACGGGCGGCACCGAAGGTGTGGGCATCAGTACCACGCGCACGGTGGTGACGTCGAGCATTCTCATTCTCATCGTCGACTACTTCATGACGCAGGTTCTTCTGGCGTTCTTTTCATGATTGACGACGACAAGGAAGACGAGGCGCCTGCGCCACCGCAGGAAGGATCCAGGCGGCGCCCCAAGAGGCGCTACGACGATGCGCGCCGCAGCGAGGAAGTTGCGTCCGTACGCCGCGCCATTCGGTACGCGCTGGATCCGGAAGACGAGGATGAGCCGGAGGCCGAACGAGAGCCGGTAATCGAATTGGAGAATATCTCACTCGCGTTCGACGAGCCGATTTTGAAGAATGTCTCCTTCGTCGCTCGTGAAGGTGAAACTATAGTCGTGGTTGGCGAGTCGGGTACGGGAAAGTCAACCATCCTCAAACTGATTCTCCGACTATTGATCCCCGATCAGGGGTGTGTTTCCATCGATGGCGAGGACATCTCGCACCTCAGCTTCGAGGAAGCGCTCAAGGTGCGGCAGAAGATGGGGATGGTGTTTCAGGGCGCTGCTCTTTTCGACTCGATGACGGTATTCGAGAATATCGCCTACCCGGTGCGCGAGCATACCGATCTGGGAGAGGACGAGATCGAGTCCCGCGTGCGCGAGAAGCTCGAGTTCGTTGACCTGGAACCCGACAAGGTCATGCAGCAGTTCCCGTCGGAACTCTCGGGTGGCATGAGGAAGCGCGTCGGCGTTGCTCGTGGAATGGCCAATAATCCTGAAATCATGTTATACGACGAGCCCACGTCGGGGCTCGCTCCGCTCACCACCGGCACGATCACTCGGGTGATCATGAAGCTGCAGCGCGAGCTGGGCGTGACGTCGGTTGTCGTGTCTCACGACATCCGCTCGGCGTTCCGGATGGCGACCAAGGTCGCGCTTCTGTCCGAGCGGCATATTGCGTTTTTCGGCACGCCGGAAGAGATGACTGGCAGCGATAACAACTACATCCGGGATTTTCTCGGTGGCACCTAGACGAAGCGAGGCTGGACTATGAAACGTGCTACGTTCATTACCTGGGATCAACTCAAGGTTGGCGCCCTCATCTTTATCGGCCTTGGCGTACTGACGGTCGCCATTTTCCAGCTTGGTGAAGCGGCCAACCTTTTCGAGAGGCGATACGAGCTGGTGACCTTTCTGCCCAACGCCAATGGCTTGGGAGTGGGGGGCTCTGTAACGGTGGCGGGACAACTGTCCGGCATTGTCAAGAAGATCGAGTTCATGCCGGTGGATGCCGACACAACACAAAACCTCAAGATCACGATAGAGATCAACCAGTCGCTTCAGCAGCACGTGCGAGAGGACTCCCGCGCCAAGGTTCGCACTATGGGACTGCTCGGCGACAAAACACTCGACATCTCCCCCGGTACGCCGCAATTCAATATGCTCGCTGAGCGTGATACGCTGCTGGTAGCTCCTTCCCTCGATTATGAGCAAGTGATTGCGCAAGCATCCGGCGCGGTGGGAGATGTGGTGCAGCTGAGCGCTGATCTGCGGCAGATCACCGGTGGCCTGGTGCGGGGCGACGGTACCATAGGACAACTCCTCACAAATCGGTCGTTGTATGACGAGCTCGACGGCACCCTGGTACAATTTCAGACGCTGCTGCGGCGCCTCGAGAAGCCCAACGGAACATTTGGGCGTCTGATCGATGATCCAGAGCTTTACAACAATATGACCACGGTTATCGGCTCGCTCGACTCGCTTCTGCAATCCGTGAATTCGCGCGAGGGAACCATGGGCCTCCTCCTGTCCGATACGACCCTGTACAAGAAGCTTGTGGGAATCACCTCGGGCGCGGACAGTTTGCTGAAAACCTTGACGACAGGCAAAGGCTTCGCCGCTCGCATGCTCAGCGACCAGGACATGTACGACAAGCTGCTCAAAACGGTCACTGATCTCAGCGCCATCCTGGAAGACGTACGGCGTGATCCGTCGAAGTACACGAAGGGGATGATCAAGGTATTCTAGAGGGGACGGGAGGCGGGAGGCGGATCCGAGCGCACGGTCGCCGAAAGCGAGAAGCACGAAGACCGTGAACCTGCCTCTCGCCCCCGCTTTTGTTTTTGGTACCATCGCCGTTCGCCATGCTAGCCCTCTCGGTTTGCATTTCCTCACCGGCGTTTGACGCTGTTTCGTGGCTCGATCGTGCTCCCGGGAATATCTGTTGCTTTTCCCCAGGCGGGCGGTGAGGCCGTGGCCAGTGACCACGAGCGGTAAAAAAACCGTCAATCGATGAACACTTTTGATCTGGACATAGTCGCCGTGCGCGGTGCAACCGTCGAATCACGGCATCGCGTACACGCCGCTGTCGTGGACCATACGGCAGCGGTACGCGCCTCGGCACGCGATTCGGGCATCGTCACATTTTGGCGGTCGTGTGCCAAGCCGTTCCAGGTCATGCCGTGGGTAGCGAGCGGAGGGCATGATGCGCTCGGGTGGGCTGACGACGAGCTCGCGCTGGCCTGCGCATCTCATGGGGGCGAGCCGGAGCACGTTGCGGTCGCGAAAAAGATGTTGGCTGACGCGGGCCTCGATGAGGGCGACCTGGCCTGCGGCCTTCACGAGCCATTATCCCGGCGCGGCGCACGTATGGCGGGGCAGTCGGGAGGAAGGATCAGCCGATTGCACAACAACTGTTCTGGCAAGCATGCTGCAATGCTGGCGTTCGCTCGCCACAGCAAGTGGCCGCTGCTCGGCTACGAAAAGCACGACCATCCGGTCCAGCGCGCTGCGCTCAGTTCGGTCGCCGAGTGGACAGGCTTAGACGAGCAGCGCATCCCGCAGGCAGTCGATGGCTGCGCCGTGGTCACATTCGCACTCCCGCTTAATGCCATGGCGCTGGCCTTCGCACGTCTGGGCCGCGCTTCCCGCAACGGCGATGAAATTCCCACCCGCATCGTGGCGTCGATTGTGGCGCGCCCATTCCTCATAGGAGGCACGGACAGGTTCGACACGGTGCTTTTGGAGGAAAGCAAGGGATCGATCATTGCCAAGGTGGGCGCGGAGGGCGTTCACTGTGTCTCAATCCCGGACGAATCGATTGGCTTTGCCGTAAAAGCGGAGGATGGCGCGACGCGTGCACAGCATTCCGCGGTACTCCGTCTGCTGCAGCATTTGGGATATCTACCGGGCGATCTCGGGTCCAGGCTCGCCTGCTTTCTTCGTGCACCTGTGCTCAACACGCGAGGCGAGGAAGTCGGCTCAGTTGCGCCGGCGAACTGAACAGTGCTCGGTGTTCGGTGCACGGCTGGCACTGCGCGGCGGTCCGTGCACGGTTCTTACAGCGCGGTGTACGGTGCTCGGGTAAATAGCCGCGCCGCATTATGTTACCACGTTCCAGTCGTTCTTCGCAGTTCTCAATTTGCAGTACTCCACTCTCTGTGAGTTGCCGTTTTTATGCAACTGACCACTTATCCGCACTCGAACGATGCCACGCGCATTATTGCGATGACCAAACGGAATCCCAGCGATGGCATCCTGCACGCGCTCGACGAACCCACCAGCGAGCTGATTCGCCTCGCCGCCTGGATCGCGGTTGGCAGCGAGGCGCAGTTGCGTATATCCGTCAAGCGTGCTGCAGACAGTCTTGTCGAACCGATGTGGGTCGAGGAGATCATCCTTCAGTCGTATCTTTTCGCCGGATTTCCCCGGGCTCTCAACGCCGCTCGTGAATGGCGAAGAGCGTCCGGGCTGCGGGCGCCGGCCACGAACGGAGACCTGCCGATTACCCCTGAAGAGTTGCGCGCCCGTGGCGAAGAGACGTGCGCCGAGGTTTACGGACCGCTGTACGCGCGTTTGCGCGTCAACATTCGTGCGTTGCATCCGGTGCTCGATTCCTGGATGGTTGTGGAAGGATACGGGAAAGTATTGTCGCGTCCGGCCCTCGATCTGCCGAGAAGGGAGCTGTGCATCGTCGCCGTGTGTGGGGCGTCGGGACAGGATCGGCAGCTTCACTCGCATCTTCTGGGTGCTCTGAACGTGGGTGCTTCACCGGCTACGGTGGACGCAACCCTGGATATCATCGAGGAAATGTGCTCCGGTGAAGTAATGGCGCGCATCAGAAAGCTCTGGAAGCGCGTCCAGAAAAAGTAGCCGTCCCCGAGATGCCGCAGCCTCCTCTATTGGCCTGCATTCTGTAGTTTGCGTTTTCACCGAAATATTGGGGTTGTGAGTTGACAATGTTCGTTGATCGCGCGGTCATCCGCGTCGAGGCAGGAACCGGAGGGTCGGGTTGCATGTCTTTCCGGCGCGAGCACCGCGTCCCCATGGGAGGACCAGATGGTGGCGATGGAGGCCGGGGCGGCGATATCATCGTCCGTGGAGATGCAAATCTTGCCACCCTTCTCGATTACACCTATCGCGACATGTGGGTGGCAGAGCGCGGCGAGCACGGAATGGGAGCGAACAAGACGGGACGCTCCGGTGCGGATATTGTGCTCCCGGTTCCGCCCGGCACGCTCGTGCGCGACGAGAATACGGGTGAGCTCATTGCGGATGTGCTCGCCGGCGGAGAGGAGATCGTCATTGCGCGTGGGGGGCGGGGAGGGCGGGGAAATTCCTTTTTCGCCACCTCCACGCACCAGGCTCCGCGCGAGTGGCAGCCAGGCGAGGAGGGGGAGGTAAAGCGGCTCGTCCTCGAGCTCAAGCTGATCGCTGATGTCGGTCTGGTTGGACAGCCAAACGCAGGCAAGTCGACACTTCTTTCGGTGATCTCGGCGGCAAGGCCCAAAATTGGCGCTTATCCGTTCACTACACTCTCTCCCAATCTTGGCGTGGTGCCGATGTCCGATCATCGGAGTTTCGTAGTCGCGGACATTCCCGGTATCATTGAAGGAGCGCACGAGGGACGCGGGCTCGGACTCCAGTTTCTCAGGCATATTGAGCGGACGCGGATTCTGGCGTTTCTAGTCCCCATTGACGCGTCGGACTGGCAGTCGGAGTACGATGGCCTGCGCACCGAAGTGCGGAGCTATTCCGAGGAGCTGGCCGCCAAACCGCACTGCCTGGTTTTTACAAAAATGGATCTATGGGGTGGTTACGAGCTTTCACCGATCGAGACGCCCGACGCTTTTGCCGTGTTCTCGGTGAGCGGCGCCGCCCGCACAGGACTCGGCGAGCTGCTGGATGGACTTTGGCGGCGATTGCTGGCGCTCAGGAAAAGCACAGAGCGAAGTGAAGCTGACGCCATCCTGCCGTAAGGTGAACACAGTCCAGTCAGCACTCGCGCTGTCGCTCGTTCCAGGAGTAGGCCCGGCCGCGTATAGAGAATTGGTGGAACTACACGGGTCCGCGAAAGCCGCATGGCGTGCTCGTCCTACTGGAGTAGCTGAACAGGTTGCGCGCCGTCGCGCGGATAACATTGTGCTGCGCGCCGCCGACTGCGGCGCCGTTGGCATCGCACAGGAAGACCCCATGTACCCCGAGTCTATTCTGGAGCTGACGAACGCTCCGCCTGTGCTTTTCGCGATCGGCGACATGACCGCGCTGAGCGCGCCGTGTGTGGCGATCGTTGGAACTCGTTCGGCTACCGGCTACGGCGAGTTCGTGACACGCGAGCTGGCAACGGCCCTAGCCAGAGCAGGGGCGACCATCGTCAGCGGCATGGCACGCGGAATAGACGCGGCCGCGCACCGCGCCGCGCTCGCCGCTGGCGGGAAAACCGTAGCCGTTCTCGGAACCGGAGTGGACATCGCGTACCCGACTGCCCATCGCGAACTGCACCGTCAGATTGGCGAGCACGGTCTCCTGCTGTCGGAAGAGCTTCCAGGCGACAGGGCGAGTGCCGGGTCATTTCCAAGGAGGAATCGAATCATTGCCGCTCTTGCTCGGGTTACTCTTGTGGTCGAGGCCCCCGTGAAGAGCGGCGCGCTGACAACCGCGAATCACGCGCTGGAGCTCGGGCGAACCGTCGCGGCTGTTCCGGGGCCCATAGATTCACCACAGAGCGCGGGATCGAACGAGCTC
>JBPCJT010000168.1:0-7657 GCA_051005015.1 Gemmatimonadaceae bacterium | reverse complement strand
CGACCAGCTCTGGGGGCACCGCAATGACGTTGCGGGGTTCTATGAGGAACTTCGCCAATTCGATGCCGCACTGCCGGCGCTCCGCTCCGCGCTCTCCGAGGACGATCTGCTCTTTCTGACCGCCGATCACGGCAACGACCCGACGACACCATCCACCGACCATTCACGGGAGCGCGTTCCGCTGCTCGTGCTGGGCGCACGCGTGCGGCCGTCGGCGATTGGAGACCGCTCAACTTTCTCGGACCTCGGGGCAACGGTGGCAGACTGGCTAGGCTCTGAATTCCGTGGATGTGGAACGTCCTTTCTATCGGAAATTCTCGGCGCATGACGAAAGCAAATGATGTCACGCGGGAACGCGAAAAGGCGTTTGCGGCCATGGAGAACGCTTACGCACCCTACTCGGGCTTTCGAGTCGGCGCGGTGCTCGTCTCGGAGGATGGGTCGCTGTTTTCCGGCTGCAACGTTGAGAACTCGGCATATCCGTCCGGACTGTGCGCCGAACGCGCCGCAGTCGCAGCCGCGGTGACTGCTGGGCTGCGCTCGTTTCGGCTTCTTGTCGTGGCTACAGAGGCTGACGAGCCAACGCCGCCATGCGGAATGTGCCGGCAGGTTCTTGTGGAGTTCGCGCCCGATCTGCGCATCGTAAGTTGCACGCGTGGAGGTGGCAGAGCGGAATGGAAGCTTTCCGACCTCTTACCCTGTCCCTTCACCCCTCGTTCACTGGAACACGCATGAAGCTCGGCCGCATCGTAGGTTCCGTCGTGTCTACAAGAAAGGATGCCTCGCTGGAGTCGCTGAAGCTCCTGATCGTGGAAAACCTCACAACCCAGCTGGAAAAGGAAGGCGGGTATGTGGTGGCAATTGATAGCGTCGGTGCCGGGACAGGTGAAGTCGTGCTCTACGCCACCGGTAGTTCCGCGCGACAAACGAATGTGACAAAGGACCGACCAGTGGACGCGGTTATCATGGCGATCGTTGACAGCTTTGACGTGGATGGAAAGAGTGTTCGACTTGCGTAGGCCGATTCATTCTTCATTGATCCTGGCAGCGGTTCTGGTAGCGGGATCTGGCGCATGCCGGGAAAAGCTTGAGGGTGGGGCGGCGTGTCCGGCGCTGTGTCCGGAGCAGGGGTTGGAAGTGCGCGATACTACCCTCTTTCCATTTGCATTCCCCAGCCCGATCGCGATCGACAGTACCATTCCCGGCTTTCCGCCGCTGGGAACGGAACTCCAGCTCGTCGTGGCGCGACGCGGCGATTCGTTACAAACAGCAGCCATTGCGCGCTTTGACACCCTTTCCTCGACGATCAGGACAGGAGTCACGGATACCAGCCGCAGACCTATAACAGGCATCGATTCGGCGAGCCTGGTGCTCGAGGTTGGAGAGACGCCTATCGCAAGCTCCCGCGTGACGATCGAACTCTATGACGTTGACACCGCGGCGGCCGATCTCGACTTAGACGCGATACGGGTGCTATTCCGTCCTGATCGCTTACTGTCCAGCGCGACGTTCGCTCCGGATTCGTTGACTGGAAGGTTACGAATTCCTGTTCCGACCGCGTTTCTGTTGTCTCGTGTTACAGGGGGACGAAGGGTCCGCCTGGGCATCGCCGTAAGGAGTGATTCGTCCGTTCAAATACGAACATTGAGTACGGAAACCGGCGGCCCCCCCGTTCTCACGTACCTCGGGCGGGCAGTCAACGACACCCAGACCGTCGCTGCCCTGCCAAATTCCAGAGGATTCGTAACGGGGTTGGCGGACTACGTAGTCGTCATAAAGTCCGTGCAACCGCCCCCAACGTTGCTAGTCGTCGGAGGACTTCCCGCAACCCGGGTCTATCTTCGTTTCGCGCTTCCTGGCGAGATCCTCGATTCCACGACGATCGTTCGCGCTACGCTGGTGCTGACTCAGATTCCCAGCAGCACCGTGGACGCGGCGGATACTATCGTGGTTGTACCGCGACTGGTTCGCGCCAGCGGGATTCTGGATTCCGATCCGGGCAAGGCTTCTCTTCTGCTCGCGGATCCGCAGGCATTTTTTCTGCCCCCCAGCCTCCTGGTACCTGGTGGTAGCGGGACGGTCAGGTTCGAGATAGTCAACGCTGTGAACCGATGGAAATTCGAGGATCCCGGGAAGCTTACCCGCGCGCTGGTACTTCAGGCGGCCGACGAAGGTAACGGGGCTCACTCGGCAACTTTTTATTCGTCCGAGGCTCAGGACCCGGGCGTCCGGCCGCGCCTGGAACTCACATTCATACCGGTTGCCGGCTTCGGACTCCCATGACGCATGGTCTTCTCGGTACTATCGCCGCACTCGCTTTGGCGCCTTTACTGTTGCAGGCCCAGGGAACACTCAGCACGCAGGGATTCGGATACCCACCTGGCCAACTGAGCGCTCGTGCGCAGGGTAGCGGTGGATCAATCGCGGAGATCGATCCACTTTCTCCGGTAAATCCGGCGGCACTGGCTGGATGGGAGCGGTCGGGTGCCTACTTTCAGTATTCACCGGAGTATCGCCGCGTACTAGGCACTGGAGATGCGAACGAGCGCTCGGTGGTGTCGAGGTTTCCTGTCATCGCCGCCGCGCTCACCGTCTCGAACCGGGGAATGCTTGGCGTGTCCGTGTCGACGCTGCTGGACAATACCTGGCAGACCGAATCGAACCTTCTGGTCGGAGAGGGTAGGGATACTTCCACCGCATCGACGGTTTTTCGAAGCTCCGGAGCCATTAACGACATACGTGTCGGAGGATCTTATGTCGCGAGGAACTCGCTGCGTGTGGGACTGGGCTTTCACGTCTTTTCGGGAGAAAGTCGGAGACGACGCGAAATTCTGTTCCGTGACTCGACGCGACTTAGCTTCATTCAGGACGAGGCATTCGGCTTCTCGGGAAAGGCGGTGAGCGGAGGAATCGAATGGCGGCCATCGAACGTCCTGTCCATTGGAGCTTCAGGACGCACAGGCGGAAGAATCACGGCTTCGAGAGGCGACTCTGCGCTTCAGAGAGCGGACGCTCCAACGCGTGGAGGCGTCGGCGTGCACTACAGAGGTATCGCGGGTACTCTCCTTGCTGCGCGCGCGGAGTGGCTTGGCTGGAGCTCGCTTGCTGGCCTTTCCGCCCGCGGCACTCCCACCCACGATTCATGGGACGTGAGCCTGGGTGCCGAAACCAAAGGTCCACGATTGTTCAGCTATGACATTCCCGTGCGAGCCGGAGCACGCTTTCGAACGCTTCCATTCGGAGTTTCCGAGGATGCCAAAGTTCGGGAAACGGGAATCAGTGCCGGATTCGGGTTGCCGCTGGCGCGTAACCGCGCGAGTGCGGATTTCGCCGTGGAGCGTGACCTGCGCAGCGGACCACAGGGCCTTCGCGAGCGGGCATGGACATTGAGCTTCGGACTTCTGGTTCGGCTGTGAGATGCGGAAGGCGGGAAGCGGGAAGCGATCAGGATCTTCAGCAAGAGGAATTGATTATCCCATGTTGCGGTATGTTTCCACACCTCAGGCCTCCCGCCTCCCGCGCACTACCATCGTAATTCCATGACCGGGCCGGCCGCAGCGACGCCGCTCATTCTCATCGCCGATGACTTGCCGGTGAACGTTGAACTGCTGGCGGACCAGTTGGCAACGTTTGATTTCCGTGTTATTTCGGCGACCGATGGTCCGTCTGCAGTGGAATCATGCTTCGCGAATCTTCCGGACATCTGCATTCTCGATGTTTACATGCCGGCCGGAGACCTGGGAGTGGATGATCGCTCCACGGGCTTTGAGGTCTGCCGGCGCATAAAACGCGATCCCCGCACTGCGCGAATTCCGGTCATCTTCGTTACTGCCCTCAGCGATGTGAAGGATCGCATCAAGGGGATCGAGGCTGGCGGTGACGATTTTCTCACCAAACCGCACGACCGGCAGATTCTCGGCGCGCGCGTCAGCAGCCTCCTCCGTCTGAAGCGGGCAACGGATGCGCTGGAGGACAGCAACAGGAAGCTGCGCGAGCTTGAAAAGGTGCGGGACGACTTGATGAAGATGATCGTGCACGATCTCAAGACCCCTCTCTCCGCCGTGCTGGCATCGCTCGAGATGGTCATCGACGGTGACTTCGGCGCGCTGGAGCCGCAGCAGCTGCAAGTACTGGCCGACGCCGAAATCAAGGGAAAGGAACTCCTCGACCTCATAGGGGATCTTCTCGAGCTTGCCAGGCTCGAGGAAGCCGAAATCCCTCTGGACATCGGCCAGATCGATGCCGCTGAGCTATTGGACGAATTGCAGAACGAATGGGCTCTGCGTTTTCGGCAGGAAGGCGGAACACTGCATTCCGAAGTTGCCACCGGCACGCCGTGTTTCCGGGCCGACAGGAGACTCGTGAGACGCATTATTGGCAACTTGATACAGAATGCGGTGACACACTCACCGTCGCCTGTCGATGTCCGGCTTTCCGCCCGTGCCGAGGGTGGCGACCACATTCTGATTACAGTCGCAGACAACGGCCGGGGTATTCCGCCGGAGTATCGTGAGGTGATTTTCCGGAAGTTCGAGCGCGTGAAGCACGTTGGCGTTTCGCGCGGCCGGAGCTCAGGACTCGGGCTGGCGTTCTGCAAGCTCGCGGCCGAAGCTCACGGCGGCCGAATCTGGGTGCAGAGCGGAGACTCAACCGTAGGTGGAAGCCAGTTTCATATCTCGCTTCCACTCGACCCGGCGGCGCGCGCGGCGGAGGCTTTGTGAGGGTCCATCTGCAAACTATCGGCTGCCGCGCCAACCAATACGACACGGAAGCCGTTAGAGCGATGGTTCTGGCCGCGGGACATCGAGTGACCGTGGATGTGGCGGAAGCGGACGTCGCGGTAATCAACAGCTGCGCCGTCACCATCGAAGCGGAGGCCGACCTCAGGCAACGCGTCCGTCGCGCTGCGCGAGCCAATCCGGGGCTTCGAACGGTGGTCATGGGGTGCGCTTCCGCCATGCCCGAATCGCGGAATTCAATCGCGGCGCTTCCTTCGGTGCAGCAGGTTATTTCGGGTGCTGACATGGTACGAATTGCGAGTGCCCTGGGGCTGGACGCGGGCGCCGCGCTGAGCCTGCCGATTGCGCAGCGTGGCGCACGCGCGTTGCTGCGAGTGCAGGACGGATGCGATGAGCACTGTACTTTCTGCGCGACCCGGATAGCCAGAGGGGCGAATCGGTCGCGAACTCCTGCCGCTCTTATCGCGGAAGCGCGGGAGCTTGCCATGCGGCACCCGGAGATTGTTCTGACAGGCGTCCACATTGGTACCTACGGCGCCGATGTGGAATCGTCGTTGGGTGAGCTCGTCGAACGTCTGGTTCTGGAAGTCCCGGAAGTACGGTTTCGCCTCAGCTCCGTCGAGGCTACCGAAGTCGATGACAGGTTGGCGGATATGCTCGCGGGCAACGCCAACCGGGTTGCTCCGTATCTCCATGCGCCGCTGCAGTCAGGCTCCGACCGGATATTAAAGCGCATGGGGCGGCACTGGTATACCTCCGCGCGATACGTATCTGCCGTCGAGCGACTGGTGGCCAGCACGCCGGTGTTCGGGCTCGGCGCGGATATCATCGCCGGGTTCCCCGGGGAGACCGAGGCTGACCACGAGGCGACGCTGGAGCTTGTGAAGTCGCTGCCGTTCTCCTCAATTCACGTCTTCCCGTATTCCCCACGGCCGGGTACGTCCGCGGTACACATGGCGGATTACGTCCAACAGGATGTAATCGTTCGGCGCGCCGCAGAGATCCGGGCTCTCGGGGCATTAAAGGCGCGACAGTATCAAGCGGCACGCGTGGGAGGGGAAGCAGACGTTATCGTCACCGAGGGCGGGTCTCAGCCACGGGGAGTGACCGAGGACCACCTCACGGTCGCTATAACGGATGCTCGGTATCCAAGAGGATCGCGTTTCCGCGCTAAACTTGAAGCGGGTGCTGGCGGACTTCTGGCGTCAGGGCAACTGGCCCTCGAGACTTAGTGGTCGATTGCGTAAATACGGCAGCATTCGAGCGGCGGAGCACTGAAGCCCAAGGTGTACTCACAGAAAAAATGAGACAGGATGACAGGATGGGAATAGTGCGCTGATTCACTTACGAGCCCACCCTGTTAATCCGGGTGCAGCCTGTCAAAGAAGGCATCTTTTTCTCCGAACGGCGGCGGTCTTTCGCCGCTGCGCTGGAGGAGGCGTTTCGACGCTTCCGATAAGTTGCCGTATTTACGCAATCGATCACTTGGTGAGCCGGGCCTTGCCAAGCAAACGGGATCACCTTGTCAAGTGATCCCGTTGCTTTTCATACCAGAAAACGCGTGAGTTTCCTGGCCCCGACTGAAGCTTAAGCGCCTACGCCCCGTTCTCCTCCGATTTTGACGCGAGTTGCGGCACCGGCGAGTCCTCTTCCGGCATGTCGTACCCATACAGGTGCGCATAGTACCGATAAGCGCCTTCCGCGCTGAATCCGTTGAGTACCGCGCCCACGACGCGAATAGGCAGCCGTTGAATGACGCGGAGTCTCGCAAGAGCGAGTTTGCGGTCCGTTTCGCCAGAGCGCAGAACCAGCAGCATGTTGCCCGTGGCGCTGCCGATCACGAAAGGATCAACGCCAACTCCCAGCGGTGGACTGTCCACAATTATCACGTCGTATCGCGTCTTCATCTGCTCGATGAATGCGCCCAACACAGGAGACTGCAGGAGCTCGGGTCCGCGATGCCGGCGTGATCCGCACGGGATGAGAGTGAGATTGTCAGCGGACGTCTCGCGCAAAACACTGTCAAGCGGAACGGTGCCTGCGAGGTAGTCGACCAATCCGGGCCGGCGGGCAACCTCAAATGTTTCGTGCAGCTCGCCTCGGCGGATGTCGCCATCCACCAGCAGCACGTGATGCCCAAGCTCCGCGAATCGCATAGCCAGGTTCATTGCGACGAGCGACTTGCCGTCACCGGGTCCCGGGCTCGACACGGTGAGAACGATCGAGCCCGCGCCGTCGAAGGCATGAATGAGATTCATCCGGATGGTCCGGAATGCCTCGACCACCTGAGAATCCTCCTCGGGATCACTTGCGCCGGACTTCAGCGTGACGAGTGCGGGTACCGCTCCTACGATCGGCAAACCGAGCTCCCCAGTCGCCTGCTCGGGATACCGGAAGCGCTTGTCCATGAGGTCGAGCGCAAGAGCTCCGCCGATACCCAGGGCCAGGCTGGCCCCGAAAGCCATCAGGATGATTTGCGCGCTCTTATTGGTAGTGGGCCGCTGCGGCACTATCGCGGTGTCCAGCACCGTGATCGCGTCATCAGTGCTGAGTGCCTGGAGCCGTACGCCCTCGTACTTGGTCTGAATGTTCTGATAAAGCGCGTCCTTGGAGGCTACGTTGCGGCGGAGCCGCTGTTCCTCGATCGTCCTGGCGGGGATTCCCCTGATCTCGGTGGCGGCGCGGTCGATTTGTTGGGATAGGTCACCCTCGCGTTGCCGGAGATCCGCGATGAGGTCGGCCGTGAGTTGCGGAAGTTGCTGGCTCCGCAACGTCTGGACATCACGCACGAGTGTCTGCACTACCCTGCTGGAATCGGTAAACGTAACGCGCGCCGCACGCAGGTTCGCCTCTTTCAGCGATAGATCCCTTATGGTTTGCGCCAACTCTGCCGAGGTGCTTACCGACTGTATGGGAAC
>JBPCJT010000167.1:0-31279 GCA_051005015.1 Gemmatimonadaceae bacterium | reverse complement strand
CTCTGCCCCCCTCCCCCGTTGTGTCTTTTTTTTTTTCCCCCCCCCCCCCCCACGCCGAGAAAGGAGCCAATGTTGCCGGCGCGAATCTCGTCTTCGGTGCCGGCGCGGTCCGCCGGGCCGGTAGTCTCGCCCGGGCCGCCAGGCTGATTGAGCTGGCCCAGCTTCTCCTCGATGGTCATGAGCGCGAGGATGGAATCCACCATCCTACCCATCCGAGAGGTGTCGGCGCGCGGCGAAATTGCGGGAGTCCTCTCCGGAGGTGGTGTCGTGCCCTCTGGCGTCGGAGACGGTGGCTGAGGCGCCACGCGACATCCTGCGGCCACGACGACGACCGTTATCCACACGAGAGCGAACCAACGCGCCAGCCTCGATGCCAGGGTTGCGCCGAGCGGACCGGACGTCAGGCGCATCAACAATCCACCTCGCATACCGGCGCACCGCCTACGGCGACGGAAGCGGCGTGGCGCGTCACGGGGAGGCCGGGCGGAATTTCAGAGTTTCCCGGAGTCGTTGAGCGCGCGCGAAACAGTGGCGACGGCACGGCGCACAGCAAGGTTTACGTCCCTGATCGTGGCTTGGCGAGGAAAGTCCTGATATCGCTTGCAGGTGCTCATAATGGCACGATTTGCCTCGGGACCGGAAAACGTGTAAACGATTACACGTGAGTGTGGGGTTGTCAAGAAGAGCGGAATGGGACCATCGACACCCGCACTTCCTGGTTCACCAGGAACATGAATTTGGGTGGCCGCTACACGGTCACCCCCCCGATTACCCAGCGACCCGACCCCGGTCCCTGGCCCGCGCTCGTTGCGGTTTGAGGGCAGTTGGACGTATGCTATCCTTTCTTCACGATCGAGACCGAACCTGACTCAGCCGAAACATTGCCCTGCTTGCGGGGCGGCGACCAAATCCGGCGACGCCAAATGCTCCATCTGTGGGGCTGATTTCGCCGACGTGTCCACGCCGCCGCCGATAACTCCGTACGGCTCAGCCAGCACGTCCGATCAACTCACAGAGACGCTCATGGCCGAGCTGCGTACCGCGCTCGCCCCACGGCTGCAGGTGCTCCGGTCGCTCGGTGTCGGCGGTATGGGATGCGTTTTTCTCGCCCGCGATCCAGCGCTCAAGCGCATGGTTGCTGTCAAGGTGCTTACTCCTTCGCTCGCCAGCGATTCGACGGCGCACGAGCGCTTCGTGCGCGAAGCGGAAGCGGTGGCCATGGTCTCACACCCGAACATCGTGGGAGTGTACCAGGTTGGCGAGTTGCCCGGCCTCGGCATTCCCTACTTCGTGATGCAGTTCGTGGAGGGAGCCACGCTCGATCAGGAATTTCCACCCGGCATTCCCGTTCCCGAAGCACGCGCGAAGAAAGTCTTCGGCGAAGTCGCGTCCGCGCTCGCTATCGCTCATGCGCGCGGCCTGGTGCACCGCGACATCAAGCCCCGCAACATCATGCTCGACCGGGAAAGCGGGCGCGCGGTCGTGCTCGATTTCGGAATCAGCGCGGCTCTGAGGCAGCCGCAGGTGGTGGGTACCGCTCGACTCACCTCCGCCGGTACCTACATCGGCACGCCGATGTACATGAGCCCCGAGCAGGCATGCGGCGAGGAAGTGGGGGACCGGAGCGACGTCTACAGTCTTGGCGTCGTCGGATACGAGATGCTTACCGGCAAGCCGCCATTTCGTGGTGGATCGAGCATCGAGCTCATGGCGGCGCACCTGAGAGACACAGCGCCCTCGGTGCATTCGCTGCGTCCCGATGTAGGAGAGCAATTCGCCTCGCTCGTGGACCGTTGTCTGACAAAGGCTCCCGCGGGCCGGCCGGCGGCGGCTGAGATAGCGGATTTCATTCTGCCCTCCGCGCAGCGTCACATAGAGTGGCCCCCGCCAGGCCTCGAGCGGCTGCACGGACTTGGCATTCGCTTTCTTTCGGCCCTGGGGTTTGCCGCCGTGGTGGGCCTGTTGTTCTTCGTGCTGCTCAGCTTGCAGCCGACGTTCAGCTCGCCACGCTGGCACGAGGGAGAGCAGTCGGAGTTCTGGGCCGCGCTTTCGTCGCCGGGAAGAGTGCTCGAAGAAGCATCGTCGCGCGGGCTGGAGGACCGGAGCACTCAGGCAGTGGATGCATCACCGATCTGGTTCTTCCTTCTCGGTCTCTCACTCGTGGCCATAGTTACGGCTCTGCCCGTGGTCGCGCGGCGGAGTTGGACGCTCGCGGACAGGATGCTGTGGGGACGAAAGTCGGGATACCCGTGGAGCGTTCTCGTGGATGTCGCCTGGGACCACGATCCCGATATGCCGCAACTGTTGAACAGGACGGGGAGCTACGCGCTCCTTCCTGCATCCGACCGCGCTCGTCTGCTCAAGCTTCGAAGGATCGAGGAAATTCTCGTGACGGGTACGCACCTTTTGGCCGTGCTCGGACCGGTAATGTGGCTCGCCGGACTCACAGGCGGATGGTCTCGCAGCACCACATCGGTGGTGCCTTTATCTGAGGCCATGCTCGTGATCGCCCCCGCAGTGATCGGCATGATGGCTGTCTTCTGGAGTCGGCAACTTCAGTCGAAGATCCTTGGTCAGATTCGTCCGAGGCGAAGATTCTGGAGGATTTGGGACAAGCCGCTGATTCGCCCCGAGCTCGTGGCCGCGTGGCTTGGCTCGGTCGGGCGCAATCGGCCAAAACGCCCCCGCTTCGTTCCGGCCGCGGGACTTTCCATTCTCGCAACGATGTTCGCCGCCGCCATCCTCGGCTGTGCGGCCGTTGCGATGCTGGTGACCTTCGTCGTGCGCGGGCGGCTCGCTCCGACGCGCGCGCGCGCCGTGGCGTGGCTCCAGTCGGTCGAGAGCGATACGCTCCGCCCGCTTCGCTGGCAACGGGTTGACTCGATTCTCGCGTACTCGGCTCGCGCAACGAACATCAGATCCCAGCCCGACACGTTGAACGCGTCGCGGCTGCTCCTTCGGGCGAGATTCTCCGGCAGCATCGACTCGGTGTGGGACGCCGGACCCCCTCGCATGGGAGAACAGTGGCCCGAGGACACAACCATCGTGGACGTCGACCACATCACGCAGGTATTCGAGCAACTGCCGGGCCGGCTAAAGCCGGAGGATATGGATGAGTTAAGACGCGATACGCTCTCGCACTGGTTGGGCGTCTGGCGCGCGATCGCTTCGTCCGCCCCGCTGCCGCCACTCTGGGGCTACAGAAAGGACTTTCCGGGGGTTACGAGTCCGCTCGAGATTCCCAGCCGCGCGCTCGCGATTGGCGCACAGGAGTTGGCATCGCGGAATAGAGCGGCTGCGGCGCTCGCGCAGGCGCTAGGGGATAAAGAGAGAGCGCTCGCTCGCGCGCGCGAGAACATCGCGGTGGCCCGGCAACTCATGCGAAGTCCAGTCCTCATTGATCTTGTGACCGGTACCCTGATAGCGATGCGCGGTGCAAGCATGCTAGGCGAAATCGGCCGCATCACCGATGACAGAGAGCTGAAAGATGAGGCGCAGCTTCTCAATGAAACGTTACGCCGCTTTCGATCCGAATCATATCTTTCGCTGTCATCCTTCCTGGCGCTGATGGCCGATCCTGAAGAGCCGATCGGAATCAGGCATCTCGCGGACACCTCTCTCCCCACCCCGGTTCGATCCGGACTCGTGACCGCCATAGTGACCGGCTACTGCGTGAACGCGCGGGAGGTGCTTTTCGGCATCGACCCCCGCCGCCGCGCCGCTCTCGAGCGAGCCGGAGAAGTGATGCGCGATATTCCCCGGGCGGGAGAGATCATCCAACTCCACCGCCGCTGGCTGGAGCAGCTCATCGAAGATCCATCGGACGCCCTGGCATCGTACGACGCCACGACTCCTGGTGGCCTCAAGCCTTTTGGGTGGATCGGACTTGATGATCTCAAGGCCAGGCTGGGGTTTTGCAGTCAGCCATTCTGATACGTGCGACGCGATACGTGGGGATGAATTGATGGAGCCCCTTGCTCTGCAGCAATGAGATTACGGGCATCCCCGTCCTGGACTCGAATGGAATATTCAGATTGGAGCGTGCGGTACCCGCATCCATCGCCGCCGATGTGCTCTGGCGAACGGAAAGTTATCGGCTCGCTCTTTTCGCCAGCGACTTGGCATGGAAGCACGTATCAGCCCTCAGGCGAGACTACCGCACGCGTGATATCGCGAATCAGCTCTACCGAGCTGTGGGATCAATTGGGGCTAACATTGTTGAGGGATTCAGCCGCAGCTCAGGCCGAGATCGCCCCCGTCTGTACGAATTCGCGCTCGGTCAGCTCGTGAAAGTCGGGATTGGTATTACAGGGGGAGGCACGTGCCAGGCGACAAGATCGTCTGCGAATGACTGGCAATCCTAACGAGCATCATCCGCTTGATACTTGCTTCCCTACCAGGAGAGCGCGGGGTTTTCTGTTCGCCGCTAGAATCCCTACTGAACCACGTATCCACTATTCCGTATCACGTTATCACGATTCACGTTATCACGTCCTACCTTGCCAACGGATACCCGGCCTCCCCCGGTAACTTGCCGTTGATCCGTATGACCTTGACCGCAGTCTGGCCCGGCGGAACGGCGTCAGCACGGACAATGCTCAGCATTCCTCGCGTAGCGGCCAGGAAACTCAGAGCGTCCTGGTAGGAGTCCACGGCTCGCGGGGCGGCGTCGATTTCACCCTGAAAGAGCCGTTCCAGGATCAGGCGCTTGAGACCGGCATCGTTTAGACGGTAGATATCGGCCAGGATGAAACTGCGCGCATCGAGTCCGCTCGCCGGAAGCAAAAGAACGACACGCTTGCCCCCGCTCCAGAACTTCTTGCGGAAAAGAAAAACGTTGCGGAGGTCGTCGATCGTCATCTCCGATACGGGAACGGACGCATTGGCGACGACGGCGAAGGAGACAGCAAGTGGCACATGCGTGGCGCCGCTCGGGTCGGGGTACGCTGATGGAACCGGCGTCAGGGAAGGCTGGCGGGAAGCGTCGTCTTGCGCGGCAAGCGGCGCCGCCGCGACGAAAAGTATCGTGGCACCGAAAGCGGCTAGCCGGCGATAACCGCTAAAACGTGAACGCGGTTTGAATCGCGAGCGCATTGCTCTTCTGCTGCGGACGTCTGTCATGCCGAACCTCAACCTTCACGGCGTTGAATGGGGACACGTCGTACCGCACACCGCCGAGGTATCTCGTAAGATCGCTGAACGTCGCTGGGTAAAACAGATCTCCCGTCTTGTAATCTATCCCGTCCACACCGATGTAGGGGTTCCACTTCCCAAGCCGCCCGACGAGAATCGAATACCAAGCGGAGTGGTTGAACTCCTGACCGGTGAGGGTGTAATCGTTGCGGATCGAGTACACTTCCGATAGGAAGCGCAACGACTCATCCTGATACACGAGGTGCGCACCGAGCACCGTTCCATCTATCGTCCCCTCGCGGCCAGCTATTGAAGCGTCAGGGGGGATGCGATCACGGTAAAAAGAGGGGCCAATTCGGAAGCTACGGTCACCTTCGCGTGCGAATGACAGTTTCAGCGCCACCGCTTTGTTCCGGTCCACGTCGCCGGCGGTCTGAATCTTGTGGCGAATGGCGTTACGGCCGTTCGCAACGTTGCCTACGTACTCCACCCGCCATGGTCCCGTGAGTGGCGCCGCGCCGCTCAGCTCGAGACCCACGAAGTGAATCGGAAGGAGCCCGCCGGAATCCTCCGCTTTGAGACCTTCCGGCCGCCGCACCGTCGGCTGCAAGAGCACTCCATGATGATAGGCTTCGTTCCAGTAGCCGAGAGCCGTGTGACCACGTCCCACCGCGAGCCGCAGGTAATCTGACCAGGAATACTTGAGCAGCACTCGTTCGACATCGAGCATCGACGTACCATCGCTCGCGAACTCGAACACGGTTTCGCCGAGAAACGAGATGTTGTCGGCGAGCTGCGAGACGAAATACAAATCGAACTGGCCCAATGCGAATCCGGCGGTGTTGTTCGGGGTGACCGCCGATCGCTGGAACCACTCGCTGGCAAGCGTAACGTCGGCGAACCCGTGCAGTGAAAACCGGGGCTCGTTCAGGTCGGCAGAAGCAACTGGCGCGGGATGCGTTTCCTGAGCGACGGCGATACCAGCTACGGATGCCGTGAAGAAAGCGAAGATGAGCGCGGAGCAACGATGACTTATCATCTGTGACGAAGAGATGCCTCCAGCGCGGCGCGCAATGTGTTTGGCCTTACAGTTCGAAACAGCAGGCGCCTCGATCGCGATTTGCGCATTATATAACGACCTCTACACCATCGCCAGAGTAGATCGCCGGATGCCGGCGGCGTTATCTTGTATGCTAGAGCATCTGGTTAAGCTACACGCGTGGCGATGTTGTTGGGCTAGTCAAGTCCTATTTGCGGACGCCCACCGCCTCCCCCTCGTCTCCACTCACCTTCTCCACCCGTAACACCTGTCGCATGGTCTCGCCGGCCACCCTGATGGTGACAAGGTATTCTCCGGGCGCGGCCGGCGGTGGGCCGTCACTGCTAAAAAAGTTGACGTTTCCAATCGCGCCGCTTCGCCGGAGAATCCTCAACACGTCGCTGACCGTATCAGGGTCCGGCGGTGCTGCTGTTGCCTCATGAGATGGCGGAGACTCGCCCGGACGCTCGATGAATTCGCCAGGCGCGCCGCGCCGCCTGCCGCGCCGGAAAAGCGAGCCCGCGTCGCCACTGCTGAGAGCATTTCGCACCGCCTGTATCACCGCGGGCGGCGTGCCAGTCCTCGCGAGCGAGTCCAGCACAGATTCCAGCTTCCGCGCGGCAACGATGCTGTCACGTTTGCCGGCGGGGCCCAGGAGCGGTGGTGGTGCCGGCTTTCCGCGAAGATCCCAGACGGCCTTGTGCAGGCCAGGTCCGCCGGGACCCACGAGCGTCTTGATGGTATCGCCGCGAACGTCGGTGATGACTATTCGCGCAGCCAGCCGGTTCGCACGCGCGGCATTACGAGCAACGCGTCCTGCAGTTGTATCGGCCACAGACCGAGTCGCAGCAGCCTCCGGGCTCGTCGAGTCGGTGCGAGCTCCGTTCATCTTCGCAGAATCGCCATCGGTTGTCTGTGCGAGCAACTGCGGGTTGCGCGTCACACGATAGTACAACTCGGCGCCGTACGGCGGCGAGTCGGCCGTGAACAGCTTGTGGCCTGACGACTCGCCCCCAACCGGCGTCTCGCCGTACTGATACGCAACCTTCGGTACGAACATGTGCGCGACCTTGCGCACCACGCTGTCCGTCATCTGCTCGAGCGGCAGAATGTCCACTATCCAAATGCTCCGGCCGTGCGTCGCCGCTATCAGTTCGTGTTCGCGCGGGTGGATCTGGAGATCGTGCACGGGCACCGTGGGCAGCCCCGACATGAACCTGCTCCAATGAGCGCCCCGGTCGCGGGACATATAGACTCCGACGTCCGTTCCCACGAAGAGGAGATCGCGGTTGTGAGGATCTTCCCGGATGACGTGCACGAAGTCCGGTCCGCCTCTGGGAAGGTCGCTAACGATGGAGCGGAACGTCTTTCCGAAATCGGTGCTGGCGTATACGTACGGGGCAAAATCGTTCACACGGTGGTTGTCAAAGGCGATGTAGACAGTGCCCGTATCAAAGCGTGAGGGCTCGATTCGCCGCACGTAAGTATTCGGCGGGAGGCTGGGGAATCGTCGCGTGATCTCCTCCCACGACCCACCGTCGTTTAGCGTAATCCAGACGTTGCCGTCGTCAGTTCCGGCGTAAAGCAAGCCTGGACGCATTGGCGACTCGGCCAGCGCGACGATCGTTCCGTAGGTCTCAGCGCCGGTCGCGTCCAAAGTGATGCCGCCGGTCTTCCGCATGCTGGTGTCGATCTTTGACCAGAGCTTTCTGGACAGGTCGGGGGAGATGAGATGCAAGTCATCGCCTCGCCTGCTGCTCTTGAGCACGCGGTTGGCTCCTGCATACAGGACGTGCGGGTTGTGTACGGAGAGAAAGAACGGAGTGTTCCAGTTCCAGCGGAGATCCAGGCTGGCGGAATCGGCGCGTTGCAGGCGGCGGAGCGCCTCGACGTCTCGCGCGACAGTGGATGGAAGCGGGCGCGAGGTGTCGCCGCGAGTGACCAGAATGGAGTCCTCAACCTGCATGTATCGCGGACGCCACCCCGGTTTCACGAGCAACTGGCGCTCTCCGGTGGCGAAGTTGAAGCGCGCGATGTTCCCTCCCTGGCTTTCTCCGTAGAGGATGTTCGGCTCCGCAGGGTCCTGCGCCGTGAAGAAGCCGTCCCCGCCGTTGAAGTTGAACCACATGGCATTGGTGATGTCGCCCCGCTTGCGCCTGCTGGGGCCGCACCAGCTCCCGTTGTCCTGCAATCCCCCGCACACTCGGTATGGAACCGCGAAGTCGTAGCTGGCTTCATAGAACTGCCCCAGTGGTACGGAGTTCATGAAGTCGTAATTGCCGCCGCCATCCCAGGATTGCGCGACACCTCCGTCGTTGCCGACAATGTGATGCTCCGGGTCATTCGGATCGATCCACATCGCGTGATGATCCACATGGATTCCCACCGTCGCCTGGCGAACGGTTTTGCCCCCATCCTCGGAGAAGTTCACCGGCGTGGACGACCACCATACCTTCTCCGGGTTGTGTGGGTGGACGCGCACCTGCGAGTAGTAGAATGGACGAACATCCTGATCGGCCATCTTCGTCCATGTCTTGCCGGCATCGGCAGACCGGTACAATCCACTCCTGAGTTTCTGCGGCTTCTGCCCTCTTATGGAATCGGCTTCGACCAGGGCGTAAACGATGCTTGAATTGCTCGGCGACACGGCTATGCCGATGCGTCCCTTCATGGTTTCGGGAAAACCGCCGCCCTCGATTTTGGTCCACGTCTTTCCGGCATCGGCCGACTTCCAGAGCGCACTTCCGGGTCCGCCACTCCTGAGGAAGTACGGCCCGCGCACGCGGTCCCAGCTGGATGCGTACAGGATGTCAGGGTTCGAGGGGTCCAGCGCGACGTCTACGAAGCCAGCCCTGTCGCTGATGAACTTCGCAAGCGTCCAGGTCGTGCCGCCGTCGGTCGTCTTGTAGAGGCCCCGTTCACGATTGGAACTCCAGATCTGTCCGAGTGCGGCGACATACGCGGTGCTGGGGTCGCGCGGGTGGACGACGATGCGCCCAACAGCGCCGGATTTCTCGAGCCCCATGAGCTTCCACGTCCTGCCGCCGTCAGTGGACTTGAAGATGCCGCATCCGGGTGAGATCGAATTGCGCGAGTCCTCCTCGCCGGTGCCCGCATACAGGACATTCGTATCGCTTGGCGCAATGGCGAGGTCGCCCATCGAGATGCAGCGCTCGTTCTGAAAAACGGGGCGGAAGGTGGTTCCGGCGTTGGTGGTCTTCCAGATGCCGCCCGCCGCCGCTGCGAAGTAGAAAGTCCTGGAGGGGCTGGGTATACCTTCGACATCGGAGACCCGGCCGGCCATGTTGGCCGGTCCAATGGGTCGCCACCTCAGGGCTGCGAGCGTGGCCGAGTCGAGATTGGCCGACGATTGCGCGGACGAGAGTGCGGTGAACAGGGCTGTGACAGCGATGGCACAGGCGAGAGGGCGGATATGGGGCATGGGGCTGGCTGGCTGCGGTTGATAGGGGGCAACCGTCATACGTAGCGTGAGAGATAAGCGTTGGAAGCCAATGAAACAAAGGGGGCATCGCGAATACTCGCGATGCCCCCTTACACAATACAGATCCAGGCTACTTCTCGAACACCCGCACCCGCTTCCCATCATCGTAAATCTCCACGCGGTCAGCTCGCCCATCGCGATTCCTGTCCGTCCATATCTGAACCAGTTCGCCACTACGGTTGCGCCACGTTGCTCGCTCGGGCTGGCCGTTGTTGTCCAGATCGATCACCTGCACAGTCAGCTCACGCTCTCCCAGCCAACGGCGCACCTGCGCGGGACGCTGGCCATTTCGGTACAGGATTGCGGTTCCCATTTCGGGAAGTCTATCCGGGTAGCGGCTGCGATCCCAATCGGCATTCCGGTCACGGTCACGGTCACGATCACGATCACGGCTGCGGTCATCGTCGGTGTCGTCGTCGCGGTCGCGGCAGGCACGGTCGTTCCGGCGTTCGTCATTATCACACCAGCGGTCGCGGTCCTTGTCCTTCTTCCCCTTCCATTTCCCCTTGCCCTTGCCGGGCAACGGTGTACGATCGCCGTAGATGATGTGGGCGTTCTCGCCCGCCTCACGCTCGGCGGTAGCACAATCCGTAGGTTTGGGCTGGAGGCCGGGCGCTATCCCGTCGAGCCAAATCCGGCACATGCCTGGAGGCGGACGATGGCCCGGAGGAACGTCATCACCGCGGTCGCGGCGCTGCGCTTCGCCTGCGGTGGCGAAGGTCGCTATGGCGGCGAAGCTAAGAATTATTGAACGTTGCATCGAAGATTCCTTGGTAGAGGCACAGGATAGACATTGCACGGGCAGTGCCACCTTGCCAGTCCGGAACTCCGTTCAGTAACATATTGTCGCACTAAGGCTTATGACAGTTGTGACGCCCATCACACCGTCATTTGTTGTCCTCGCCGTTGGACACTTTCTGACCACATTCAAGATTGGGCAGGGGGGCCGCGGAAGGCGAAAGGCCACGGTGGCGGAGATGCAGAAAGTTCCACTGCAGACGGCACATCGCTCTGAGCAGCAATGGCGACAACGGACTCTCGGTTGACGGCCAGGATTTGGCGCGCCAGTATCTCTGTCAATTCCCCTTCCAGGCGAGATCAAATCGCTGGTAACTCCTTCACACCATAGTTCATGACATTCCTTCCTTCTTGCGCCGTTCTGGTTTTCGGCTTGGCCGCGTGCAGCCGCGCCCTGGCGCCAACCGGCGACCCCCGCCCGGACAACGGGGCATACGACCTCGTCATATCAAATGGCATGGTGGTCGACGGAACCGGCAGCGCGTGGTTTCACGGTGACGTAGCCGTCCGAGGTGATCGTGTAGCGCGCATCACTCCCGGCGGTCTTCTGGCAACTGCACAAGCGACACGACGCATAGATGCTCGCGGCATGGTCGTCGCGCCCGGCTTCATCGACATCCAGAGCCACTCGCGCGATTCGTTTCTGAGCGGCGACGGACGAGTTGTCAGCAAGGTGACGCAGGGAATCACTACCGAGATCATGGGGGAAGGATGGAGCAACGCCCCCGCCAACGAGCGCACGGCGGCGGCGGCGGGCAGTGCCGATCCTGAAGCGGCGCGCCTTGACGCGAGCTTCCGCGGACCGAACGGCTTCGAAGCATGGCTGCGGGCAATGGAGCGGCACGGCGTGTCCGCGAACGTGGGGTCCTTCGTAGGGCACACCACGGTGCGAATGTATGCTAAAGGCATGTCACAGGGGGCTGCATCACCCGCCGAGCTGGACACCATGCGAGCGGTGCTGCGGGACGCGATGCGCGCGGGCGCATTTGGACTGGCAAGCGCGCTCATCTATCCGCCGGGAAACTTCGCGTCCACCGACGAGATCGTGGAAGTATCGAAGGCCATGGCGCCTTACGGAGGCATCTACATCACGCACATGCGCTCGGAGGCTGATCAGTATCTCGAAGCGATCGACGAAGCGATCGCGATTGGACGGCGTGCTGGCGTACCGGTCGAGATTTATCACCTCAAGGCGGCTGGGAAGCGTAACTGGGGAAAGGCGGCAGCCGCGATTGCCAGGATCGACTCCGCTCGAGCAGCCGGCCAGGATGTGAGCGCAAACATGTACGCCTATGTAGCAGGCGGAACGGGACTCGCCGCCTGCTTCCCGCCGTGGGCGTCAGCTGACGGAAAGCTGCTCGAGAATCTCAAGGATCCCTCGACGCTCGCGAAGATCAGGGCGGAGGTGCTCACTGACAATGCGGCGTGGGAGAATCTCTGCCAGCTCGCGACGCCAGCAGGCGTGATGGTGGTTGGCTTCACCCTGGAGGCGAACAAGGACCTCGAAGGAAAGCGGCTCGCCGAAATCGCCACGGCCCGGAGCAAGGAATGGGTAGACGCGCTCATCGAGTTGACTATGGAAGAGCAGGGGCGGCTTGGGATGCTCATCTTCATGATGTCGGAAGAGAACGTCGCGTTGCAGATGCGTCAGCCGTGGATGAAGTTCGGCACCGATGCGGGCGGCATGGATCCCGATAGCGCAAAGGAGCTCACTCACCCGCGCGCGTACGGGAACTTCCCTCGCATACTTGGCAAGTACGTACGCGAAGAGAAAGTGATGCCGCTCGAGGAGGCGATCAGAAAGATGTCCTCCGCTGTTGCCACCCGGCTGTCCATCCATGACCGTGGCGTCCTCAAGCCCGGCATGTATGCAGACATTGTCGTATTTGATCCCGCAAGGATTTCTGACAGGGCGACGTACGAAAAGCCGCACCAGCTTTCCACCGGCATGATACACGTTCTGGTGAACGGCGTCGCCGTGGTAAGCGACTCGAAGCACACGGGAGCGAAGCCGGGTCGGGCGGTCAGGGGTGCCGGTTGGGGGAGGCGGTGATTGGAGCGGGGATAACCCGCACGTTCACTCGTTGGCCGACCGCCTATTGATCGGCGGTAGTTAGGGCCGGGCTCCTGGTTAGGGCGAGCAGAATTACCGCCGTCGCGACCATCGCGCCACCCACGACCGTGGATGTTGTGAGTGGCTGCGTTAAAACCACCGCCGCGAGAATAGCCGTGAAGAACGGCTCCACAGTCGAGATGATCGCGGTGTGCAGCGGGCCGAGAACCGCCAATCCCCTGAGAAAGAGCACGAAAGCGGCGCTGGTCGAGGCAAGAGCGAGCACGAGGATAGCTCCCCACGCCGTAGGGCTCATGTCGGTGGTAAACGCACCCGATACAAGCCCTATCGAAACAAGGATGACGGAGGCGCCCACGCAAACGTACGTGGAAGCCGCAGCCGGGGTGACGCCTTTCTGGAGCCTCTCCAGGAGAGGAATGTACAGGGCGTAGGCAATGGCCGACGCCAGCGCCATCACAACGCCCGTGAGACTTCCGGCCGAAGGTACCCCGACCATGACCGCGATTCCAGCCAGCGCCAGCAGCAGTGCCATTGCACGACGCACGTCTAAACGCTCAGTGCGCCGGACTATTCCGAACAACGCGACCCAGGCCGGAAAGGTGTAGAAAAGGAAACCGAGTGTTGCAGCCGGGATGAAACGCAGGGCCGATAATGCGAGCAGCGCGATCACCGTTTGGCCGCCGCCGCCGAGGAGTAAAATGGCCAGCGCCCGACGTGGTGGCATTCGTAATTGCGTGACACGGCCAGTCAATACGATCAGCGCGATCGTCGCCAGGATGTAGCGCCACGCGAGCACGGAAAGCAGCGTGGCGCCGCCTGGTCGTGTCGCGACGACGGTCAGAATGGAGATGGCACCGAAGCCCAGCGCCGCGAGGAGGATCTCGATCGTCGCGCGAGTTACAGCCGTAGGGAAGGCCGCTTTCGTGGAGGAGCTACTGGTCACGGGGGACTGAAGACCGAATACGGTTTCGGCCGCTCAGTGAACACCGAACAGTGAGCAGTGATACGTGAACAGTGACAGAGAGATCCTTCGTGGCTACCTGATCCCAAACGTCAGAGTCGCCCAATTGGACTCGTAGTCAATCTCAGCCTCGTTCAACTCGCGCATGCTTATGAACTTGACGTACCACCGCCCCCGCGAAGTGATCCTGATCCTCGCAATGCCGTTCGCATCTGCGCGGACGGAGCGTGGAGGAAGTCGCTTCGTGCCAGCCTGGCCGCCGGCGAGCACCATCACATTAGCGGCGGGCGATCCATCGACAAGGCATTGCACTTCCAGCACGCTTCCCACTCGCAGATCGTATGGATTTCCCATCGGCACGATCTCGGCAGGGTAGCCCAGGGGCGTTTTGTAAGTGTCGGACTTTTCGGCGCCCACCTGAAAAATGGCCTTGACGTGCTTGGCGTAGCGCTCGCGCGATTCCTTGTTGAGGTGTCCCTTTTTCCGGCGCATCTCGACGACGTCGCCCAGACCTTCCTCGCGGAGGTAGCCGTTGAAATCCTTACCCGGCAGTTTCAGATCCCTCGGATTGGTAGATACGCCGAGCACATACGTCCCTGGCGCTCCCGTCTTGATCTTGAGATAAGTCGTGTCGCTCGTGTCGCTCCAATCGAAGTCGTTGAGGTGCTCGATGCCGGAGTTGGCCACGATGCTCACGTCGCGCACCCGGTCGCGCGTCACGGAGTTCTCGCTTTTTCGGAAAGTCCCGTTCAGGAGGGGGACGCGGACAGCTGTGTTCGGCGCGATCCAATACGCGTCGAGCTTGAGAAAGAGATCGTGTGCGGCGAGGGCCGCCGCCGTGGCGGCGAGAAGCGCCAGGGTCATTGCCGCGGTGCGTGCTTTCTTCATGTCAGCCTGCTTGGGCGAAGGTGAGTAGTCATGGGCATTCCGCCTTTGGGGCGGAGCGTGAAGCTAGGGTCCAGCGCGACTATATGCTTCGGCGCAAGCCGGAGACGCCACTTCTGCCCTATCGTCGCCAGCAGGAGGACACCTTCAGTCCACGCGAACTGTTCGCCGATGCATTGGCGCGGGCCGCCGCCGCATGGGAAATAGGCGAAACGCGGGCGTTCGGCAACTGCTTGAGGCGTCCAGCGCTCGGGGTTGAAGAGTTCGGGCTCCGGAAAATAACGAGCGTCATGCTGCGTTATGAATGGACTCATGATCACGATGGTGCGGGGCGGGAGCTGGTAGTCGCCAAGAGTGAAGGCTTTCTGGGCGCGGTAGCCCACCACCCATGCCGGCGGGTAGAGCCTCAGCGATTCGGCGAACACCATCCGCGTGTAGGGAAGTCGCTGCACATCTGCCATGGTAGGCAACCGGCCTTCAATCGCGCAATCCACCTCGGCGTGCATGCGAGCCTCGGCGTCCGGATTCCGAGAAAGAAGATATGCCGTCCAGGTTAGCGCGTTAGCCGTAGTCTCATAGCCGGCAAGAAGGATCGTCATGATCTCGTCACGGAGCTGTGTGTCCGTCATTCCGCCGCCATCGCCTTCAGTGTCCTGGGCAGCCATGAGCATGGAAAGGAGGTCTCCGCGATCGCCGCCTCGAGCGCGCCGCTCGGCGATAATCCTGTAGATGGTGTCATCGAGCCTGCGACGCGCGGCCTTGAATCGGAGTGTCCATGGGAGCGGGAGGTTGTCCATCAGCTCCGCAAATGGAAGCAGCGCGAGGTTGAAGACGTCAAACGCCGCGGTGAGCGACTCACCGATCTCGCGCGACTCACCCTCCACTTCAGCATCGAATAGTGTTTTGCCGGCAATACCGAGCGTAAGCCGCGTCATTTCCTGGTGAATATCGATGGCTGCTCCATCCATCCAGCGATCGCGAGTGCGCGCGGCGTGCTCCACCATGACTGTTGCATACCCGTTCATCCGCTCACGATGGAAGGCTGGCTGCGCCAGGCGTCGCTGCCTGAGGTGGAAAGCCCCCTCGCTGGTAAGCAACCCTTCGCCGAGGAGAAGCTTGGCTCGTTCGAGGCCTCGTCCCTTGGTGAAGTTTCTACTGTCCGTTACGAGAATTTGCCTGGTGTACTCGGGATTATTGAGGACAACAAAGTGCTGAGTGCCGAGCCGGATGTGCGCAATGTCGCCGTGCGTGGCGAGACGGCGCAGGAAGTCGAGTCGGTCGCGGGCAAAGGAGACCAGGTGCTGGCCCGGATAGCGGGCCCGTGGGCCGGGTGGGAATGTGGTGGTGGAAGGTGTCATACCGCCGGTAGCTCGCTTTGGATTGCAGGAACTTCATGATATCATTGCACGTCGTCCTCCGGTATGCGGATGCGCCTGGGGACTGCCCGGATTATCTTCCGCGCATTCACAGAGTCAGCCGCCGGTTTTCCGGATTCCGGGATGGCGGATTGCGCACTCGGGTTACAGTGCAGCTACCGTGATTTGCGAATCGTGAATTAGAGATTACTAATTACTGCTTACTGCCACTGCGAATCGCTCAAGAGGAAGAGATGGCAAATCGGAAGAGAAGTGTCGTGCTCGTGGGAGTGCTCTGGCTTATCGCGCTGGTTCTACTGGGAGTGTTGTTCGTTACTTATAACGACACTCGGATGTCGCACCGCTCGACCGGATTCCCCTACATGCCGTTGTACGGGGCGATGACGTGGTGGTTCTTTCTCGTAATTCCGCTCATCGGTTGGACCTGGGGCTACTTCAACGATTTGAAGGATACGGGGATCAGAGACCCCAGAGCCGAGACGAAAGTTCAGGAGTCCTCAAGCAGCGAGTGATTTCGCAGGTGCCAGATTCCGATCTCCCTCGGGAGGTCTTTCGTGTGGCTTCCGAGCCCCGTTCGTCCCAGCATTCGGGAGTGTCTGGATGGCATCTTCTGCCATCGGAGTACCGGGAGCTCTTCGAGTACGCATCGGACGCCTATCTCGTTACGGACGAGGGCGGTGTTATCCGCGCGGGAAGCCAGGCCTCCGCCGCGCTGCTGGGCGTTCCCCGCCATGCGCTGGAGAATACCTCTCTCGCGCTGTTTCTGGACGAAGACGCGCGGCGTGATTTCCCGGGCAAGCTTTCCATGCTTCGTGGTGTGCGCGCCCGGAGACGGTGGCTGCTCCGTATTTGTCCACGCACCGGCGCTCCGTTCGATGGTTCACTGACAGCCACTGCCGTAAACCGGCCGGACGGATCGCTCGTGGGCCTGCGGTGGGAGATTCACAACATCGCGGCCGAGCATCGGCTGGAGGAAGCACAGCACTTTCTTGGAGAGGCGAGCCGAGTGCTGGCTGGTACGCTGGACTACTACGATTCCCTGGCTACGCTTGCTCAGCTTGCGGTGCCGCAGATCGCGGATTACTGCCTCATCCATGAAGTGGAGGAGAACGGCCACATCAAGCAGGTTTCGGCCACGGCCGCTACAAGCGAGAAAGAGTCCATGCTACTCGAGCTCGCGCAATTGAAATTTCCTGACCCTGCCGATCCTCGCAGCCTTCTTGCAACAGTGCTGCACACCGGTGAGCCCGTACTTTTCGAAGCTCTGCCACCTGAAATGGCTGCTTCCGTGAAGGCGGAGCCCCGCGTTTTGCAGATCCTCGCGGCGCTCGGCCCAAAGTCTCTTATCATAGTGCCACTCAAGGCGCGCGGGCACACGATCGGGGCTATTTCACTCGCCACGTCCGAGTCCGGACGCCAATACGGCGAGCACGAGCTGGAGTTGGCGGAAGAGCTGGCGCTTCGCGGGGGCATGGCTATCGACAATGCGCGGCTGCACCGAACAGCGGTGAAGGCGAGCCAGGCAAAAAGCAACTTTCTCGCCGTGATGAGCCACGAGCTTCGAACACCGCTCAGCGCGATTTTCGGTTACGCCGAACTTCTGCACGACGAGATAGTTGGTCCGGTGAACGCCGTGCAGAAAGAGCAACTCGGCCGAATTCGCGCGAGCGGCGAACACTTACTGGAGCTGGTTGAGGAGATTCTCACCTTCGCGCGAATGGAGTCGAGACAGGAGCGAGTCCTTGCGGAAGACGTTGCGGTGGCTGAGCTGGTGGACTCTGCTTGCGTGCTGATGGAGCCCCTGGTGCGCAAGAAGGGACTGCGCTTTGATGTGCGGACGCCTGACGCGGGCGTGCGAATGGAAACCGACCGCAGCAAGATGCGGCAGATTCTCTGCAACCTCCTGGGGAACGCCATAAAGTTTACTGATAATGGACATATCGAGCTGGTAGCGCGGCTCGAACAAGGACGCACGATTTTCGAGATCTCCGACACCGGCATCGGCATCTCCCCGGGCGATCTCGATCACGTTTTCGATCCCTTCTGGCAGGTGGAGCAGAGCGCGACGCGACGCGCGGGCGGGACGGGGCTGGGTCTGAGTGTTGCGCGCCAGCTTGCGCGCTTGCTCGGGGGGGACGTGAGCGCCGAGAGCAAGGTGGGGGAAGGGAGCAGGTTTGTGGTTTGGATGCCGGCGAAGCGGGAGTAATTGGGAGTGGGGAAATCGCACTGGGAATGTGGAGGGGAGGTGGTGCTCCTCCTCCCACTCCCAGTTGTAAGTACCTACTTGCTTACACATCTGCCTTCACTATATTGCTGTCACCATGGACATTCGCGAAAGACTTCTCGCCGCCGCCGCGGGTGTGTATGCCGAAGCCGGCTACCGCGGCGCTACTACGCGACGCATTGCTCAGGAAGCCGGCGTCAATGAAATAACGCTGTTCCGTCACTTCGGATCGAAGGATGCCTTGATCCTGGAGGCCACTCGCGAGTACGGCGTGAGCTGTATGCCCATGAACCTTCTGCCACTGGAACCATCCGATCCGGAGCGCGAGCTCATGGGCTGGTGTCGGGCGCACTTTGCCTTTCTTCACGAACGACGCTCCCTCATCCGCACAGCCATGGGCGACATGGCGGAGCACCCTGACATGGCTCGCGGCGCGGCCAACTGTCCCGCGCAGCCCGCGAGAGAACTGCGCGCATATCTGGAGCGATTGAGGGAACGCGGTCTCGCGTCGAATGATTTTGACGCGCATGCGGCTACCTGGATGCTCATGGCAGTGGTGTTTGCCGACGCGATGTGGCGCGGACTACTGCCGGAAATGCATGGCGATTCCTCCGACAAGGCACTCTCGGCTTACGTCCGCCTCGCGATGCGTGCTATCGGAGCACCCGAGTCGAGGCGTGCGAAGCCGAAATCGCGAGCGCGCATGCGCGTGGCGCGCGCCGCCACGGCGGTGTTGTTTATCGTGCTTGCTGCGGGTGCCGTACTCGCGCAGGCGCCGGCCACGCCGGGCACTCCTCAAATCGGTGTCTCGTCAAACGCCGCGCAGGCGCGTGCTCTGTCTCTCGACGAAGCGCTCGGCATAGCAGATCGCGCGAGCGAGGACATCGCCATCGCGCGGGCCAGCGTTACGCGCGCGCACGGCGAGGTGTACCGGGCACGGAGCGAATTCTTTCCGCAGCTCGCGGGCTCGCTGTCGTACACGCGAACCCTGGATTCGGAATTTCGCGGACTCGACACCAGTCCGGCAGACTCTCGTGCTCCATGCCGGCCTTTTGTGCCGGCAGGGGCGTTGACGGCAGACCAGCGCCTCGACAGCCTCGAGCAGGCACTTGCGCTCGCGACAGACTGCCGGGCGACCGGAGGTGGGTTCGATTTCAGCAGCCTCCCATTCGGTCGCGCTAACGCCTACAGGCTCGGTCTGACCGGATCGCAAACGCTCTTTGCCGGTGGCCGCGTGCTAGCTCAGACTCGCGCCGCCAATGCGGGACGACGCGCAGCGAACATCACTCTTTCCTCGTCACGCGCCCAGGTTATCCTCGATATTACCCAGGCGTATTACGACGCTGTGCTCGCGGGCCGGTTGTACGCCATAGCGGAGTCGACTCTCGAGCAGGCGGAAACCACCCTGCGTCACACGCAGCTGGCGCGGCAGGTTGGCACTCAACCGGAATTCGATCTCCTCCGTGCTCAGGTCACGCGCGACAATCAGCGTCCCGTGGTTGTGTCGAGGCGCACCGATCGCGAATTGGCGTATCTCAGGCTCAAACAGCTCCTCGACCTGCGTCTCGACCAGGACGTCGTGCTCACAACCGGACTTGGCGACAGCGCCGCCCTGGCGCCGGCTCGCCTCGCTTCATTTACTTCCTCCACCCTCGATACGGCAACGAGTGCCCGAGCGCCCGTCAGGCAGGCGGCCGAAAACGTGACGGTGCAGGAAAACCTCAAGCGCATGGCGCGAGCGCAGCGTTTGCCGACAGTCAGTGTATCCTCCGTTTATGGGCGCGTAGGGTATCCCATTGGAGGGCTGCCGTCTCTGGACGAATTCCGCACCAACTGGACGCTGGGCGTCAACCTGTCTGTCCCGATCTTAACCGGCGGCCGCATTCGCGGTGACGAGTTGGTAGCGGAAGCGAATCTGACGGAAGGGCGGCTACTGCTGGAGCGGACCCGCGAGTTGACTGAGCTCGACACTCGCAGTGCTCTGGCTGAACTGGAAGCGGCGGAGACGAGCTGGGAGGCGAGCTCCGGAACGACGTCGCAGGCGGCGCGGGCATACAACATCGCCGAGATCCGCTACCGCGAAGGAATATCCACGCAAACGGAGCTGTCGGAGTCGCGCATTCTCTTGCAGCAGGCGCAGGCTAATCGAGCAATAGCTTCGCGCGACCTGCAAGTGGCACGTGCGCGCGTGGCTCTTCTCCCGGAACTGCCCCTTGGCGCATTTGGAGGCACGGGAAGCGCGTCGCAACAAGCGGGGCAGCGGAACCGACAACAACCGCAGCGGCCACAGCAGGCCGATGTCTTACAGGCAAGCCAGACCGGAGCGGGAATACCATGAGGAGCAGCAGAGCGGTGGGAATGGCGCGGGTCGCGAGTTTTGCGATTTTGAGCTTGCTCGGGTTCGGTGCGTGCAAGGGCGGAGATACCGCGGATGCGGCCGAAGCGAAGGGCGATTTGACCGTAATTGTGGGACTGGAGAACATCCTGATCGTGGAGCGCGCCGAGTTGAAGAGTGGCCCGGGTATTTCCGGCTCTCTCGCGCCGCGTCTCGAGGCTACGGTACGCGCGGAGGTTGGTGGGGCGGTGCTGCAGACCTATGCGGAGCAGGGACAGTCTGTGCGGAAGGGTACGCTCCTGGCACGGATCGACGAAACCGGCCTGCGCGACGCTTTCCTTTCGGCGCGCGCGGCTGTGCGCACGGCGAATCAGGGGGCCACCGTCGCCAGGCGCAACGCCGAGCGGGCCGCGGCGCTAGCGGGGGCGGGCGCGATCGCCGATCGCGACCTCGAGGTGGCGAAGTGGAACGTGACGAACGCTGAATCTCAGTTGGCCGACGCGCGGTCGCGCTTCGCAGTCGCGCAGCAGCTACTCTCCAAAACGGAAATCCGCGCGCCGTTCACTGGCATTGTCAGCGACCGCCCGGTTAGCGCGGGCGACGTCGTGCAGCCCGGGGCAGCGCTTTTCACCGTCGTCGATCCTTCGCGCATGAAGCTCGAGGCGTCGGTACGCGCCGAGCAGCTGGGCGAGCTGAGCCCGGGCGCGCCAGTGGAATTCGCCGTGAATGGCTATCCCGGGCGCACGTTTGCCGGCCGCATCGAGCGTGTCAACCCTGTAGCGGACCCAGCCACGCGGCAGGTGCGCATCACGGTCGAGATCCCCAACAGCGGCGGTCGCCTGGTCTCCGGCCTTTTCGCGGAGGGCCGCGTAGCCAGCGAGACGCGCACTGGTCTCGTCGTTCCGGTGACCGCCGTAGACGTGCGCGGCCTCCAGCCATCCGTAACTCGTGTCAAGAACGGCAAGACGGAGAAGTTGAACGTGGAGCTTGGCTTGCGTGATGAAGCGACTGAACGCCTGGAGATTCGCTCCGGAGTGGCGGCTGGCGACACGCTTCTGCTGGGCGCGGCTCAGGGCATTGCTCCTGGCACGCCGATAACTGTAAGTGCGCCCTCGGACAAGCAGGCCGGGTCGCCCTGATAATGCAAAGTGGGGATGAGGGAGTGGAGGGTGGGTTCTCTGCCGCCACGCGCCACTCCCCACCCCACCTTCCTTCTCCCCAATCCAGTTCTGCGTCAAAATGCTGATTTCCGATTTTGCTATCAAGCGTCCTATCGTCACTGTCACCGCGATGGTGGCGCTGGTGACCTTCGGGATCTTCGCTCTGATCCAGCTCGACACGGACGAATTTCCCGATGTGCAGGAGCCCATCGTCGTGACGACGATCGTCTACCCGGGCGCATCACCGGACGTTGTGGAACGCGAGATCGTGGAGCCGGTGGAAGAGGCTATTTCGGGAATCAGCGGCGTGAAGGACGTACGCTCCAAGTCGAGCGACGGCTTCGCCGCGATCACGACCGAGTTCACTTTCAGCAAGGATCTTGGCGATGCGACGCAGGAAATCCGCGACAAGATCTCCGAGATTCGGTCTGATCTTCCAAATGAGATCGAGGAGCCCGTGTTGTCGAAATACTCGGAGACAGACATCCCCGTCTTCTCCCTGACGCTGTCTTCGGCAACTCTGGGCGGTCCCGAGCTAACGCGTGTCGCCGACCCGGGAATCACTCGCGAGCTGCGATCTCTCGCGGGGGTGGCGCAAGTGTCGGTGGTGGGGGGCATAGAGCGCGAGTTGACCGTCGAGCTCCGCCCCAACGCGCTGCAGGCCGCGGGGGTTAGCGTCGCCGAGGTGGTGCAGGCGCTTCAGCTACAGAACCTTGCGGCACCGGTCGGCCGTGTGAGCGGATCGCTGGACGAACGCACTATTCGGCTCAAGGGCCGTCTGCTCGAGCCACCGGATTTCGAGCAACTGGTAGTTACTGAGCGGAACGGAAGCATCATTCGGCTGGGTCAGCTGGCTAACGTGCGCGATGGCACGGAGGAAGCGAGAACACTCGCCCTGTTCAACGGACGCGAGGCCATCGGGCTCGATGTCCGGAAATCGAAAGGCTACAGCACCACCGCGGTGAGCGCGGCGGTTCGCGAACGGCTGGACGACATCCGTGCCAAGTTACCGCCAGGCGTGTTGCTGGACGTGGTTCAGGACGCCGGCGAACGTGTCGACCAGTCCGTGTCAAACGTGCAGGAGGCGCTGATTGAAGGCGCGGCGCTCACGGTACTTGTCGTCTTTCTGTTCCTCAACTCCTGGCGCTCGACCGTGATCACCGGTCTTGCGCTTCCGGTGTCGGTGCTGGCGTCGTTCATCGCGGTATGGGCATTCGGCTTCACGCTCAACACGATGTCGCTCATGGGACTGTCGCTGGCTATCGGAATTCTGATAGACGACGCGATTGTCGTACGCGAGAACATCGTGCGCCACATCGAGATGGGAAAAGACCACTTTACCGCATCCCGGGAAGGCACCGACGAGATCGGACTAGCGGTGGCCGCGACGACTTTTTCCATCGTGGCGGTGTTCGTGCCGATCGGTTTCATGGGCGGGGTTGGCGGACAGTGGTTCAAGCCGTTCGCGCTGACGATCGCATGCTCGGTGCTCGTATCTCTCTTTGTCTCTTTCTCGCTCGACCCGATGCTGTCGGCGTACTGGGCTGATCCGCAGATAGAGGCGCATGAGCGCAGAAATCCGATTGCCCGCGCGCTGGATCGCTTCAACAACTGGTTCAACCGTCAGGCGGGGAACTACAAGCGTGTGATCGGGTGGGCACTGGATCATCGCGCCGCAATGGTTGGGCTGGCGGTTGGCTCATTCGTCGGCGCGATCGCACTGCAGATGTTCTTTGGCGGCGGAGGCTTCATGCCGGACATGGATCAGTCCGAGCTGCTTATCAAGGTGGAGACGCCGCCGGGATCCAACCTCGATTACACCCGCCTGAAGGCCGAGGAGGCTGGATCGATGGCGCGGTCACACGGGGATGTTGTGCGCTACACCTACACGACCATCGGAGGCGCGTCGGGCGAAGTGGACGCCGGGCAGATATATGTTCGGCTGAAGAAGAAGGATGAGCGCAGCATAAGTCAGGGCGATTTCGCGCAGCAGATGCGGGAGCAGGTCGCCAGCATCGGTGGTGCAAGCGTGTCGGTTTTCAGCGGCTCGTGGGGCGGCGGCATCAAGCAGATCCAGATCGAGCTGCGCGGCGATGACGCTCTCACGCTGGCACAGCTCGCGGACCGACTCTCCGGCGAGATGCGTGACATTCCAGGCGTAGTCGACGTGGTTCTTTCCACGAAGGGCCAGCGTCCCGAGCTCAACGTAGAGCTGAACCGCGGCGTAGCGGGCTCCCTGGGCGTCACGGTGGGGCAGGTGGCGCAGTCGCTAAGACCTGCGTTCGCCGGGATCGACGCGGGCGACTGGGTTGATCCGCAGGGGGAGACCCGCGATGTCGTGGTGCGGCTTGCACCCGAGTCGCGGCGGCGGGCGTCGGACCTCGAGCAGCTACCGCTGGTGGTGCGTGGCGCTGACGGCGGAGCGACCACGCTCCCGCTCGGACAGATCGCCAACATCGAGCAGAGCATTGGACCCGCGCAGATCGACCATCTCGACCGCACGAAAGTCGTTGCGGTGCAGGCTAACACGTTCGGCCGGTCGCTCAACGAAGTGCTTCCCGATATTCAGAAAAAGGTCGACGCGCTCCAGCTTCCGCCAGGATACCGCGTGACGATGGGGGGCGAGGTGGAGGATCAGGAGGAAGTGTTTGGTCAGATTTTCGCCGCGTTGGGCGCCGCGGTGCTGCTGATGTATCTGATTCTGGTAATGCAGTTTGGATCGTTTCTAGATCCACTGGCAATCCTGCTTTCGCTACCACTTTCGCTCATCGGCGTAGTGCTCGCGCTTCTCGTAACCGGTGACACGCTCAACATCATGAGCATGATCGGCGTGATCCTCCTGATGGGGATTGTCGCCAAGAACGCGATTCTGCTCATCGACTTCGCGAAGTGGGCCCGGGAGCGAGATGGGCTTCCGCTGCGGGAGGCGCTCATCGAAGCGGGCGCGATCCGTCTGCGCCCGATTCTCATGACGACGTTCGCTCTCATCGCGGGAATGCTGCCCGTAGCGATCGGCGCTGGAGAGGGAGCGGACTTTCGGGCTCCGCTCGGCCGTGCGGTAATCGGCGGTGTTATCACATCGACGTTTCTGACGCTCCTGGTGATCCCGACCTTTTACGAGATCATGGACGAGTGGCGCGCAAAAGCGGGGCGGGTGTTCGGGATCAAGACGAAGCAAAGGACCGCGGAGCACAGAGTGGTGAGGCCGGTAGCGCAATCGGGGGACTGAGGGTCTACGCGGCCCGTGGGGTCACTGAATCGCCAGGCGAAGTCAGATTTCCGCGCTCCTCGCCACCCCTTCCGGTCGTCGTGATCAACGCTACCGATGCGACGATAATCGCGCCTGCGAACAGCGTTCGCCGCGAAACCGGCTCAGCCAGAATTACCCAGCCGAGAAATACCGCCACAATCGGATTCACGTACGCGTAGGTCGAGACTCGCGCCGCTGGCTGGACGCGCAGCAGCCAGATGTAAGCCGTAAATCCGATCAGCGACCCGAAGACTACGAGGTAGGCCATAGCGAATAGCGATAATCCGGATATTGCGCCGATGTCCAATCGCGGCAGCTCGCCAGAAAGGAGCCCGAAAATGAGAAGCAGTGCGCCGCCTCCGAGCATCTCCATTCCCATGGCCAGAATCGATGACGATGGAAGCGATGAGCGTCGCGAGTAAAGTGATCCCGCGGCCCAGGACATGGAGCCAAGCATGAGAAATATCACGCTGGCCGGATCGACGCCTTCCTTGCCGCCCCAGAGTGCCGGGCCGGCGAGGACTGCGAGTCCCACGAGGCCCAGAGCAACCCCCAGTGCGACGCCTGCAGTCGGGCGAATTTTCCGTGGCCCGATCCATTCAAATAGCACTATCCAGAGCGGAACCATGGCGACAAGCAGTGACACGATCCCGGTCGCCACGTACTGTTCTGCCCACATCACGGCGCCGTTCCCGCCGAGCAGCAGTAATCCCCCAACGATCGTTGCAGCGAGCCAGTTGCGAGGAGTAGGCCGCGCATCACCCCGAGAGCGCGACCATGCGTACAGGATCGCTCCCGCCATCAGAAAGCGCACGCCACCCATCAGGAATGGCGGGATAGTCTCGATGGCGATCCGAATTCCCAGGTAGGTCGATCCCCATATCACGTACACGGCGGCGAACGCGGCAATCACTCGGCCGTGGGATGGGTTTGTGGCCGTCACGGTGTCATGCGGTGGAACTCCACATGGAATTCAAGCACAATCAGTCATAGGAAGTCGCTCTGTGTGGCACTGGGAAGGGCGCGGGCAAACATGAGCCAGCTTAACGCTAGTGGACCATTCTCGCTCGCGCTAAATTGGTGGTATGCTCCGCTCCCTGGCTGTTTCGATCTCCATGATCGCGATCCTCGCTGGGTGCCGCGCGAGCCAGGCCGTCGCCATTCCGAGTGATCCGCCATCCATTCGTGGCACGATAACGAATTCCACTGCGGCGACCAGCGGCGGTCTGCCTGGGTCAATTCTCGTGGAGGAAGTCCCGTCCGACCAATCGGGTTCGGACAAATCCAGCGTGCGCGTCACCCGCCATACGCGAATACTCGTTCGCGGCAGCTCGGGCGTCAGACGCGGCACTTTCGCCGACCTCCGCGCCGGTCAGATCGCCGAAGCATGGTTCACCGGGCCGGTCATGGAGTCGTATCCGACTCAGGCGACGGCAAGCGTGGTAGTGGTGAGCGTCACAGGCTTCTCCGGCGGTGGCTAGGGGTGCCATATGGATCAGTGATCAGTGAACGGGGAACAGAACCGTGATGGAGTTGTAAATGGCTTAACGACATGGCAGTGCGTAGTCATTGTTCACCGTTCACTGCGCATACCTGAGGACATCGTAGAGAAACCTTAAGCCGAACCCGATGTTCTCGATCGATATGCGCTCGTCGTTGCCGTGGACTCCCTTCTGGATATCCTCCACGGGAACCTTGAACGGTGAGATTCCGTAGGTGATGATGCCGAGCTTCCGGTAGGTGGGCCGGTCGGTCGCGCCCGTGCCCATCGGCGTAGTCACCAATGCGGCGGGATCACGATCGTTCGCGGCGCGCTCGATCGCCCGGTACAGGTCGGTATCGGTTGGGTTTTCAAGCGGAGTTTTCGGCTGGAGGATGGTGCGCCATTTTACCGCCGTATCGGCAACGGCCCGTTTCAGCTCGTTGAGAACGCGATCGGGATCCTGATCTGGAAGCAGCCTGATGTCGATTTCCGCTGTTGCTTCGGCGGGGATGACATTCGTCTTGTTTGAGGCGTTCAGGACCGTGAGGGAAATCGTATTTCGGAGAATGGCGTTCCGGTACACATCGCTGGTGAGCCAGGCGCGAGCGCGCGGATTCGCGGCCGCCGCCCGTACATCCGCCAGCCACGCCCGGCGCTCGCCTGTGTAATTACGGGATATGTCGCGAAAGTACTTCTGGACGCCCGGAGTCACATGCAGTGGCGTTTCGTATCTGGCGATTCTGTCCAACGCGCGAACCAGGCGCGGAACCGGGTTTAGTTTGGTGGGACGGGATCCGTGCGATGGGGTGCCTTTCACGGTTAGATGCTGCCAGAAGGTGCGCTTCTCTGCCACACCGATGCCGTAATACTCGAGCTTGCCGTCGCGGATAGGGTTGCCGCCGCCTTCCGTCAAGAGAAACTCTACATCCTTCAGCAAGTCAGCGTGGCGGTCCACGAACGCCAGCGCGCCAGTGGAGCCGAGCTCCTCATCCGTGTTCGCGATGAACACGATATCGCGCGTAATTGGCGTTCCGCTCCTCTTGAGGGCGAGCATCACCATCAGGTGCACGATCCCATCGCCCTTCATGTCGATCGCGCCGCGGCCGTAAAGGAAACCATCCTTGATCGCGCCCGAAAAGGGATCCACAGTCCAGTAGCGCGGATCACTTGGAACCACGTCTATATGGTGCACCAGCGCGATCGCCTTCTTGGAGCCGTCGCCCTTGAGCCGCGCATACAGATTTGCACGTCCCCTGCCAAGCTCCGCGGTGTCGAGAATCTGTACCTCGAATCCTTCGCGCTCGAGAACGCCCTTGAGGAACAGCGCGCCTTCCAGCTCGTTACCGGGAGGATTTGTCGTGTTGATCCTCAGATAGTCCGACATGATGCGGACGGTCTCGCTGCTGAGGGCGCTCCAGTCAAGCGGCCGCGGCGGGTCTTGAGCGTGTAGTGGCAGAGCAGCTGTTAGAGCAGCGGCGAGGAGCAGTGAATAGCGCATCATATTCGGGATCAAAGGGGAACGTGTCCGAGCACCGGACACCGCGCGTTACCAACCGTGCACCGTGCACCGGACTCGTTGAGGCAAGAACGCGAGTAGGCCACGCTCCGAGTCGGTGCCCGTCCGGGTACCCGGTGCTCGGTGGACCCGGTGAAGCTACCAGCGTTGCCAGCCCGGCGAAACTCCGCGAGGACGCCAGCGTAGGACGAGGTGTAGCAAACTTCCAGAGACCGCAATGCTCGCCATTCTCGCTACAGTCGTCGCGCTCCAGTCCTCCGTCTCGATAGGAACGCGCCCCAGGCAGGACACCACCAGGCTCACCGCGCGTGACTCGGCTCGCCTTGCGCGCCGCGACTCGATTCGTAATCGCGTGGACTCCATTCGTGACGAGCGCGCGACTCGCCCGCCCCGGCGCGATTCAGTAACGGCGCAACATTTCGCAACTGCCTTCCGCGATCAAGGGGCGCGAACGCTGCTTCAGCGCGCGCGAGTGGCCCGCCTGGAGCAGGACTCCACCCTTGTCGCCTACGATGCCACGGCGTATCAGCGCATTTCCGCGGGGCTCGGCTTCAAGAAGATCGGTCGCGATCGGCTGGTCTTCCGTCACGAAAGCGCGTCCCGAGTTCGCTGGCGTAGCGGCGAAGGTGTATGGGTAGATATGAAGGGATTGCGTACAGCGGTGCCGGCGGTTCCCAAAGCCAACGTCGATATGGACGCGGATGACGACATGTCTCCTATTCCGTACTACCCTGGGCGCGACGCGATCTGGGTGGGAAGTGGAATGGTGAAGCGCGAGGTGGACGACCGCGAGATCGTACACCCGCTCGCCGAAGGCGCAGAAGCTTACTATCAGTACGCCACCGGCGACTCCATCGTCTTTCGGCTGCCCGACGGTTCTCGCATCCGGCTCGGTGAAATCGAGGTAACCGCGCGCCGGCCAAAATGGAATCTCGTAGTCGGCAGCTTCTGGTTCGATCTGTCGAGCGCGCAGCTCGTGCGAGCGGCGTACCGTCTTTCCACGCCGATGGACATCGTGAAAGTCGCCGAGGACGACGAAGACGACAAGGACGACAAGGACGGCGGCATTCCACGCTGGTTGCGGCCGATGACGGCCAACGTCAAGGGGATTACCGTCGAGTACGGACTGCACAAGGGACGCTGGTGGCTTCCCCGGCTGCAGGTTGCTGAAGGTGATGCACAGGTCAGCATCATGCGCGTGCCGTTCAAGCTCGAGGAGAGCTTCAAGTACGCGAGCGTCAACGGCACCGCTGTGCTGCCCACGCTTCCGGCCCTCGCGGAACAGCAGGATTCACTCGCCGAGGGTGATTCCGCCACCGTAGACTCGACGGGCCGGCGCAGGAGGCGCGCTTCCACCATTGACGATGGAGACGCAACCCTGCGCGTGCGCGAGCGTTACGCTGGAGGGCTGCGTGTAGTGACGCGAGTTCCCAAGGATTCCGCGATGCTCGCGACCTCGCCAGACCTTCCAGGATCGATCTACGATGACGGCGAAGAGCTATTCGGAAAAGCCGAGGCTGATGAGCTTATGAAGGAATTGGACTTCGGCATGCAGGCCCGCTGGTCTCCGCAGCGTCCGGAATTCCACTATGGCCTGGAGCGAGGGCTGATTCGCTACAATCGTGTCGAAGGATTCTCCCCGGGAGTCATGGCGACTCAGACGTTCGGAGCAGGCTATACCGGGAGCATCCTGGCGCGGATCGGGACCGCCGACCACCAGTTCAACGGCGAACTGAGCATGATTCGTTCCGACGGGCGAAGAACGCTGGGACTTGCAGCATATCGCCGCCTTGCCGTGGTCAACGACTGGGGAGATCCATTCGCGATCGGCCCTTCGGTTTCAGCCCTGCTGTTTGGACGGGAAGAAGGACTGTACTACCGCTCCTGGGGAGCGGAACTCACGGCTACCGCAACACGCCGCTCTCCGATCTCTTTTCGGCTCTTTGCCGAGCGCCAGAGCGGTGCGGATGTCGAGACCCAGTTCTCGGTCGCAAACGTCATCAACGATGTCCGATTCATTGATAACATCGGTGCAACCGAAGGAACTGTGGCTGGCCTGGGCGCACGATACAGCCTCTCGCGAGGGCTCGATCCGCATGGCTTCCGTCTGCTTGCGGATCTCCGTGCGGAAGGCGCGGTTGGAGCGTTCGATTATTCGCGCGGAGCGTTCGACGGGACAATATCCCATGGGATCGGACCGCGCCTCGACGGCTCCCTGACGGTGAGCGGCGGAACTTCCGGGGGTCACGTTCCCGCGCAGCGTCTCTGGTACCTGGGCGGTGCACAGACCATCAGAGGACACGACGTTGGTGTAGCATTCGGCAACGCGTTCTGGATGGGACGCGCGGAGCTCGGCACGAGCTTCGTAGCCGCGCGACCCGTGATTTTCTACGACTTCGGCTGGTCGGGTTCCCGCGCCGACTGGCAGCACCCCGGGGTTCCGGTCAGCGGCGCGGGAGTCGGAGCGTCGTTCGTGGACGGCCTGTTCAGGTTCGATCTGGCGAAGGGAGTGAGACCGAACGCGGGAGTGCGAGCGTATTTCTATCTCGAAGCGAGATTCTAGCGGGCGGGCACCAGGATAGAGAGAGCTGGCGTTCCAGACTCATTCCTGGTGCCCGATCCTTCCCTGCGTCAAAGCTCGCTCGTGCAGTGGGCGCATCTCGAAGCAGCTACATCCACGTTCATCCTGCAGTACTGGCATAGCTTGGTGGCAGCGGCGGCCGTTGCGGGTGCCGGCTTGATGAATGCCTTGCTGACGCGCCACACAACGAAGCCGATTATCAGGAAATCAATCAGCGCGCCGATGAAGTGACCGATGCCGAACGTGACGGAGCCCACGCTCCACGCCCATGCGCGCCAATCGCCGGCTGGGGACACCGCTCCCACGATCGGCATGATGAATTCGTCCACCACCGCTGCTACGACTTTGCCGAACGCCGCGCCGATTACTACCGCAATTGCGAGCGCGAGGACGTTTTCCTTGACGAGGAAAGCTCTGAAGTCGCGTAACATGGGAGAAGGATTAAGGATTGCAAACGCTGGAGGCACGAACCGCCGGAGACGGGAGCTACAGCTAGGGTCTGCGCGCTTCTCCATTCTCCGCGCGGTGTACTGGCCGCCGGTCGGTAGTTCGCGCAAATGAGGTTGCCCGGGCGGCGGGTCGCCGTGGCTGCGGACCGTCTGCCTCGCGCTGCGGGTTTGAGGAAGGGGAAGGACTTTCCCGCTCCACAGGCCGTTTGGCGGCTGCAGCGTGCTCAGGCACATCCGAGGTAGTTGGCTGCGCATGTTCATGCAGCCAGGCGAGAGTCGTCGCGTCGAAGCTCAGTAGCTGGTCCGCAGCTTCGGCCTGCGCGTCGCGAAGATTTGCGGCCGGTGCGCGGAGGCGCACCGTGATGCTCCGCGCTGGCGGGCCACCCCAGTACAGCAGCATGCTGTAAAACCCCGCGCTTGACAGCCCCACTGCATTGAGCAGTGGCGGAGGAGCGCGTTGCACCTTCCGCCCAGTGGTGAGCGGGGCCGTCATCGTGTCAGAATCGGACAATC
>JBPCJT010000166.1:0-4029 GCA_051005015.1 Gemmatimonadaceae bacterium | reverse complement strand
CGAGGGGCTTCGCAGGGTGCGAGGGTTTCACCCCTTCAATGCTGAGACCCATCGTTCCTCCGCCTTTCACGTCGCCGGCGACTGATACGGTCAACGCCATGCTGCTGGCGCCAAAGGGCTGCGCGAGCTTCGAGAGCAGCCGCGCACCGGCCGTGCTCCTTGACCTGAGCACGAGACGCTGCAAGGGACGAGAGCCGGCCGCTTCGATGGCCTTGTCAAGATCGCCGGTGATGAACTCCTTCGGTGGCGATGGAGGAGGTGGCGGCGGAGTGCCTCCAGGAGCGCCGGGCTTCCCAGTTGGGGCGTCCACGGCGAGCCATGCCGCCGTGGCAGGAGCCGATGGGAGTGCGACCAGGTTCTGGTCTGAGAGCGTGAGTCCTGTTAGGCGCTCTTTGCTCACACGCCGCCGGGCGCCGGCCGCGCATTCCACCACGCCGTCACGATCGTAGGCCCGGCCGTCCGCCAGCTTGACGACAAGATACCCCTCGGCCGTCCCGCGCTGAATTGTTCGGCGCGTCAACTCCTCATCGGGAATCAAGCGAAGACCCGGCGCACTCAGCAAGCGTTCGTGAATCGCAGCAGCGGTCCAGACATCGGTCTCGCCGGAAACGGGCACTGCGCCCTTCAGGTAGCGCTGAACGAGGAACTTGGGATCGAGGGCGTCGTTTCCTCCGTAAATCAGCTCCTTGTCCTCGAGGAAGCGTCGGAGCACTTCCTGACCGCGCGGTGCCTGCAGGATCTGATCATCGCCTCCTTGAAATGTTTCATCGACAGCGTACGATGCCCCATCGGCGAGGACCACACGATCGAACGCCCGGCGCGCCTGCACTCGAAACTGTTTCTCAAGTTCGGGTTTAATTCGCTTGAGTTGTTCGCGAATCATCGCGCCAGCCTCACCAGTCCGATACTCGCGCTCGAGCTCCTCGGCCGCGATCAGCGACTGCGCTCGGTGGACGGCGGCACGGTATGACTCCTCGGTGGGCGCAACTGCCACCACTGCGTTTATGAAGCGACGCTTGATGGGAGCGGCGGGGTCTCGATCATCGGCGTGTGCGGCCACTGACTTCGCAAGGTCCACCGAGACACAGAGCACAAGCTGGAATTGCGCGATGTCCGGAGCCGCATTCGCGTGCTCCGGCCAATTGCGTACCCGAAAGCCTGCGCCGTGGAAGTACTGCTGCGCTTCCGTCTGCACCCGACTTTCAGCGTCAGCCAGCGAGACCCGGTTGCGGCGCTCCTCGATCTGTTTTCGAACGTTTGGCTCGACGCGGAACTGATACCCGGCACCGCCGTCCATCGGATACGTGTGCCAGCAGTTTCCAATCAGTCGGTCCAATGCCTCGACTGGTTCCTGTCCCGCCTCCTCGGGGCGGAGGACGGCGAGCGTAAGGTCGTCGGGCGTCAACCCGGCGTGCGAAGTTGCCGGAAGGCTCTCAACCATGAGCGCGGACGCGACGCGCGTGTGAATCCCTCTTCGGCCGGCGTCTAATTCGCCCGCATGAGTCACCACGTCCGCCGACACGGCCGCCTCGAATTGCTCCTTGTTGAGGCGTTGCAGCAAATCGCTCTTGATACGGATCGTTGAGAAATCGATCTCTCCGGCCGTGATGAGATCGACATCTTCCTTTCGCTCCCACAAGTCTCGGACGATGCGCGCGAACAGTCGCAGCACGCCTCGCGACCGCTGAAACTCGGCCAGCGCACCGAGTCGGTCCTTCGCGGTATCGAGCAACCGTGGATGGAACGGGAACGATTCCTGAATGCGCTTCGCGTACTCCTCCGTTCGTGCCCCTGGAGAAATCATGTCAGGATGTTCTTCGGCCACCCTTGCGTAGAGCGCACGGTAGGCGCCGGCGGCACTCGCGGCAGCCGATGTGTCCACGCGATCGAACAAACGGCGGGCGATCACCTTAGCTGATTCGGATCCGATCGGATCGAAATCGCTGGTCTTGCGTCCCAGAAGTTCATCGAGTGCCCGCGCGGCGACGAGAACCTTCCCGAGGTCCGAAGATTCACCGGCGTAGCTCGGTTGAGAACCGGGATCGGTGACCACGAGAACGGTCTGGGGCCGGTGCGCAGCGATCGACACCAACTTGCCGACGACGTTCAGGGTGTTCTTTCGGCCCTGTGCATCAAGCCCTGACAGGTACATCACAAGTTCGTCGAGCAGGATCAGAACGGCCCCGGTCGGTAGGAACGCCTCCAATGCAGCCTCTGTTGGCTGAGCGTTGACGTCGTCCGCAGCGCCAAGCGTCTTTACGGCAGCGGTTCCGCCAAACTGGTAGGCAAGCTCACCGGCCAAGCTGCGAACGACTACACCACCGTGTTGGGCGAACACCGGGTGACCAGCCTTTGCGCCATCCACGGCGGCGACGTGGACGTTTTTCGGCCGGCCATCGGCGGGCAGCAGCTCGACGCCGAGACTTCGGTCACCGATGCCGCGAGCCAGGTGCCAGAGCGTGAGTAGCGTGTGTGTCTTGCCGCCGCCAAACCCTGTACTGAGTCGGAGAGCGAGACCCGGCTCCTCCGTCTTTCCCAAAGCGCCAAACACCTCTCGGACGATCCGTGTCAGGTCTCGTGCCGGGTGGGTGTTGCGGAAGAACAACGCAGGGTCCCGGTAGACATCGGGAGTGCCTGCGTGGTCGGCGATCACATCGCCGAAGTCGGCGGCAAAGATGGCGTCTTTCAGGTCGCCAGAGAGAACGTCGGCTCTGGGCGTGCAGGCTGTGAGGATTCCCATAGTCAGGGCTCTCCGCGGTCAGAAAAACATGAAGCGTACATTGGACGACCCGGGGGCGCGGTGCAGGTTAGTCAGGCCGTCTCCAGGATCGTCATTGGTTGCATGACAAGCTCGTTCAACGATTATCACGTCGCTCATGCACTGCATCGCGGCTCGTGCCGCGCTGCACCTCATTTGTCCCCGGCGTCTGATGGTGCCGGACTCGCGGCGCCTTTCCGAACCCACTCGTCCACCTCGGACAGCTTGAATTTCCAGAGCTTGCCCAGCTTTCGGGCGGGCAGCCCCTTCCGCTCAATCCACCGATAAATGGAGTCTTTCCTGACGCCGAGGTGGTGCGCGAGCTCATCTACGGAGACCCAGGGTTCAGTCATCGGAGTCAATGCGGCCTTCCAGCATTTTGCCGCCGCCGGCAGGGCAGACGACGGGCTCAGCCCAAGCTTCGACGCACAATAATAGTCGTCAATAGTCGACCAGGGTCAATATTAGTCTTATAAATTTGGCCCCGGAGGGACTAATCTCAAAACGGCTGCGCGGATGGGCCGCAGGGCCCCGCATGGTGCCCGGACTGGAGCTGATGCCCGCGGTTTCCTGCCCGACGCAGACGACACGGGCAAGGGAACTTCGCGATCTCCGTCAGCGCCGTCCCGGCAAGGTCGGTTGTCTGGCGGGTTCGGTACACCTGGTCGTTCAAGCGGACAAGAAGCCTGCCTGGCGATGGTGGCTAGCGCACGCTAATCCGCTTTCGCGTCGCTAACCCTCGAGCAGTGAGCAAGTTTCTTTATGAGCACGGATGGCCAGACGCAACTCGGCCTCAAACTTGTCGGGGACATCGCCGACGCTTTCTTCGTGCCCGCTCACCAGCGGGGATATCGATGGGACCGAGAACAGGTGAGCCTCCTTATTACCGACATCTGGGACAACCAGGACAAGGACTACTGCCTCCAGCCCGTCGTCGTGAAGCGGCTGGCGGATGACCGGCTCGAACTCATCGACGGGCAGCAGCGACTCACAACGCTCTGCCCGTACGGAAGGGATGGTAGATGGCGACAATACAGAATTGGCATAACGAGTCCATCGAAGTCGCCCGGAGCAGCGGTGGCGTTCTGGCAGCAGTCGACCCCTGGCACAACGTAATTCGCACCGGGGTTCGCCCTTGGCCCGCTGCGTATTCCGGTCCATCGTGAACACTCATTCCGTTTCAACGTGAACGCGCGTTCTGCTGATGCTGAACATCGATTCTGGTGATCGTGAACACCGATTCTGGTCATGGTGAACACGGATTCCGGTGA
>JBPCJT010000165.1:0-5069 GCA_051005015.1 Gemmatimonadaceae bacterium | reverse complement strand
CCCTGGGGGTCTGCGTAGTGGCGGAACTACTGCTGTCCCGGTTCCTACGCGGCCGCGTGGTGAATCTGACGAGCGCATACGTCACGGGTATAAGCCTGGCGCTTCTCATTAAACCACGTGCGGGAATTCTCTGGCCCTTTGCGCTGGGGGCGGTGCTCGCGATAACCTCCAAATACGTTCTGACATACCGGAACCGGCATCTCTGGAACCCCAGCAATTTCGCGATCTGTCTTCTTCTTCTCATCGCCCCCGAGAGCGTGGCCGTGCTCAGTCATCAATGGGGGAACGAACTCTTCACCAACGCGGTGATCTGGTGCATCGGTTTGCTGGTCGCGTCGCGTTCGCGGGTTCTGCACGTCACGTTGACGTACGTGGGGTGCTTCGTCGCGCTCGCCCTGCTGCGAACATGGATAGTAGCCGAGCCACTCGCAGCGGGAATTGCGCCCCTGACGGGACCGATGTACCAGCTCTTCGTGTTCTTCATGGTCACAGACCCGCGCACCACGGTGCGCACGGCGCGTAGCCGCATGCTGGTGGTTGCGACGGTGGCATTGGTGGAGGCGCTCATACGGCTCGCGGGCGATCTCAACGTGGGGCTGCTTGCTCCCTTGTATTTATCGCCACCGCTGTACGCGTTGACGATCGTTGGGCCGATCGCGATGTGGCTGGATCTGCGCCGCACGCCCGTTTCCGGCGGAGGTGTTCCGGCCTAGCCAGATACCGGATCGCTGGTAGGAAGCGCCAGTCAGCCCCGCTGGTTGGCGCTCGACGAGCTCACAAATCCGGTGCGTTGCAGCAGAGCGTGAATCGCTGCGTCATCAGCCTGAAGCTTCTCCGCCGCTTCCAGGAGATCCCGTGCATACACGGGATACCAATTGCGCCGCTCCGGACGGCCGAGTCCGGCCACATTCACGGGGACAATGGCGCGCATGACGTCGGCAAGCAGGTTGTCACGTTCGGTCGCGGTACGGATCCCGGAGGCGCGCGCCACGCAGGCGCGGGCCGCCGGCCCGAAGCGCGGATGATCATCCAGCAGAAATGCTGAGCCCGCCAGCTCCGGCCGTCCGAGCCGCCGCGCGCTTTCCGCGAAACTCGCGGCGGCAAAGTACAGGAGGGCGAGCGCGGTGAACGATTCGAAGTCGTCGAGGGACAGAAGCCTCGCGCCTACGCGGCGTGCGGTCGTATCGAGGTCGTGGCTGGTTTGTTCTGCGTAGCCCTGCAGCCGCTCGGCCAGGCGCAGGGACCCCCAATAGTTCTCCAGCACTTCCGCGAGGCGTCCCACGCCAAGTAGCGTCAAAGGGAAGCCGGTGGAAAGCAGGGGGTCAATCAGGCCCGCGGCAGATGGCAGCATCACCCAGTCGGGGCCGGTGATAGCTCCACTCCCGAATGACACTCGAGGGAGATGCATGAAGCCGAGTACTGGTCGCGCGTGCTCGAACTGGGCGCGCACGGAAGGAAGCCGGAGGAGTAGCCGCTCCCACGCCGCCGCTCCCTCCTCCAGGCGGAGCTCTCGCGCAAAGGCGTCTGTCGCGGAGACGCCGGCACTCGTGATTCCGTTCCCGAACCGCAGTATCCAGATCCATCCGCCATCGAACAGGTGATGCACCGCGGCGGCATCCACGGGAAACGGCGGGAGGGTATCGAAGGCGTCCGCGGCCATATCCTCGAATCGTGCGACATCCGTGAAGTGGGTGAAGAGCGACTGCATCATGGGCAGGCCGTCCAATGCTCGCTCGTGGAGAGCAAGCGCCCGGTGCAGGAAACCACGAGGCCCCGTGGCGTCGATCACGAGACGGGCATGGACACGAACCGGCATGCCTCGCCGGTCTCCCTGCAGTAGTCCGCCGCACCCCGAGGAGGTGAACGTGCGAAGGTTCACCTGGTCCGCATACTCGACACCGATCGCCTGCGCTTCGCGCACTAGGAAGTGATCGAAGTCGGGACGATACCAGTGCGTGTCCGCGATCTCATCATGGGGGCTCGCGCCAACCAGCAACTGCCGTCGGTGCCGCGCATCGTCCGCGAAGGGCACGCCGGTTTTATGATGAAAGAAACTGAATCCGCGCTTCAGGCCGCAGGCGACATCGGGGTAGCTCCGCCGCCAGCTACCGTACTTGGTGAGGGGAAGGAGCCGTGGCAGATCGTATCGTCGTGCCAGTTCCTCGAGCAGCAGATTTGCGAGCGGCGTCGAAGACTCCCCGATCGCGAATCGAGGATGGACTCCGCGCTCCAGCAGGATCACGGAGCGTCCGAGCCGCTGGGCGATCATGGCCATCAATGAGCCAGCGAAACCGGAGCCAACCACAGCGATGTCAACCGTGGGGTCAAGCGAGCTCATCCGCAGCTTTCGCACGGGATGGGTGGAAGTACTACCTGTCGCAGATTCATTTCGCGCAGCCGGGCTGCACGAGCGGGAAAGCACTCGGCACACGCAGCGAACCGTTCGAGGTCCCAGAGATCGGAGAAGACTCTGCCACGTGTAAGACTGATGCCGTACTCGACCGCCGCCTCGAGAGTCGAGAGCATCGGCGGCGCGAATGTACCCAGGGCCGCAAGCGCTTCGAGCGCGCCGTTGCCGCCGCGCACCGGAATGAGGCTCGCAACCGTCGCACCGTGGTCGAAGGCGAAATCTACTGAGCGGTTCGCCCACGTCAGCGCCTCGTCCTCTGTCAGGAATGGTGGTTTAACGAGGATGAAGGCGCGGAGCGCGATGTCGTTCCGTCGCAGGCGCTCTGCCGCGGCAGCGAAGAGCTCGAGTGTCATCCGCTTGTTGAGTCGCTCCAGGACCTCCGGATGAACGGTTTCAAGACCCATGGCGACTTCGAGAACGCCGGGAATGAGATCGCGAAAGCGCAGAACGTCGTCGCCCACGAGCGAGGGGTGACTCTCAACTATGACACGATCAAATTGGTGCAGGCGGGCGGCGATCTCCGGATACTCATTTGGGGGGACGGCGCGGTGGTCGAAGAAGCTGCCGCTGTTGTACAGCTTGACATGACGCGTGCGTGGCAGCTGGCCCAAAGCGAAGTCGATCTGCTCGGCGATTGCTCCAGCCGGCACTGTCTCCGCGAGTGTGTTGCGCCACAGATCGCACATCAGACAGCGCCACGGACACTCCCGATTCGTCAGAAAGATTGTGGCGACGGGAACGACTTCGCCGGTGTCGGTGACCTCATCCTCCGCAACAACGGCGTACGGCCTGTGCGCGCTTGCCAGGTTCCGCTCGGGACGGTGGGCGAGAATCCAGCGGTCGCGCTCACGCGGATTTTCGGGGTAGGAAGCGGAGACCTGACGGATCACTCGTGCAGCGCGAGGAATCGCTTGCGGTACTCCGCCTCGTCCCATGGCAATTGTTCGCGCATGGTCTGCTCGGGGAACGCGCCGTGCTGGAACCGTCGCTTGGGAAAGATCGGCATGGACAGCCCCGTGACAGCTTCTACACCTTTGCCAACGAGTTCCCCCTTGAGCGAATACAGGCGATCGAGATCGTACCCTGTGATCTCGTCGAACGGAATGCTCGAGGCCATTTCGACCAATGCCGGCCGCGCGTAAGGACTGAATCCATCGAATCCGAAGTGTCGGGCCGGGGCGTACGTGCGGACACAGGAACGACTCATTCCGCCGCTGTACGTGAGAGAGTGCTTCATCGTCGAAATGCCCCACCCTTCCTGATACAACAGAGGATTGTTGACGACGCTGCGGATGGTGAGCTCGGGATTCTCCTCAATCGGGTAATCCTTAAGGTTCTCGTCACCGCCATCTCCATCGAACAGGTAGCGCCACTCGGGGTAGCGTTGGCGAATGCCGCGGAGCAGGGCGAGTCCCATCGTGGCGCACTCGACATCCAGGGACTTGTAGTCCTCGATTATGCGAATCGCCTCGTCGGCGTCGAGTTGGCTTTCATTAGCCTCGATTGTCTCGAGAAACAGTCCCAGATCGAGTGCCTCGAGGAAACGGCGCGCCTGAGCTCCATCGGGGCCGCCGCCGTTGGTGAGTGTAAATGCCTTGAGCCGGCCAAGGTGCATGCCGAGGGAGCGCATTACGTGGTAGGTGACGAGGAAGACGGATCCGCTGTCGGTTCCGCCGGAGAACGACACCCCTACAGGAGCATGGGGAGGAATCCTCTGGAGCCGCGCCGTGATCTCATTGGCGAGTATGCCGATGTAGATCCGGCCCAGTTCACCGATGTCCGCAGGGAGCTTGCCGGCCTGCGGCACAAGGAAGCGGGTGTAGGTGGGGTTGGGATCCGGACAACCGACGACATGGATTGTCACGACGTGGTGAGCGGGCACCATTCGTGTGTAGTTCGGGTGAAACTGGTCATCGAGTCTCGCGGCCTTCAGCCAGGCATGGATCGTGTCAATCCGGTCGGCAACCACGAGTGCGGGGCCGGCGGCGCGCTTGGCGAGGAAGTAGCGGATTGGCCGATCAAGTGATCGAGCCATTCGCACCATGTCTCCCTCACGGGCGACGAGCGCAAACGACCCTGCAATTCCGCGGACTGCAAGAGGATCACCCGAAGAGATTCGGGCGCGGGCCTCTTCCATGGTGAGGTTGTCGAGAATATTTGCGGACGGATCGGTTAGATCAACCAGCTCTCCAACGTATTGCTGCATGTGAAGCTCCAGATGTCAGGGCGACAGGCCGAATGTTTCGTGTTTCCGCAGGCGGGGCGACCTATCCAGAACTTGCGTGAGAGCCACACTTTTCGTTAGACCGCAAATCGCAGAATGCGCGCCCTTATTCACCCGGCGCCAAACTGGTGGCATTCGAAGGACTACCGCGCCCCGGCGACTACACGGATTGGTTCAGCAAATCGAAGATGGCGCTGGCGGCGACGGACAGCCTCGCTATTCCCCCGCACGGTTATCGCGTCCTCGTTCGGTGAATCACTTCGGCATTTCCAGCAGACAGGTCAATGCTGCGCCAGGGGATCAGCGGCCCGTGGAAAGGTCGACCACAACACTCTGCATCGGCCCGAGCGAGCGGATGGGTATGTAGTCTCGGATCCGCCCATCCGACCGCACTCGCAACGGCGCTGCGGCCAAGCCCCCAAGCAGGCTCTTTGC
>JBPCJT010000164.1:0-3714 GCA_051005015.1 Gemmatimonadaceae bacterium | reverse complement strand
ACCACAGCGAGCTTGCACCCCGGCCAGATTGCCTACAAACTCTCCCAAGAGCTAGATACAAGACCTCCCACTCGACAGGAACGCACATGAGAGCCAATACCGACCTCACTACCGTTGTCATCACCTGTCACATCCAACCTGGAAAGGCCGAACTCGCCCGCCAGGAATTCTCGGACATCATTAAGACGGTGCTGACTAACGAGTCTGCCTGCCATGGCATCGACCTTCATCTCGATCCCGAGAACCCAGACCGTTTGCTGCTCATTGAGTACTGGGATACCAAGGACGCCTTCACCGGGCCTCATATGCAAACGCCGCACATGCAAGCATTCCTGCAGCGCGCGCAGAGCTTCCTCGCCGCGACACCAGACTTCGGTTATTGGCGACTGCTTGCTGCTGCACCCTGAGCCCTGCCTGTGGCCAGCGCCGGACATCCCCCTCGCTAGATCCGGAATGAACACGCGCTCGCGCCACCGGGTAGGTCTCGCGGCGATGGTGTTTCTGCTCGGTTCGAGTGCTTGCGCCGCGGGCTACGGGCGGCACGCCTTCGGATATTGCGGCGAGCGTGCGTTCGCGCCCGCGACAAGACATGTATGGCTGCTTCAGAAGCGCTGACTACGGATCAAAAGGTTAATGGGCTACAGTCGGCTCAGGCGCATCGAAGTTGTCTGCCGTGGATGTAGCGGAACAGAAAAAACAAACGAACTATACATTTGATGAGAGGAGAAAACAACGAAATGGCGGTGACTAAAGGATTCATCCATCAGGACACTCGCAGGACCATCCCACAAGTGTTTACCTCGCTCACACTGATTGTTTTAGTCTCCTTCATATCACTTCAGTGTGCGCCGAAAGCCAGACCAGTTGTTTCAGCAGAACTCCGGCCTGGACAGACGTTTCGGGACTGTGCCAACTGCCCGGAGATGGTCGTTGTCCCGGCGGGCGGCTTCACGATGGGTAGCCCTCCTAGCGAGCAAGGCCGCTATGATGACCGAGAAGGTCCAGAGCGAAGTGTGAGCATCCGCCAGTTCGCCGCTGGCAAGTTCGATGTGACCAGGGGACAGTGGGCTGCGTTCGTTTTGGCTACGAAACGTGTCACCAGCGAAGGCTGTGATTGGAGCGGGTTATCAAAGCAGAACGAGGCTAAGGCTTCATGGCGCAATCTCGGCTTTCCGCAAGACGACAGTCATCCCGTAGTCTGCGTGACCTGGAACGATACCCAAGATTATCTGCGCTGGCTGAGCCAGCAGACCGGCGATAATTACCGCCTGTTGACGGAGTCGGAATGGGAATACGCTGCTCGGGCGGGAACTACTACACCATATCCCTGGGGAGCGACCGCGAGCCACGAATACGCCAATTACGGGGCTGATTCTGGGCTTCCACCCGGGTTGGCGTCGGGCCGAGACCAATGGCTGAGGACATCGCCTGTTGGTTCATTTCCGCCGAACGCATTCGGCCTTTACGATATGCACGGTAATGTTTTGCAATATGTTGAGGATTGTTTCGCGAGCTCTTATTCGGGCCTGCCCGCAGATGGTTCCGCAAACAAGGTTGTGGTTGATTTGAAAATCGAGGGTAGATTGTCAGTTTTGAATGGAACAAGTTCTTGTTCGTACCGGATGCTTCGCGGCGGCGACTATGCCAACCCTCCCCGTAGGATTCGCTCTGCGTACAGGAATTTTGCTCCACCGCGGGGAGCTACGCTTCAGGATTACCGGAGCGCAGGCGTGGGCTTCCGTGTCGCAAAAACCCTTTAGAAAAAGGGTAGCTTGGTTTTATTTGGGAAAATGGTGCAATAAAACGGGAAGTGGCAAAACAGCGCACCGCGACCAACAACGAGCACGCGAGAGCGGCTGCAAAACTCCTTCTCATCGATCGCATTACTTGCTCCCCACGTGCGCGCCCTTCGGCGCGGCGTCCAGCCACCAGAACTTCGGGAGCGTCTTCCGCACCGGCCACACCTGCTCGAGCGTCTCCCCTTCGTACAGCTCGCCGTTCTTCATGACGTAGCGGACTGTATTCGTGTTGCGGATGTCGGCGAGCGGATTCTTCTCGAGGATGACGAGGTCGGCCAGCTTCCCGATTTCGAGAGAGCCAAGGTCCTGATCGAAGCCGATGATCTTCGCGCCGTCGATCGTCGCCGCCTTCAGCACCTCACGCGGGGTCATCCCGCCCATGGCAAGACCCCACATCTCCCAGTGGTACCCGAGCCCCTGCAACTGTCCATGACCGCCGACGCCGACGAGCCCCCCGGCACGCTGGATCCTCGCGGCCGATTCGGCGGCCATCGGGAAGACGAATTCGTCCTTTCGCGCCCAGACCCGGCGCCTCCGCGTCCTGTCGTCGAGCACGTTGTGCGGATAGAACCGGTTCAGCTTCTTGTCGTCGTGCACTTCCGTCGTCGCGTAGAAGTACTCCTCCGCGATGATGCCGCCGTAGTTGACGAGCAGCGTCGGGGTGTAGGCCGTTTTCGTCTGCGCGAAGAGCTGAACGACATCCTTGTAAAGAGGAAACACCGGCAGCGTGTGCTCGTTGCCATGCATGCCATCGATGGCGTGCGTCAGGTCCAGCTTCAGGTCGCGCCCGCCCTCGGTCGTCGGCATCAGCTCGAGCGCCTTCGCCGCCATCACGACCCACTGCCGCTGCTTGCGGTTCCCGACCATGTAGGACTTGATGTTGACCGTGCGGTAGTGCTCCCTGTACCGCTTCAAATACGCGAGCGTCGATTCGTACGACTGAAAGTCGTTATTCGAAAAGATGCCGGGACCGGTCATGAAGGCACGCTGGCCGGTGCTCTGCCCCGTCTCGACCAGGTCCTGATACGCGAAATAGTCATTGGTGGACGTCTGCACGTCGAGTCCAGACGTCACGCCGTAGGCGAGGTTCGCGATCAGGCTCCAGTTCTGCGGCTCGAGCACGTCGTGCGTGCGGAACTCCCAGTGCGCGTGCGTATCCACGAATCCCGGCACAATGAATTTTCCGCGAGCGTCGATGACCGTCGCGCCGGCCGGCACCCTGGCCCCTTTACCGATCGCCACAATCCGGTTGTCGGCGATGACGATGTCGGCATTCTTGAGGACTTCGTCGCCCCTGGACGTGATGATCGTCGCGCCACGAAACGCGATCGTCCCGGAGGGTTTGGCCCGTGGGGATTCGATGGCGACTTCCAGACGTTCGACGTTCTTGTCGACGTCCAGAGGGTCCTTCTTCTCCGCCTCCCTGGCACCTTTGGCCCCTTCCTGCGCATTGTCTTTCGCACCGTCGGCGCCGTCTTTCGCGCCGTCCGCAGTCTTCGAGGCGTCCGGCGCCGGCCCGAAATCGATCGTCTCGAACGACCGGCGGAAGAACGTGGACCCGATCGCCCACGTGATCGTCTTTCCCCCGTCGGCCCAGGTGAAGTAGTCGGCACCGATGTCGGTCAGACGCCTCACCGGCAGCGACGGACTCCGAACGCTGATGCTCGGAGCGGTCCCGCTGAAGGGCGGCACCGCCACAACCCACAGCTGATTGTTGACCTCGGCCAGTGCCCATCGGCCGTCCGGACGCATCATCACCGCATCAGCGGCCGGTGGCCGGGGTGCGCCGGCGCGGCCAGGTCCGGTGACTTTCAGGTGCGTGCGCCTGTCGGTGCCGTCGTAGCGCAGCGAAATCAATCCGTCGTTCGAGTAGACGTGGATCCGTCCGGGATCGGTCGTGAAGTGCGGATACGCC
>JBPCJT010000163.1:0-9091 GCA_051005015.1 Gemmatimonadaceae bacterium | reverse complement strand
CCGCGGGTCTCGTTGCAATCCTGGGCGCCGACCGCGTTACCCACGTCTGCACCGACGAATCCAAGAAGTACGACCGGCGAGAGCGCGCCAAAATCGGAATCACCGCCCTGCACCCGGATTGCAACTACATCGATGTGATGGAGCTGCACCTCGAGCGGCTGTACTACGGCGAGCCCATACTCAAGCCGAAATACGATCACTCAACGGGGACGCTCGTGCGTCCCGAGTACGTGAAGCCGCGCGATTTCGTGATCGTAGAGGGACTGCTCGGCTACAGCACGCCGACATTGCGCCAGTACTTCGACGTGAAACTCTACCTGGATCCGCCCGAGGAGTTGCGCCGCGACTGGAAGCTGAAGCGCGATACCACCAAGCGCGGCTACACGCAGGAACAGGTGCTGGCCGAGCTGGAGAAGCGTGAGCCGGATTCGCGCGACTTCATCCGGCCGCAGCGGCAGTACGCCGACATCGTAGCACGGTTCTATCCGCCCGAGGGCTCGACAGCGGCATCTCCCGAGGTTGACGTGCAGCTGGTGCTGCGACCGACAATTCCGCATCCCGATCTGACCTATCTGATTGATGGTGCTCCCGATGCGAACAAGGCTATCTCTCTCGAGCTGGGCCGCGATGACGGGCGTCCCGCGGACTTTCTCCGCATCGATGGGGGCGCCACCGCCGCACATGCGGAGGAGCTGGAAAACGCAATCTGGCGGCACATGCCGGATTTGCGGCCAATCAAGGGAGATCAGTTCGGCAAGTATCAGGATCGCGCGACTGTGCGTCACAGCAAGCAGCTCGCGATCACACAGCTCCTGCTCGCGTATCACCTGCTGCGCAGATATCGCGACGTGGACCAGGTTCCGCTAGCGGCGCCAGTGTCGCTGCTGCGCCGCATGGAGTCGGCGCCGGCTACCGCTCCAGCCACTGCGGCCGCTCAAGTTGCGGCCCAGCACGCGTAAGGAGAGCCACATGACGCCTGTGGAACCGGTGATTGTCGAGCAGCGGCGGAGCGCTTCAACGGACTCGTTGCGCCTTGCGGCGGATACAATTCGCGTCCTCGCCGCAGACAGCGTACAGAAAGCCAATTCCGGGCATCCCGGAATGCCCATGGGCATGGCCGACGTGGCCGCCGTTCTCTGGACCGAATTTCTGAGACACAACCCGAACGACCCCGGCTGGCCCGATCGCGACCGATTCGTTCTTTCCGCCGGCCACGGGAGCATGTTGCTCTACTCGCTGTTGCACCTCACGGGCTACGATCTTCCACTCGCCGAGCTCAAGCGTTTTCGCCAGTGGGACAGCAGAACGCCAGGCCACCCCGAGCGCGAAGTCACGCGAGGCGTCGAGACCACCACGGGACCGCTGGGCCAGGGAATCTCGAACGCGGTCGGCATGGCGATCGCCGAGCGCATGCTGGCGGCGCGATTCAACCGTCCGGGCTTCGAGATCGTGGACCATCGCACCTACGTCATTGCCAGCGACGGCGACATGATGGAAGGCATCTCGCACGAGGCGTGTTCGCTGGCCGGGCACCTGGGGCTTGGCAAGCTCATTGTTCTCTACGACGATAACGGCATCAGTATCGATGGCCCGACCTCTCTCTCATTCAGCGAGAACGTGCCGGACAGGTTCGCCGCGTACGGCTGGCAGGTTACAATAATAGACGGACACGACGTGGATGCGGTGCGCGAAGCCCTGGACCACGCGTGTGCTGATATGAGCCGCCCGACGCTCATAGCGTGCAGAACTCACATCGGTTACGGCAGTCCCAACCGGCAGGATACGGCCAAGGCGCACGGCGAAGCGCTGGGCGACGCGGAGTTGCGTCTCGTCAAAGAACGTTTCGGGTGGGATCCGGACGAGCATTTCGTGATCCCCGACGAAGCGCTGGAATTCATGCGTAGCTCCGGCGCCCGCGGGAAAGAACTGCAGTCTGACTGGGCCGAGCTGTTCTCCCGCTACGCGGAGACTAATCCGGAGCTTGCGGACACCTTCCGCTCCATGCAGAAGGGGGAGTTGCCGCCAGGCTGGGACGAGAACCTGCCGACATTCCCGGCCGACAAGCCCCTTGCCACGCGCGCCGCCTCCGGCGCCGTGCTCGACGCCATCGCACCCCGGATACCGGCATTGGTCGGTGGATCGGCGGACCTCACGCCATCGAATAACACGTTGCCCAACCATCCTTCCGCGACATCACTGACGCGAGATGATTTCACGGGGCGGTACATCCGCTTCGGCGTGCGCGAGCATGGCATGGGCGCGATTCTGAGCGGCCTGGCGCTGCACGGGGGATTTCGTCCCTATGGTGGAACGTTCCTCGTCTTCTCCGACTACATGAGGGGCTCCATCCGGCTGGCCGCCCTGATGGGGATTCCCGTCATCTACGTGTTCACGCACGACAGCATCGGCTTGGGCGAGGACGGGCCCACGCACCAGCCAGTGGAGCATCTCACGGCGTTGCGCGCGATCCCGAATCTGATAGTGTTCCGTCCCGCGGACGCCGCCGAGACGATAGAGGGATGGCGGGTCGCGCTCCAGCGCACCGATGGCCCAACCGCGCTCGTGCTCACGCGCCAGGCAGTACCGGTTCTGGATCGCGCGAAATACGCGCTGGCAACTGGTGCAGCCCGGGGCGCGTACGTACTGTCCGACGCTCACGACCCCAACGTCATACTCATTGCTACAGGCTCCGAGGTTCAGCTCGCGCTCGCCGCGCAGCAAAAGCTGGCGAAGGAAGACATCCGCGCGCGCGTGGTCTCCATGCCCAGCCAGAGGATTTTCGACTCTCAGCCAGAGGAGTACCGTGAAGGGGTCTTGCCGGTGGCTGTTCGCGCACGTGTCGCGGTGGAGGCGGGGGCTACACTCGGTTGGTTCCGCTACGTCGGGCTCGACGGCGAGGTCGTGGGCATCGATCGCTTTGGAGCCTCGGCACCACACCAGGCCATTTACGATGGACTGCGGTTGACGACGCAAGCCGTGACGGAGGCGGCTCGACGTGTGTGCGTGAGCGCTACCTCACACAACGGCGCGGTTTGACTCCCTGCTCTTGATCCGGGAGCCCGTAGCGGAAGAAAATCGCCAAACGGGCGCGCCGCTCACCGACCTCCGAGTGTGGCGGACACCGCGTCCGCGAGCAGGTTCAATCCGAGTACCGCCACAGTGATCGCGAGGCCGGGAAAGAGCGGCAGCCACCAGGCCACACGCAGGAAACCCTGGGCCTGCCCCGCCAGAAGGCCCCAGCTCAGCGCATTCGGGTCGCCCAGCCCCAAAAAGCCAAGGCTCGCTTCCACGAGCAGCACCTGTCCGAACAGCAACCCGAGCAGCACGACCGCGCTCGGCAGTACGTTCGGCAGCAACTGGCGCCACAGGATTCGCGTGGCAGACGCACCCGCTGCCTGAGCGGCCAGGACGAACTCCAGGTTCCGCATGGAGAGTACCTCTCCGCGCATCACGCGCGCGAGCACGGGCCACGAGGTCAGTCGCAGTGTCAGCACGACGCGGTCCACCCCCGGTCCGAACAGGGCGATTGCCACGACGACGAGGAAAAACCGCGGCAGAACCTGAAAGAGCTCGGTGATGCGCATCAGCACGTCGTCGAGCAGGCCGCCGCGATAGCCGGCAATCATGCCGATGCCGGTGCCGCACACGAACGCCAGCGAGCCCACGGCGCCGGCAATCAGGAGGGAGGTCCGGGCCCCGTACAACACGCCGCTGAACAGGTCGCGGCCAAGGGCGTCGGTGCCCATGAGGTGCGCCAGAGACGGCGGCGCCAGCGTCGGTCCGGTGAGTGCAAACGGATCGGTGGTAGCCAGAAGCGGCGCAAGGAGCGCTGTCACCAGCGTCACGCCGATCAGCACGAGTCCGGCCTTGCCTGCCGGCAGGGCGAAAACCGCCGCTAAGGTCGACGGCCCGGGAAAATCCGGTGCAGGTGTGGCGCCGGCCGCCGCCAGCTCAGCGGAAGCGGACTCGGGGATCGATGGCGGCATACAGCAGATCCGTCATTAGGTTGACGAGCACCACCGCGAACGAAATGACGATGAACAGGCCGAGGAGAACCGGCGTGTCGCGCGTCTGCAGTGACGCGAGCAGAAGACGGCCCATCCCTGGCCAGCCGAAAACGACCTCCACGATGACAGCGCCCGCAACCATGTGGCCGGCCCGCACTCCTATGACAGTGATAGCCGGTAACAGCGCGCGGGGAAAGGCGTGACGCAGCATCACGGCACGTTCGCGCACACCCTTCGCCCGAGCGGTGCGGATATGATCTCGCGCGAGCTCATCTATCAGACTGCTGCGCGTGAGGCGAGCCAGCACAGCCAACTCCTGTGACGCGAGCACCAGCGCCGGAAGTGCGAGGTGCCGGATGACGTCCAGCACGTGCGAAACGCCAGCAGAGTCCCCACCCGCCGTCGTCATGCCCTGCACCGGTAGAATGCCGAGCCGCAGTGCTACGAGAAGAATCGTGATCTGGCCGATCCAGAACACGGGCGCAGAGTAAAGACCCAGAGCGAGCCCGCTGATACCGATGTCGCGCGCGCCGTGCGGCCGCCGCGCCGCAACCGCGCCTAGCGGAATGGCGACGATGACGGCGAGCAAAAGCGCCGTGCCGGTGAGCAGCAGCGTCGCTGGCACCCTCTCCATGATCACGGAGATCGCGCTCCTTCCGTATACGTAAGAGAAGCCCAGGTCGCCGCTGGCGACACGGATGAAATAGGTGGCCAGCCGCTGCGGCAGCGGCCGGTCGAGACCGAAGCGCTGGCGCATGAACGCGTAGTACTCCGCATCGCCGTGCTCCCCCGCCAACACGAGAACCGGGTCGCCTGGCGCGAGATGTATCAGGAGGAAGCAGACGAGCACGATGCCTGTTATCGTCGGCACCACCTGCAGCAATCGTCTGAGGACGAAACGACCCTTCATCGCGTGCATTCCGCGGTTGCCGCGAAATGCGAGGACGAGCCAAAGCCACCACAGCGGACCGTGTGTGCGCGAGTTGCAAGTGTTTCCACCAGCCAGACGTACGGCTGGTCGCGCACCGCAATTTCCTGAATTTCGCGATACAGCCGCCGCCGCTCTTCCAGATCGAGCGCTGAACCGGCGCGGTCGAAGAGGCTATCTATCACGGGATTTCGATAACCGGCCATGTTGGAGAAAGGGACAGGAGCGATACTCGATGATACGTACTGCCGGCGCACGCCGATCTCCGGGTCGGTGCCGTTGCAGTACGACGCTACCGCCGTGTCGAAGTCGCGCGCCGTGAAGACGACCTGCGAAAAAACGGCCTGCTCCAGCGGCTCGATTCGCAGATCGATCCCCACGGCGCGAAGCTGCGCCCGGAGCAGGTCGCCGTAGTTCGTCTGTCCGGGCAGCGCCGTGAAGCCGATCACGAGCGAGGTCCCATCGGCGACGCCGGGTACGCCGCGCGCCGTACGCACGCCGGCGCCGGCGCGGCGCCAGCCGGAGGCCTCGAGGAGCCGCGAGGCCAGCACGGTGTCGAACCCGGGCACGGGGAGATTCGCGGCGTGAGCGAACGTGATTCGCGAGGAGATGGGCGCATCGGCCACACGTCCTTCGCCGAATGACACGCGCTCCAGAAACTGCCGGCGGTCCAGCGCGTGTGCGATTGCGCGGCGGACGCGGACATCGCGAAAAGTTGCCCTGTCGAGATTGAAGCCGAGCGTCGTGATGCAGTTGCTGCCACCGGGATTCACGGCCGTCTGAATGAGACGAAAGCGAGGATCGCGCCGCAGCCGCTCGCGTTCCGCGCCCGGTACCGAAAACAGCCAGTCCACCTCCCCCGCCTCCAAAGCAATGACCTGAGTGCCTGGGTCGGGGATAACGCGCAGCACCACGTTGTCGAGAGCCGGCCGGCCCCGGAAGTAGTCCGTGTTTGCGGCGTAACGTATCTCACCGCTTGCCCCGTACGACACGAATCGAAATGGACCCGTCCCGATTGGTGCCGTATTAGCCGGATTCTTCAGCGGGTCGCTGCCGGCGTACACGTGCCGGGGAAGGATCGGCGCTTCCACCACGTCGAGCTGCTGGAGGAGCGGTGCGTACGGCCGGCGAAAGAGAAACTCCACAGTGGAATCGTCTGGCGCGCCGACGCGGATCAGGGCTGCTCCGAGCGACGCTCGCGTACGCGCATGGAACTTCAGCAGCATCTCGTCGAACGTGAACTTCACGTCGGCGGAGGTGAATGGCTTGCTGTCGTGCCAGCGCACGTCACGTCGCAGGTGAAAGCGATACAGGGCGCCGCCATTCTCCACCTCCCAGCGCTCGGCGAGCTCCGGGCGCGGCACCAGCGCGGAGTCCAGCGTCAGCAGTCCGTTGTACAGAAGTCCTGCGGAGTAGTGTACGCCGCCATTGGTGGTAATCGCGGGGTTGAGATGTCCCGGGTCGCCACCGATGGCGGCGACAATTGTGCGCTGCCCACGCGGCCTCCGCTCACCCCTGCAACCGCCGCCGCCTGGCAACAGGAATGCGAGCAGCATGACGCATTCGACCCCCCGTCGTGGAAGAGAAACGGTCACTTTGATACCCGCGTTGGTTGATTGCGGAGCGCTAACGGCTGGGTTCCCAAGATATAATGCGCGATAATCAGGGACGGGGCGAGTGGTCGTGCTCGTCGGCGGAACTCCCGCGGTGCTCGGACCGCACGCCACGGCGAGAGCGTAAACGGCAACTGCGCGCAGGACGGCGTAGGGGGTCCCCCGGGCTGGCCTCGCGAATCGTTGGTGAGCCGCAGGATTTCGGCCAGCTCAAAGGACTCGCAGGTGGATGACGCCGCAGGGGATTGACTCGATCCGACGCCAGGCGCATATTACTGTATAGTTGTAAAGTAACAACGACGGTCCACTCCGTCATTGGGTGGAAGAAACACGAGAACAGCGGTTCAAGGAGATGGAAACGATGGCTCTATCCCCAGTGCTACGGCCTGCCGAGGTCGCCGGGCTGCTCGGTGACAGTTCCACCATTCGACTGCTCGACGTTCGCACACCGGGCGAGTATGAGACCGTGCATATTCGCGGCGCCTACAACGTGCCGCTTGACAAGCTTGGCGAGCATGCACGCGAAATCGGTAACGTCGCCGACCCGATCGTTTTGGTCTGCCAGTCCGGCCAGCGGGCACGCAAGGCGGAGGAAACGCTGATGGCGGCCGGGATGAGTAACCTGCACGTGCTCGATGGCGGCGTGAACGGCTGGCTCGCCGCGGGACTTCCAATAACGCGTGGCGCAGAGAGGCCTTCGCTCGAGCGGCAGGTCCGCGTCGCGGCCGGGGCCCTGGCGGCAGCTGGCGGGCTCCTGGCCGCGCTGGTAAATCCCGCCTTCGGCTTCCTCGCGGCGTTCGTGGGTGGCGGGCTGCTCTTTGCGGGACTGACGGACACCTGCGGAATGGCGATGCTGCTCGCCAAGCTGCCATACAACCGGCCGGCGAACTGCGACGTTGTGGCGATGGTCCGCGCCCTGGCGGATGGGCGGGCACCCGCCGGCCTCAGCCGCGGCCCGCGATAAATCCAGCGCGGCCATCGCGAAGCTGCGCTGTCTAACGCTCCCGGTGTTCACCACGATAGCCAGAACGCAGTGAGACGAGGCAACCTCCCATGACGATCCTCGGCTTCGCGCTCGCCGCCATTATCGGACTGTCGCTCGGACTATTGGGTGGAGGCGGCTCCATTCTCACCGTACCGGTCTTCGTGTATGTGCTCGGGTTCGCCGCCAAGCCGGCGATCGCGATGAGCTTGCCAGTTGTCGGGGCGACGAGCCTGGTCGGTGCGCTCGGGCACTGGCGTGCCGGCAACGTGCAACTCCGCACGGCGATTCTATTCGGCGTCATCGCGATGGTTGGTTCATACCTGGGGGCGCGTCTGGCGGTGTTCATCTCGGGCGCCGCGCAACTCACAACGCTGGCGGTCGTCATGCTGGCCGCGGCGGTGTCAATGCTGCGGTCAAATCGCGGCAATGACACACAATCGGATGAAGCGGGTGACGTCGTATCGCGCCGGTCGCTTCCGATGGCAAAGATCTTCGGTGCGGCGCTGGCGGTTGGCGTGCTCACCGGGATGGTCGGGATCGGTGGGGGCTTTCTCATTGTGCCTGCCCTGGTCATACTCGGGCGCGTGCCGATGAAGCAGGCGGTGGGCACGTCGCTGCTGGTGATCGCGATGAACTCCTTTTCGGGTTTCGCCGGCTACCTGGGCACCGTCGAGATACGGTGGGGATTCCTGGCGGTTTTTACCGCTATAGCGATACTGGGAATTCTCGCGGGGACATATCTCGTCCGCTTCGTCCCGGCCACTGCCCTCAAACGCGGCTTCGCTGTTTTCCTGCTCGTCATAGGGGGCTTGATGCTCTACCAGAACCACGGTGTGTTCGCGGGCGGGGAAACAGATCACCTGTCTGCACCCGCGCGCTGACCGGAGGCCGCCGATGAACCGGACGACACGTCACACAGCGGACACTAATCCACGAACAACGGCTGCACCGCGGCATTCCGCCAAAGGAGAAGACACATGATCGTGAGACGCTTCTACGACACCAAGCTCGCGCAGACGAGCTATCTCATCGGCTGTGGCCGCACGGGATCCGCCGTGGTGATCGACCCGAACCGGGACGTCGAGCAGTACCTCCGCGCCGCCGGCGCGGAGGGAGTCAGGATCACGCACGGTACGGAGACTCACATCCACGCCGACTTCGTGTCCGGCGCCCGGGAACTCGCCCAGCGCGCTGGCGCGACGCTCTACTTCTCGGACGAGGGAGACAGGAACTGGAAGTATGCGTACGCCAACGAGGCGGGTGCCGAGCTAGTGAAAAATGGGGACTCCTTCAAGGTCGGCAATGTGAAGATAGACGTAGCGCATACGCCGGGGCACACCCCGGAGCACGTCAGCTTCCTGATCACGGACACTGCGGCAGCCGACGAGCCAATCGGCATTGTGACAGGAGACTTCGTTTTCGTCGGCGATGTCGGCCGGCCCGACCTGCTGGAAAAAGCGGCGAAGGTCGAGGGCACCATGGAGCAGGCGGCCCGCACGCTCTTCCGGTCGCTCCAGAAGTTCAAGCAGCATCCCGACTGGCTGCAGATCTGGCCCGG
>JBPCJT010000162.1:0-13907 GCA_051005015.1 Gemmatimonadaceae bacterium | reverse complement strand
TCGCGCTCAGCCTCGTCGTAGGCGTAGTACTCCTCCTTGCCCTTTGCCACGCGGTACAGCGGCGGCTGCGCAATATAGAGGTAGCCGGCATCGATGAGCTCGCGCATCTGACGAAAGAAAAACGTGAGCAGCAGCGTGCGAATGTGGGCGCCGTCGACATCGGCGTCCGTCATGATGATGATCTTGTGATACCGCGTACGTTCGATGGCGAAGTCTTCCTTTATGCCGGAGCCGATGGCCGTGATGATCGTCCGGATTTCCTCGTTGGAGAGCACCTTGTCGATGCGCGCCTTTTCGACATTGATGATCTTGCCCCGCAGGGGAAGAATCGCCTGGAACATCCGGTCGCGGCCCTGCTTCGCCGAACCCCCTGCGGAATCTCCTTCCACCAGGTAGAGCTCGCAAAGCGCCGGATCGGATAACGAGCAGTCGGCCAGCTTCCCGGGAAGAGTGCCTATATCGAGCGCCGACTTCTTGCGCGTAAGGTCGCGGGCCTTGCGCGCAGCCTCGCGGGCTCGCGCCGCGGAGACGGCTTTCTCCACGACGATGTTTGCCCAGCGTGGATGCTCATCCATGTACTGCGAGAGCAGCTCCTGCACCACGCTCTTGACCGCGCCCTCCACTTCAGAGTTTCCAAGCTTGGTTTTCGTCTGGCCTTCGAACTGAGGTTCCCGCACTTTGATGGAAAGGACGGCGGTGAGGCCCTCGCGCGCGTCGTCACCGGTCAGCTTGAAGTCTGCCTTCTTGAGGAAATTCCCCTTCTCGGCGTAGCCGTTGATCACCCGCGTCAGTGCGCTCTTGAAGCCGGTGAGGTGCGTTCCCCCTTCATGCGTGCTGATGTTGTTGACGAAGGAAAAGACGTTCTCGTTGTAGCCGTCGTTGTACTGCAGCGCGAGCTCGATGCCGATGTCGTCCTTCTCGGTTTCGATGTAGGCGATGTCGGGGTGTAGCGCCTTTCGAGTCAAATTCAGGAACGTGACGAACTCCCTGAGACCGCCCTGCGCGTGAAAAGTCTCTTCGATTTCATGCCCCACGCGCTCGTCGCGAAGCGAAATCGTGACTCCCTTGTTCAGGAATGAAAGCTCCCGCAGTCGCGTGGCCAGTGTGGAATAGTCAAACTCGAGCTCCGTAAAAATCACCGAGTCGGGCTTGAAAAAAACCGTCGTGCCGCGCTCAGCCTTGGGAATCTTGCCGAGAGTCTTGAGCTGGGTAGTAGTGCTGCCGCGGCAGAAATCCATGTAGTACTCCTGCCCATCACGCTTTATCCAGACCTTGAGAACTTCGGAGAGCGCGTTCACTACCGAAACGCCCACGCCGTGCAGTCCGCCCGACACTTTGTAACTGCTCTTGTCGAATTTTCCGCCCGCGTGAAGCACCGTCATTGCGAGCTCGACTCCGGGCATCTTCTCGGTAGGATGCATGTCTACTGGAATGCCGCGCCCGTTGTCGGATACGGTGATTGAATTATCGGCGTGGATGGTCGCCGCCACACGGTCGGCGTAACCGGCGAGCGCTTCATCGATTGAATTGTCGACAACTTCATACACGAGATGATGAAGGCCGCGCGCCGACGTTGAGCCGATGTACATGCCCGGCCGCTTGCGAACGGCCTCGAGTCCCTTGAGAACCTGAATCTGATGTGCGTCGTACTTGCTCATGTAATGTCCTGATTGCGCTACGGTGGGGAATACCGAACGTATGCCGAAACAAAGCCTACCGAGGATACTTTAATATACCGCGCAATTTCTTGGAATTCAACGGGTTAGCCCGAGGTCAAGCACACTGGTTACCGCTCCATTAATCGCCAGCGGATCTTGCGCACGGGAGATCGGCCCGACTGGCAATTCAGCTTCTGGAGAAGCTGCGGCTCAAGGAGCGAGAGCTCAGTCATCCATGCATTCGTTTGCACGGCGACAAGCAGGACGCCGGTGCGTGAAATTGACACAGGCTCCGTAACGCGCGCTATCGGCGCGCCAACCAGACTGCTCCATTCCGGAACAATCCCGGCTTGCTCGATGCGCTCTTCGAGACCGGAACGCTTGAGGAAGGTCGCAAGGGCCTCGGCAACCCGCGTCGGCGCTTTAGGCGGATCACCATCTGGACCATACTTTCGGCGACTCATCATTCGTGTTCCCGGGCAAGTACGCCATCTGTAATGCGCCACCGCTCAAGTCGAGTAAACCCGCCCGGAATGTCCGACGGCCTGGGAACGGCGAGCAACGTCTGACCATGGCCAGCGGAGTTCAGTAGATCGAGGATTCGGCGCGACCTGCGAGCGTCCAGCTCGGCGAATGGATCGTCGAGGAGGACGATGGGATCCATGCCCGTGGCGGCACGGAGGGTTTCCGCTTCCAGGAGCCTGAGAGCTATTGCGCCGGTGCGCTGCTGCCCGGCCGACGCGTATCCTTGCAGGTCGCGGCCATCGAGAAGAATCGCTAGCTCGTCGCGGTGAGGCCCGATATGAGTAAAGCCGCGCCGAATGTCCAGGGCACGCTTTCGCTCGAGCCATTCTCGGAGTGTGACATCGAGTTCGGGTGAGGTCTGCGGGTGAGCACGCGGACGATATGCGAGAGCTGCCTCGCCTCGTTCGCCTATTGCGCCGGATAGCTCGGCGAATCGCCCCGACTGGGAGGCGACCCATTTTTGGCGAGCATCCCACAGAACGGCGCCGCTCTCCGCCAGCGCGGGTTCCCAGACCGCGACGGAATCGTCACCTTCATCGGGTTTCGTGCTTCTGATCGCGGCATTGCGGTTTGCGAGCGCGGCGCGATAGCGCTGCAGAGCAATCAGATAAGGTCGAGATGCAAGCGCGAGCATGACGTCCAGGAATCGGCGCCTCTCGCCGGGCCCGCCGGTAATGATCACGGCGTCGCGCGGAGAAAAGATTACCGAGGGAAGGATCCCGAGGGCATCGGAGAGGCGGAGCGGTTCGGCGCCGTTGAGGCGGGCACGCTTGCGCCCTGAGACCTTGCCGTTAGCAGGCCGCTCGAAGCCGACCGAGATCTCCCCCGGCCCAGTGCCGGCGATCACTCCGGACAGATGGAAACCGGACGTTCCGAAGCGAACGAGCTCCTGATCGCGATCCCCGCGAAAGGATCGAAGAAGCTGCAGGTAGTAAACCGCTTCGAGGAAGTTTGTCTTACCCTGCGCATTGTCTCCGACGAGCGCCATGCCGCCGGGCGAAATGTTCGCATCCACAGACGCGAGGTTTCGAAAGTTCCGCGCGCGCAGCTGTCGAAGTTCCGCACGTGCAAAGGAGCGAACCGTCGGCGCGATCACGCCCGCGCTCTGGATCATGGAAACTCGACCAGCACGGTGTCGTGCTTGACCACTTGAAAGTTCTGATCGTCAATCACGACCGCGCGGATCGCGATGCGGGAGCCTGCAGCGGTTGTCGCTTTCACGGGAATCTGGAACGCAAACTCAACTCGGTGACGGTCAGCGACAAAAAACTGTTGTCGGATCGTGTCGACCGGACTTGTAGCGACGAGAGTGAGTGCTTCCAAACCACTGCCGTCGGAAGCGCGCACTACGCCCCGGAGGGTGTCGCTGGGAGCGATAACCTTCGCGGCTGGTACGATCTCCAGCTCCGGAATGTCGAAACGTTCACGTTCCCGGTAGCACGCCGAGGACACCATGGCGCAGAGTGAGACGAATGCAGCCAGGCGCATCATGTCCCGGTGAACGCGGCCGGCCGTTTTTCCAGGAAGGCTCGCATTCCCTCACGCATATCCGAAGTGGAGGCGAGAAGCCCGAAGTGATTCGCCTCGATGGCAAGTCCGTCGTCCAGGGTACCCTCGAGTCCGCGGTTCACCGCCTCGATGCAAAGGGCGACGGCAATCGGGCCCTTCGCAAGAATCTGGCGCAGCATCGCTTCTGCCGCGGAAAGCAGTTCGCCCGAAGGCACAACCTTGTTCACAAGCCCAATTCGGTAAGCCTCGGCGGCGTCAATCATCTCGCCGGTGAGAATCAGCTGTAGCGCTCGCCCTTTCCCCACAAGACGCGGTAGCCGCTGGGTGCCTCCATAACCAGGCCCAATGCCGAGGTTTGTCTCCGGTAGCCCGAGCTTCGCGCTCTCGGACGCGATGCGAATGTGGCAAGCGAGAGCGAGCTCGCACCCGCCGCCCAGGGCGTAGCCATTGATGGCAGCTATGGTCGGTTTGGAAGACGTCTCAAAGCGTGTGAAAATTGCCTGCCCGCGCAAGGAACGCTCGCGACCGTCGACTGGTCCCTGTTCCGCGAGCTCGGCGATGTCCGCGCCCGCCACGAACGCCCTGGCACCAGTGCCTGTAAGAATGATGCCGCCCACATCATCCCGGAAGCGCGCCTCCTCGATAGCTTTGCCCAGTTCGCTGATGGTGGCGTCGTTGAGCGCGTTGAGTTTATCGGGGCGGTTAACCGTAATGAAGGCTATCCGGTCGCGGGCCTCGAACGTAATCAGCTGAAAGGACATGAGGTTGGTTCCGGGAGCGAAGGTCGGGTCGAGTGGCAACCGAAATCTAAGTGGTAGACGAAGGAATAAATGCAGCCCTCCGTCCTGGCACGGCATCCCTGTTTTGACGGAAGTTGGAAAGCCGTCTAGCTTGCGCCTGGCCCGCCGGATTTCGGCTTGCAGAATGGCCCGCTGGGGGTCGGCAACCACCCTTTATTTGGTGGGGGTGGGAAGGAGCGAGAATATTGTCGGCGAATTCCCAGAGGTACGGGGGTGCGCTGACAGGGGCGCTTTCTCGCGGCCTTTCACACAATTGTGCTTCACACAACCTCCAACCCGGACAAGGCTGTAATGGCAGTTCGATGGATCAAGCGGCATGGTAGTCTGAAAGGGGGCTTTCACTACACAGATTCGTCAGGTGAGGTGACGCGCAACTCGCGCGTGCTCGCGCGGATTGACGCCTTGCGAATTCCGCCCGCCTGGAGCGATGTGCATATCGCCGTCAACGCAAAGGCCGCTGTGCAGGCGTGGGGGATGGACGCGAAGGGGCGCAAGCAGTATCGGTATCACGGGCGCGCCGTCGCACGTGGTGACACTCGCAAACACTATCGAGTGCGTCGTCTCGCCCGCGACCTCCCGAGGATCCGCGTGAAGCTTCAGGAAGACTTCCGGCGCGACGATTTGTCGAAGGAGCGGGTAGCAGCGGCGGCGGTCCGGCTCCTCAGCGACGGCTTCTTCCGAGTTGGAAGCGACCGGTACGCCAGGGAGAATAAGACGTTCGGTCTGACTACGCTTCGTAAGCGCCACGTGCGTGTCGACGGCAGCGACATGACCTTCGAGTACAAAGGCAAGCGATCCATCCGGCAATGGAAGGTGATTCGGGATCGCGATCTCGCGGCCCTCGTGCAGCAGCTGCAGGGTCTGCCTGGCGAGCGGCTCTTCCGCTATCAGACTCATCTGGGATGGACGGACCTGACTGCCCGCGATGTCAATGAGTATGTGCGCGGTTTGACGGGCTGGCGCTACAGCGCAAAGGATTTTCGAACCTGGGGCGGAACGCTGCGCTTCGCCACGGTACTGGCTGAGCTGGGTGCGCCCGTCACTTTGAACGCGAGGAAGCGGCAGGTTGTCCTGGCGGTTCGCCTCGTGGCAGCGGAACTCGGAAATACGCCGGCGATTTGCCGCAAGTCCTACGTTCATCCAATCGTCATAGCGCGTTATCTGGACGAGGGTGAGACGATAAGGCTCGGACGCTCAAAAGCACGTGCAAATGGGCACGCGCCCGAGGAAAGAGCGCTCATTCAGTTTCTCGACCGCCATTTTCCCGAGCGCCGCAAGCGACGGCGGAGTGAGGATGCATCGGGATGAGGGGCGGATTGACTAAGCAGGGTTGCGGAGTCGTCTCCCGGCTACCACGCCAAAACGCTACGTTTTAGCGATGCAAGTCATTCAAGCTGTACAGTGGTCGCCAGACGGTGGCGCCGTCCGCATAATCGACCAGACGAAACTACCCGAACGATATGAGGAGCTGGATCTCCGCACACTGGAGGACGTGTGTGAGGCGATCTCGCGATTGGCGGTGCGCGGTGCTCCTGCCATTGGAATCGCCGGGGCGATGGGTTTGGTGGTGTCGTTGGAGCCATACGTCCATTTGCCGCTCGGCGAGTTCATGGGCAGGCTCGCGGAGCACGCGTCGCGAATAAGAAAGACCCGTCCGACGGCGGTAAATCTGCCGTGGGCCGTCGATCGCATGGTGGATCGGATTTCAGCGCCTGGGGCCCCCCCCCCGTCCGCAGGATACGACTCCCCTGCGCGAGCCCCGTCATCATCGGGACGCACCCCGAGCGAAATCCTCGCCGAGCTTCGCCTGGAGGCCAGCGCGATTCTCGTGGAAGATCAGGCGATGTGCCGCCGAATCGGGGAGCACGGCCTGTCGCTTATCCCCGCCAAGGCGCGCATTCTCACGCATTGCAACGCCGGGGCTCTTGCCACCGGAGGAATAGGCACCGCTCTGGCACCGATCTACCTGGCAGCCGAAGCCGGTCGCGGCGTCGAGGTATTCGCTGACGAGACCAGGCCTCTCCTGCAGGGAAGCAGGTTGACGGCGTGGGAGCTTGCACGCGCGGGAATCCCCGTAACGGTGCTCGCGGACAGCGCTGCAGCCAGTCTCATGCGAGCGGGTCACGTCGACCTCGTCATTGTAGGCGCCGACCGTATCGCAGCGAACGGAGACGTCGCCAACAAGGTCGGAACTTACGCGGTAGCGGTAGCGGCGAGATACCACGGTATTCCGTTCTACGTCGCTGCGCCGGCGTCGACCTTCGATTCCACAATTGCCAGCGGCGGCGATATCGAGATCGAGGAACGCGCGCGGAGCGAGATCGCAATCAGCTTCGGCCGTGTAAACGCTCCCGACGGGGTCCGCGTGGCAAACCCGGCTTTCGACATAACTCCGGCTGAGCTGATCACCGCCATCGTGAGCGACAGGGGGGTGCATCGGCCGCCGTACGACTTCTCGGGAGTGGGGAGTGGGCAGTGGGGAGTTCCTGGCGGTAGTCCCATCGTCGCCGCGAGGCATGATCGGGCGCTTGGTGTACTCGACAACTCGCCGCTCCCCGCTCCCAATTCCACATGAAGCACGTTCTCGCCATCGACCAGGGCACCACCGGTTACACCTGCCTGATGATTGCGCGCGGTGGTGGTGTAAAAGGGGGCGGTTACCGCGAGATCGCGCAACACTTTCCCCGGCCGGGATGGATCGCATGACCACTCGCCGGTCCCTCCGGACGCTGCTCGACAGCCACTGCGCCAGGCTCGGTGGTTGCCGCAAGTGTGCGCATGCGGATGAGTCAGTTGTCCCAATCCTTTCAGAAGCGCGATCTCCGAGGGTCATGCTGGTGGGACAGGCACCTGGGAAAGTAGAGCTGCACGTCAAACGTCCTTTCGCTGGTCGTGCCGGCGCGACGCTTTTCAAGTGGCTGGCACGAGCGGGAATCGATGAACAGAACGCGCGTGAGAGCATCTACATTTCGGCCATCACGCGTTGCTATCCGGGTCCGAGTCCGAGTGGGCGTGGTGATCGCGTGCCGTCTCCACGTGAGCGGCTGCAGTGTGGACACTGGCTGGATGAGGAGCTTCGTCTTATACGGCCGGAGCTGATCATCCCGGTTGGCAAGCTGGCCATCGAACGTTTCCTGGGTACGCTTCCGCTCGAGAAGGTGGTTGGCCGCGTCCACGAAAGGTTTGATGGGAACACATCGGCACGTGTCATACCCCTTCCGCATCCGTCCGGAGCCAGCAGCTGGCCAAACGTTCCGGCCAATCGCGTTCTGCTCGACGCGGCGATCGATCTTCTCCGGGCGGAGCTCAAACGGCTTTGTGTTGGAAAGAACATGAACCAGTCTCGCCGCACCGCATGATCGCTACACTGGCGCTGTTGCTCTCGTTGCAGTCACCTCCGCGGCCGGATCGCTGGTTCGGACCGGACAAAGTGAAGCACTTTTTCATCGCAGCCTTCGTGCAAAGCGTGTCATATAGTGCCCTGCGCGCGGTAAACGCGCGTCACGGCTTGTCACTGACTGGCGCAACCGCGACTACATCGGTCTTCAGTATCGGCAAGGAGATAAGTGACAAGCGCCGGTACGGGGAGTTCAGCTTTCGCGACCTGGCTTGGGACGCAAGTGGAGCGGTCGCGGCATCGGCATTGCTCGTGCGCACGGAACGGTAGCTTCTAAAGCGAGCGGAACCGGTATTTGCAGTACTCGCTACCTCATGCTAACGGGACTAGTATATTGATAATGCGTAATCGCGCACTTGAACCGCGCCCATTACAAGGGACACGAATGATCGGCCATCCGGAGCATCAGAATCTGAATCCTGAATCCCGCAGCTCTGGAGCCGGGAGCGCACGATGAAGGCACGAAACAAGTTTCTGATAGGGGCTCTGGTGATCGTTCTGCCGGCAGGCTGGCTCATGGCGAAATCGACGAATGACACGGGCGTCTATTATCTCACGCCGAGTGAGCTCGCTGCGAAAGTTGCCAGAGACCCGTCCCTGTACGAGACCGGCATCAAGGTCGGCGCACGCGTGGTTCCCGGATCGATCGTGAGAGATCCTGGTGGCCGTTCGGTCGCTTTCGTCATGACGGATGGCGCAAGCTCTTTCCCCGTCACCTACCGCGGCATCGCTCCGGACACCTTCACCGACAGCGCGGATGTCGTCGTTGAAGGCCGGCTTGGCCGCGATGATACCTTCCGGGCAACGACGCTCCTCGCGAAGTGCGCGTCGCGTTACGAGGCTGCCCCCGACAAGTACAAGGCCACTCCCGGCTACCGGAACGCAGTCGGGCGCGCTCAGCCATGATCCTGGTTGGCGAATTGGCGCTCTGGGTTGCCCTGCTCATGGCCGCCTGGGGCACCACGGTATCGTTCGCCGGCGGCGCGACCGGGCGCGGAACGCTGGTCGCCAGTGGCGAGCGAGCCAGCTACGCCACGCTCGCATTCGTCGTACTGGCTTCCCTGGGACTCTGGAGCGCGCTCTTCGCCTCCGATTTTTCCATCAAATACGTGGCCTCATTCACGAGCGCCAATCTGCCGAGGGCTTACAAGTTTACAGCCTTCTGGGCGGGACAATCGGGCTCGCTGCTCTTCTGGGCGCTCATCCTGTCTCTCTATTCCGCGATAGCCACCTTTACCAACCGGCGTCGAAATCGGGAGATGATGCCGTACGTGACGGGCACTCTCTCCGCCGTCACCCTTTTCTTTCTTCTTGTCACGTGTCTCGGCTCCAATCCGTACGAGCGGCTCGACTGGATGCCGCCGGACGGACGAGGGATGAATCCCCAGCTGCAGAATCCGGGGATGGCGATCCACCCGCCAACTTTGTATCTCGGCTACGTCGCGACCGCTATCCCCTTCGCATTCGCCATCGCCGCGTTGGTGGCGCGGCGCCTCGATGCGGAATGGCTTGCTGCTGTGCGCCGCTGGGCCCTCCTCTCCTGGTTTTTTCTCACGATCGGTGTGGTGCTGGGCATGTGGTGGGCCTACGTAGAGCTCGGGTGGGGCGGGTACTGGGCGTGGGACCCGGTCGAAAACTCTTCGTTCCTTCCCTGGCTAACCACAACCGCTTTCCTGCATTCGATCATGATTCAGGAGAAGCGCGGCATGCTAAGGAAGTGGAACGTGACGCTGGTGATATCAACGTTTCTCCTCTCCATTCTCGGAACATTCATCACCCGGAGCGGGGTGATTGCGAGCGTTCACTCGTTTGCGCAGTCGCCCATCGGATACTGGTTCGCTGCCTTTCTGGTGCTCGCGATAGCCGTCTCCGCATACCTGGTATCTACACGCCTGTCCGACCTCAAGGCGCAGGCGCATCTCGAAAGCATGGTGAGTCGCGAGGCCAGCTTTCTCTTCAACAACCTGCTGCTGGTGGGAATCGCATTTTCCGTATTGTGGGGCACGCTCTTTCCAATTCTGAGCGAGGCGGTGCGGGGTACGAAAATCACGGTTGGCCCGCCATTCTTCAATCAGGTAAACATTCCCCTCGGCCTCCTCCTTCTGGGCCTTACGGGCGTCGGGCCCCTCATCGCATGGCGGCGGGCTTCCCCGGCTAACCTGAAGCGACAATTCACCGGCCCGGTCATTGGAGGCGTTGTGACGGGCGTTCTTCTGTTCGCGCTGGGAATGCGTGACGCGTACGCCCTCATATCGTACACGCTTGCTGGTTTCGTTATGGCGACGATAGTTCAGGAGTTCGTAAAAGGCGTTGCTGCCCGGCGCCGCATGTACGGGGAGAACGCGATCATCGCGCTGACACGTCTGATCGGCAGAAACCGGCGTCGCTACGGCGGGTATATCGTGCACGTGGGCATCGTGGTCCTGTTCGCCGCCTTCGCGGGACTCGCCTTCAAGAAGGAGTTCGACATCACGCTGGCTCCTGGTGAGCGGTTCGTCGCGACGGATCCGTACGGCGACCAATGGGCGTTCGTGAGCAATGGCGTCTCGCGCTTCGAACAGATGAACCGCCACGTGACAGCGGTGGCGCTGCAGACTTCCAGAAACGGCGAGCCCATGCCGCTTATTACGAGCGAGAAACGGCAGCATGTCGACAGCCGCGGTGCACCAACGTTCGAGCCCTCCACGGAAGTAGGGATACTCGAATCACTTCGCCAGGACGTCTATGTTGTGCTCGCCGGTGTGTCGGCAGATGAGAACGCGGAGATTCGGGTGACATTCAACCCGCTTGTGTGGTGGGTGTGGTTCGGTGGTGGTATCATGGCTATCGGCGGGCTCATCGTCATGTGGCCGCAAGCAGAGCGTCGCCGCGCGCAGGGTGGGTATCTCGCATCCCTGAAGCCGGAACCGGAAGTGTTGGCTGGAAGGTGATGAGCGGGCAAATCAGCAATCGTGGCTACTCCGGCGCGAAGGCGGGGCCCGAAGGTTCGTTTTCGCGGCGTGCGGTACTGAAGTTTTTCGTTGGCGGCGCTGTTGGCGCATTCGCGTCAGGAGTTTCGGCGGCACAAGACCAACCCGTCGTTCAGGAAATGACGGGCCCCATGGATGAGTCGAAGCACCGGCCCGTCCGGCTCCCCGCAAAGGGAGCGCGCCCCTCAATGACGAATGACCAGCGCGACGCCGTGGAACGCCGGCTCGGGTGCCAATGTGGGTGTGGACTGGATATTTTCATCTGCCGAACCACACACTTTACCTGCGCGGTTTCGCCGGCCATGCACCGTGACGTGATTGCCCTGGTGGAGGGTGGCCACGGCGCGCAGGAAATAATCGATGCATTCACAAACGTGTACGGTGAGCGCGTGCTTCTCATGCCCCGAAAGTCAGGGTTCAACTGGGCGGGATATCTCATGCCGTTCGTCGCGCTCGCAGGTGGAGCGGTGCTGGTGCTGGCAGTTCTGCGGCGCTGGCGGCTCGGTACTCCGGTAGCCGGTCGTATGGGCGGAGTTGCAGTGGATGCAAGCCCTGACGAGGCCGCGCGCCTTGAAGCCGCCATGCGAGATGACGCTGAGTGACCGCTCTGATAATGGGCACCGTGCTCGCTCTTGGGGCGCTGGCTTTCGTTCTGTATCCGCTATTCTCCGATCGCGAGACGGCCAGGGCATCCCCAAAGGTTTCCAAAGTCAGAAGCGCGAGCGAAGAGGCGCTTTCCGCACTGAGGGAAGTCGAATTCGATCGCGAAACCGGGAAGTTATCGGATACCGACTACGCCGCGCTGAAATCGGAATACACGCACGAGGCCCTGGCCGCGATGCGGGCGGAAGGCCAGTCAGAAATCCCCGCCGAGGCCGACGCCGCCGAGGCCGTCATTCTCAGGTATCGCCAGCGAAGCCGAGCGTGTTCGAGCTGCGGTCCGCGTCCCGAGGCAGATGCCGACTACTGCTCGAATTGCGGAATGTTTCTAGCGGGTGCTTGCGGGTCATGTGGCGCGCGCGTCACAGGATCGGGGGCGAGATTCTGCCTGGCCTGCGGCAAAAAGCTGGCAGCATAAAGACCGAACAGTGATCAGTGAAAAGCGAGTTGATCGATGTTCAGCCCGCGAAGAGCACCGTTCACTGTTCACCGCCCACTGATCACAGTTCACTGATCACGGTTCACCGTTCAATGATGACTGATCACTGATCACTGGATCACTTCAATTCGTAGCGCCCCAATCAGCTTGAGCAGCTCGGCTTGGCGCTTGAAGCCGCCAACGACGAACCGTAGATGCGCGGCATCCGCGGGGAACTGGCCGAATGTGGGATCCGTCGCGACCCAATCGCCCAGGTAGACCTCCGGCCAGGCGTGGTAGTAGAACTTGCCCCCGACGTTAGCCAGACCCGCAACGCTTCGAGCCGGAAGCCCGGCCGCGCGTGCAAGGGCCACAAAGAGCTGCGTATGTTCGTTACAGTCACCGGTTCGGGCACGCAGCACCTGAGTAGCGTTCGGGATGCTGAAGGAAATCTTTTTCTCGAGTGAATCGTAGACCCAGCGGTTGATGCGTTGCGCCACCTTTCGCGGATCGACTTCGTCCGCAACGATTCGGGCCGCAAGCTCTCGTATGCCCGGGTCGTCGGACTGGACCAGCGGTTCGGCAAGCACGGTCGCGCCAAACTGCTCAGGATCGCCAGGAATGCTGTAAGAGGCGCGCATGGCCTTGGCCGTCTCGCGCCGGATCTCCAGTGTATCGCCGATAAGACGCTGACGAGCACCTTCAAGATCGTATCCGGTGAGGTCTGCGTCGTGGAGAACCACACGTAGGCGCGCCAACGATCGCTTGTCGCCAATTGGAGCCGACGCGGCAATCGCCGTCAGCTCCTGAATGTCGCGATCCTCGGCAATGCGAACACCGCCGCGCGTTGCGTTACTCCAATTTGTATAGGCGAGCTCGTACGGTGACCGCCGCAGCGGTACCAGGCCAAGCAGGGTGCCATCAACGAGGCGGCCGTGCCTGTCCATCCAGCCTGTGATGAGTCCCCCGCCATCGATCCGCCATGCGCGCACCGTGTCTTCAGAAGTAGCAGTCCAGCGTGCTCCGCGTCCGCGACGCACGCTGTCCGGAACTGTGAATAGAGACTCGGCCAAAACGCGAACGGTTACCGAGGCTGGCACCTGGGCCATCGGGTCGAACACCGTAAAGTGATGCCGGGTGCCGACCCGCGGCTTTCCCTTGAGCGCAATGGCAAGCGGCACAGCGTTCGGCAGCACCGTAACACCGGGAAGTTTGATCCGCTGGGTATCGGGTCGCTCCGAGCCGATGGCGAAAACCAGCGTCAGCGCTGAGTCGCCGGCCACGGTACCGGTTGCGCGCAGTGGGCCGATTTCAGGGCTCAGAGTGAGAACGAAGCTTTGCAGGTGCAGCTTTCTGCTGTAGCGCGCCACTATCCGAGCCCATGCGCGCTCGGTGGTCCCCTCCGTTTGCAAATCGGCGAGGAAGTAGTCGCTTACTTGAACGCCGTCCTCGGAAGTATCCACCGCGGACGCCGCAAAGCCGATCTGCGCTCCGTTCTGGGCAACGACGTAGTACTCGGCTCCGGGAACGACGCCGGCCTCAACGTGGCGCTCGCCAGCTCGGTCGCGGAAGAGCCATGCACTGCCGCCGAGCGTTGCGCCGGCGAGCACGAATACACCGACCGCGATAGCCGCGCCCGCGCGCGGGCTCGTCATGAGGCGAGCAGGGAAGTCATGCGCAAGGAGTAACCTTTGGTGCGTAATTCCGCGGAGTGCGTTCTAAGGTTCATAGAGCGTCCAACCCCTGAGTGTGAAACGTGTTCCTCGCGGAGCCCAATAAAACAGGTCCGACATGCTGCACCGGGTGGACATGGTTTGCACCTGCCATGCAGTCATCATCTCAGCTGAACTCCGGGCATGCGGGAGTTAGCGCCGGATTTCGAACTCAGTCCACCGGCACGGTCTCGAACTCAATCCAGTCGAGATATTTCCGCAAGCCAGCCGTCACCGGGAGCGCGAGAAGCTCGGGCAC
>JBPCJT010000161.1:0-8298 GCA_051005015.1 Gemmatimonadaceae bacterium | reverse complement strand
CTTCTAGGGGCGGGGACAAAAACGCTCCAGTCAGTACTGCTTGTCGAGAATGAAGAGCCCCTTCGCCGAGCGCTACGAGACGTGCTCGAGCGCGAAGGCTTTACCATTCTCGAGGCGTCAAACGGAGCCCGGGCGATCACGGAGATAGACCGAAGCGCTCCAGATCTCGTCTTGCTGGACCTGGATCTGCCAGACATCGACGGCTACGAAGTGCTTCGCAGACTGCGCGCGCGCCCGGGGACCGCGAAAACGCGGGTCCTCGTGCTTACGGCGCGTGGCGACGAGGAAAGTGAGGTCAAGGTTTTTGAGGCCGGCGCCGATGACTATCTCACCAAACCCTTTCGACCGCGCGCACTCTCCGCCCGCATCCGCGCTCTGGTGCGGCGGCGATGACCGCGGTGGTCGCCGGCGTGGTGGACGTCTACGTCATGCGACGCGTGGGAGGTGACTGGGAGGTTCTCGTCTTGCAGCGCGGTCCGGACACGCGCTGCGCAAGCTCCTGGGAGACGGTACATGGGCGCGTCGAGCTGGGGGAGCGCCCCGAGGAGGCAGCGCGCCGGGAAGTGCGCGAGGAGACGGGTCTCGAAATAGAGCGCCTGTACGCTATTACGGTGCAGCCCTTCTACCTTCACAAGCTGGGCACGGTAATGCTCGGCGTTGTCTTCGCCGCAGTCGCCGGCACTGGGGCGGTTGTGTCACTTGGCTCCGAGCATCGAGCCTCGGAGTGGCTGTCCATAGCGGATGCGACCGAACGCTACAACTGGCCCCGTTCAGTCGCTGCGCTCAAGGAGATCGCCTTTCTGCTGCGTACCGGAGATGCGGGAGTAGTGGAGGACGTGTTGCGGGTGGAAAAGTGAACAGTGGTCAGTGATAAAATTTGCGGTGCACGCTGCTTCCCGGGACCAGAGACTGGCAATTAGTTCACTGATTGATCACTGTTCACTGATCACTGTCTGGACCTCTCGCTCGTTGTCGACAGTATGTCGCTCACGTTCGGGGCGTTTGGCTTCACGGTGATGCTCTTCGCTGGAATGCCGACGTTGACATGGTAGGGGCGCACGTTCTTGGTCGCTACAGCCATCGCGCCGATCATGCCCTGCGTTCCGACATGTACACCTGCGAGCACGGTAGCGTGATACGTTATCCGGACGCCGTCTTCGATTACGGTTTGCACATTGGTGACCTCGCGCTGGTCCACAATGCTATGCGTGTGGCTGTAGACATTGGCGTAATCGCTCACGGAGACTTTGTCACCGAGTACTATCCCCCCGCGGTCGTCGAGCAGCACGTGCCGGTGAATCACTACGTCATCACCGACCTCGAGATTGTATCCGAAGCTGAACTCGACATGCTGGAACGCCTTGAAGTTGCGTCCGCACCGCTTGAATATCAGCGGAGCGAGCAGTCGTCGGAACCGAACCCCTGCGTCAACGTTCTGCCCCGCCAGCGCTGTCCTGTCAAAGGAATACCACAGCCAGAGAAGCGGCTTAACTTTCTGAAAGCGGGAGTCGTCGCACTCGGCGTAATACTCTGGCTCCAGAGTGATATTGCGGGGGTCGAGCGCGAGCAGGGCGAGGCGCGTCGCGAGCGGCAGGCTCTCGTCTTTGATAGCCGTTTCCCAGTTGGAAGCGTATTCCGGATAGACTATCTCGCAGAGAGTCTTGCGGCAGACCAGAGCTCGGTCCACGGCGTTAGCAGCGAGTGAATCACCTAATTTCTCCAGCCACGCCTCCAGCAGCGATGTAGCGGGTGAGGGGTTGAGCTGGCGCAAGGGAAGGAAAGCCATTTGTTGCTCCAGAGCCGAATGGGCCGAGAAAGGAAAAAATTTGAGTCGTGCCCCGCAAGACAACCGTGGCGCGTTCAGTCGGGCAAGGCAAGACGAGGGAGCATAACTCCACCACGCTGGTGCAAAATACCGTGGAGTATCAACTGTTGTCGTAGCGACTGGGCCAGCGAGTGCAGGCGCTGCTAGGGCTTTCCTTGCGCGGCAGCCCGCGACCGTGCCCGCGATCGTTCTCGTTCTATGGCGCGGAGCATCGAGCCCCAGCTGCCGTTCTGCCCCCCATCGACCGTTAACGTCAGCGGCTGGGATACATCAATTGCCCCATCAAAAACAAATATCGCGCTGTGTGTCTCGCGTTGGCGCAGCCGCTGCTCGCCGAAACCAGCCGTGAGAGGAATGAGCTCCAGCGGCCGAAAATCACGGCCGCCTGCCGTTATAACGACCTCCAGCGGACTAAAACGTGCTTCCGGCTCGAGGCCGAAGTACGAAACGTACCAGAGGCTCGGCCGGCGCAGGTTGTGCCGCTGAGCCATGATTGCTATCGCGTCCCGTTGTCCTTCGTGAAGGTCCCTGAGTGCCCGGTAGGAATCGGGGGCGAGCAGCCGGATCACGGACTCATCCAGGGGCAGAACGCGCACCTGCATGGCCGGGAAGCTGAACCTGATAGCGATCTCGTCCTGCCGAAGAGTGCCATAGCCCGGAGGCACGAGATTGGAGGTGGCGGTGTCGAGCGTCGCCCGTCCCTCCGCCGACGGCGCTGGCGGCGGCAGATTACCACCCTGCTGTGACGCAGAACCGCAGGCGGCGACCAGCACGGCAAGTGCAATACCGATGATTTGAGAGCGTGGCGGGGTCATATTCTCCAGGATGGTAGCGCGAGGAGTGCAACGATCGCTTCAGCCAGATCGTCCCTCCCCGTGCCGGTGATGGCGCTGAACGGTATGAGCTGCTCCTGGTCCAGTCCCAGGTCGCGTGCTGCAGCGGCGACACGCTTTGGAAGATCACTTTGTTTGACCTTGTCCGCCTTGGTAAGGGCGACAATCGTTGGCAGGCCAACGTCCGCGAGAAAGGCGAACATTTCATGATCCATGTCGGATGGGGGGTGCCGAGCGTCGATGAGCTGAACGATGCCGCGCAGCTCGGTGCTCGTGCGAAGGTATCCCTCGATCAGCGTGGCCCATCTGGATCGCATCTCTTTCGACACACGCGCGTAACCGTAACCGGGGAGATCGGTTAACAGGAACTCGGCGTTGACGCGATAAAAATTGATCTCCGCCGTCTTACCCGGATGCTGGCTCACGCGGGCGAGCGATTTCCGCCGGAGGAGGCGATTGATGAGCGATGACTTTCCGACGTTCGACCGTCCTCCGAATGCGATCTCCGGTAGATGCGGCTCGGGCCGCCAGCCGTCGGCTGAGGCCATGCCACCGAGGAATTCGAGGCGCCGGATTACCAGCGGATCAGCGTCATGCGTCTCGAGACTCAATGCGTTAGCTCCCCGCTCACGGAAGCGACGGGTGATTCCGCCACGATGGGTATTCTGAGTGCCAGCGCGAGCACTTCATCCATCGTCGATACCGGATGAAATATGACCGAGGCAAGAACTTCAGCCGGCATCTCTTCTATCTCACGGGCGTTGGCGGCCGGCATGATGATCTGCCGCACTCCGGACCTGAGTGCCGCCACCGATTTTTCCTTGAGCCCGCCGATTGGCAGAACGCGGCCGCGCAGAGTGATCTCGCCGGTCATCGCGACGTCACCGCGCACTGGCACCTCAGTCAGCGCGCTGATGGTTGCTGTGGCGATGGCGATTCCCGCGGAGGGGCCGTCCTTGGGCGTGGCGCCAGCCGGCACGTGCACGTGAATATCGCGTGTCCGATAGAAATCAGCGTCAACTCCGAGTTGCCGGGCGCGTGCGCGCGTGAAACTCAGCGCCGCGCTCGCCGATTCCTTCATCACGTCGCCGAGCGTGCCCGTGAGCTGCAGCTTGCCGCGGCCGCGCACGCTCGATACTTCGATTTCGAGCAGCTCGCCACCGCTCTGGGTGTATGCCAGTCCGTTAGCCACACCGATACGGTCCTCCACCGACCAGTCGTCTGGATCGTACTGAGCGACCCCGAGCAAGGCCTGCAGGCCGTCGGCCTGTATGCTGGTGGGGTCTAGCGGCGAGCCAGGCGAGGACGCCATGCGGCGGGCAAGCTTTCTGGCGATTCGGGCTATGCGGCGCTCGAGCTCCCTGACGCCAGCCTCGCGGGTGTATCCGCGAACGATTGCGGCAAGCGCCGATTGATCGAGGGTTACAAGTGCTGGATCGATACCGTGCAGTCTGAACTGTTTCGGGATCAGAAACTGCCGCGCGATTGCGTGTTTTTCGTGATCCAGGTAACCGGGAAGCCGGATAGTCTCCATTCGATCGCGGAGTGGCTCAGGTATCGTAGCGAGCGAGTTCGCGGTCGTCACGAAGAGCACCTGTGAGAGGTCGTAATCCATCTCCAGATAGTGATCGCTGAAAGTACGGTTCTGTTCCGGGTCCAGCACTTCCAGAAGAGCCGCCGCGGGATCACCCCGCCAGTCCTGCCCCATCTTGTCCACCTCGTCCAGCAGGAGCACGGGATTGATTACCTCGGCGCGCCGCATTGCCTGGAGTACCCGCCCGGGCATGGAACCGATGTACGTGCGGCGGTGCCCGCGGATCTCTGCTTCGTCCCGCACTCCTCCAAGTGACATGCGAACGAACCGGCGACCGAGGGCGCGCGCGATGGATCGGCCGAGCGATGTCTTGCCGACGCCGGGCGGTCCCACCAGACAGAGAATCGGTCCCTCCAGGCGGCCGACGACGGCGAGCGTGGCGATGTAGTCGAGGATCCGGTCCTTCACTTCCTCGAGACCGACGTGATCCTCATCCAGGACGCTCTGAGCACGGATGACGTCGACCACGTCGTCGGATCGTTCGCTCCACGGAAGCGCGAGCATCCATTCCAGATAGTTGCGCGTTACCGATGACTCGGGAGAGAGCGGGGATGAGTTACGCAGCTTGCGCAGCTCGCGCTCGGCCCGCACTCGAGTGGCGTCGGGGAGGGTCTTGGTCGCAATGAGAGCAGCAAGCTCCGCGAGATCATCCCCATCATCCTGTCCCAGCTCACGGTGGATCGCCTTGAGCTGCTCCTGAAGGTAGAACTCCCGTTGATTCTGGAAAAGCGTGCCCCGCACGTCGTCTTCTATCTTTCGCTCCAGCCGAAGAATCTCAATCTCGCCCTGAAGCAGCTCCGCGACACGGTCAACCAGCCCGGCGATGGTCTGCGTTTCCAGAAGCTCCTGGCGCTGATCGAGCCCGACCAGTACGTGCGCCGCGATTGCGTAGGCGCGCTGAATATCGGATTCGAGTCCCTGCACCATACCAATGACTTCGGCCGGAATACGGCGGTGCAACACGGCATACTCCTCGAAGAGAGACAGCGCACGGCGCCGGCGTGCGTGATCGTCATTTTTCCGGGGTGTAGAGGAGAGTGGCACCGGCGTAATCGCAGCGCGGAGATAGTGTTCAGTCGCTGCATATCGTGTCACGCGGGCCCGTGCAACGCCCTCGACCAGCACCTTGATCGTTCCGTTGGGTAGCCGCGTAAGCTGCAGAATGCGCGCAACTACTCCTATCCGGAAGAGATCCGCGGCCACCGGATCCTGGACGTCGCCATTTCGCTGTGCGACGAGAAAAATCCAGCGGTCCTCCGAAGAGGCTTCCAGGGCGGCAAGTGACGCCGCGCGTCCCACCAGAAGCGGGATTACCACATAGGGGAAGAGGACCACATCTCGCAGCGGAAGCACGGGGAGCCGGTCGGCGACCGTGAAAGATTCCTCGTCGCGCGTTATGGAAAGGGTCATGAAGGGAAGATAACGCCGATTGCGGATTGCGGGCCGACGCTCTATCGCCGACAATATGCAGGAACAATAAAGGTCCCGGCGATACCGGAACCTTTACGAACTCGCGATCAAAGGGCTTCTTTTGCTACGCTTCCTTCTTCTTCCGCTTCGGCGAGATTTCGAGCATTGGAGCTGTGTTGTTCAGGACGGACGCTTCCGTAATTTTTACCTCGGTGATGTCGTCGCGGGTAGGAAGATCGAACATTATGTCCGTCATGATATCCTCGAGGATGGCACGTAGGCCGCGAGCGCCGGTGCCCCGTTTGAGTGCCTTGCGCGCGACGGCTCGAAGCGCGGACTCCTCGAACGTGAGCTTTACTTCCTCGAGATCGAAGAGCTTGGCGTACTGCTTTACCAGGGCATTCTTCGGCTCCTTGAGGATCTTTACCAGAGAGTCTTCGTCCAGCGTCTCGAGTGGCACCGAAACCGGGAGCCTTCCAACGAGCTCGGGAATCAAGCCGTAGCGCAGCAGATCGTCCGGTTCTACCTCGGCGAAAGGATTCTTCACCACGTTCTTATCCTTTCCCCCTTTCAGTTCTTCCTTCGAGAATCCGATCTGACGGCGTCCGGTGCGGGCCTCAATGATCTTTTCCAGGCCGTCAAAAGCACCACCGCAGATAAAAAGAATGTCCTTGGTATTGATCTGGATGTATTCCTGCTGCGGGTGTTTTCTGCCACCCTGGGGAGGAACAGAAGCAACTGTTCCCTCGAGGATCTTGAGCAGGGCCTGCTGCACCCCTTCGCCCGATACGTCGCGTGTGATGCTTGGATTTTCCGACTTCCGGGCAATCTTGTCGATCTCGTCGATATAGACAATTCCGCGCTCGCACTCGGCCACGTTGAAGTCGCCTGCCTGCAGCAGCCGGACGAGGATGTTTTCGACATCTTCGCCGACGTATCCGGCCTCGGTGAGCGTCGTTGCGTCAGCGATGGTGAACGGAACGTCCAGAATTCGCGCCAGAGTCTGCGCCAGGAGCGTCTTGCCGACACCGGTGGGACCGATTAGCAGAATGTTCGACTTGTCCAGCTCTACGTCATCAGGGCGCGTTGAGATGCTGTTGATGCGCTTGTAATGATTGTAGACAGCCACCGCGAGTGCTTTCTTGGCGCGATCCTGCCCAATGACGTATTGATCGAGTGTGTCCTTGATCTCCTGCGGGGTGGGAACCTGCGTGATCGCTTCGGCAACTTCGCGCTCTTCGTCCTCCGCAAGGATCTCGTTACAGAGCGAGATGCACTCGTTGCAGATATAGACGGACGGGCCGGAAATGAACTTCCGAACCGAGTCCTTTGACTTTCCGCAGAAGGAACAGCGTAAATGTTTATCGTGCGACATGGTGGTCCGGGCCATCGTTCAAGCGGGGTAGGGTGCACCGGAGCTGACACCGGCACGGCAGGGCTCAGCTAACCATAATGATGACGCGTCGGGGCGGTCAATGGGCACGGGCTTACGCTGGAAGGCGGGCAGATTCACAATCTGGACCCCCGCACTGCTACTTGGTTTCCTTCTCTACGCCAACCGGGACCAGGTTGGCCCGGTGGGATATGACGTTGTCGATGATTCCGTAGGCTTTGGCCTCCTCAGCCGACATGAAGCGATCTCGATCGATATCGCGCTCAATCTGCTCCACGGGCCTTCCGGTGTGCTTCCCCATGAGCTCGTTCATCTTGCCACGCAGATACAGAATCTCGCGCGCCTGAATCTCGATGTCGGCCGCCGTTCCCTGCGTGCCGCCGGAAGGCTGGTGAATCATGATGCGGGCGTGTGGCAGAGCCGTTCGCTTGCCGGGCCGTCCTGCGGCGAGAAGAAAGGCACCCATGCTGGCGGCGAGGCCCATGCATGTCGTGCGGACCGCCGCGTTCATGTACTGCATCGTGTCGTAGATCGCCATCCCCGCCGAAACGCTGCCACCCGGGGAGTTGATGTACAGATGGACGTCGCGCTCCGGATTATCGGCATCCAGAAAGAGCATCTGCGCGATTATGATATTGGCCACGTCGTCATTAATCGGCGTGCCGCAGAAGATGATTCGATCCATTAGCAGGCGCGAGAAAATATCGTAAGTCCGCTCGCCGCGGCTGGATCGCTCTATCACATAGGGAGGATAAATCGTAGCCATCATCGTGAATCCTGGGGTTGTTGGTCACTGTTACTGATCACTGCCTAACGATCACCGATCACCGTTCATTGTTCAGTTTCCACCGTATTCTGCTTGAGCAGCCAGTCGAACACCTTCTCCTCGGTTATGCTGCGCTCCATCTCCTTGAGCCGTCCGGACTTCTGCAGCGAAGCGTACAGTTTTCCCGGATCGGCGTTTCGCTTCACCGCCACCTCACCGATCCGGTCGTCGATTTCCGCCTCCGTCGCTGCCAGTGACTCGCGAGCAGCCAACGTGTCGATCACCAGATCCCGCCGTACCTGGCGTTCTGCAACCGGCCGAAGTTCGGCCTTGAAGCGCTCCTGCTCCTCTTCCGGAATTTTATAGGCCTCCATATACGCCTGAACCATTTGCGTTACCCAGCTTGGCGGAACGTCGAACGAATTGGCCCCGATTATGTCGTCCATCAACCTGTTGCGGACCTGGCTGTCCGGCTCG
>JBPCJT010000160.1:0-7927 GCA_051005015.1 Gemmatimonadaceae bacterium | reverse complement strand
AATTCCCACCAACTACTCCGCTTGTATCGTCGCCGCGGAGTTCAGCTTGATCGCGATCCGTCCGCCCGAAGGAATGCAGCCCGCGTAGTCAGCGGTCCCGACGGCTACAGCAGTACCTGCCGCTGCGCCTGTGGCCGCGCCAATGACGGTGGACTTGGTGTCCTTGCCGAGGATCTGGCCGATGATGGCGCCAACCACCGCGCCTCCAACGACTTTCTTGGCATCATCCTTCGTCCCGGATTCGCGAGTGCGGTCAACGGCCGCAGACGTGATTGTGGCGTCAACCGGATACGATTTTCCGCCGAAGCTGATCGTCTGAACAACCAGACCAATCTGCGCCGGGTCATTCGCATTTTCACTGCGCTTTACGGAGGTTACCTGGACAACCGCCGTGGCGCCGGCAGGGATCACCGCGCCATTCGATCCTACGACGGCTGCGCTGACAGTGGCGGTAAATTTGTCGCCGGCCTTGTGCGTATTAGTGCATACTCGCGAGCCGGAGGTCAGATTGATCGTGGTGCCGGCGCCAATCGTCGCCAAGCGTCCTTCAGAGCCTGTAGCGCCGGTCGCCACTGTGTTGCCGCTCGTCGTCTTCGAGGGTCCAGCAGGCGCGGCGGGAGTCGTAGTGCGTCTCGGAGTCCGCGGCGCGGAGCGCGGCGGGTTGTTGGGGCGTGGAGTCGCGACAGGCGCCGGCTGACTAGCCGTCGGCGCCGGTACGTCATTCAGCCCTGGCTGCACGGCCGTATCGGCACCCGCGAGCTCTAGATCGCTTGGGAGTGCAGTGTCCAGGGCAAGGGTGTTGTCTTTGCCCTTGCACGCGCCAGCCGCGATTAGGAGTGCAAGCGCCAGCGGCGCGGCGAACGGGCGAATATATTTTCTCATTCTGATCCTCCGAAAAAAGAGCCTAATCCGTAACTACTTGGTTGACTTGCATTTACAAATTTACGGGCCGTTCGTGCTGGTCCGGCCAAACCACCTAAGAGGGCAAAGGATGTGCCAGCCATGAAGGCTCTGCGCACCCTTTTGCCCTATTTTCGGCCCTATAGGTGGGCCCTGGCGCTGGGCTTGCTTTCCGTCATCATTTCTTCGGCATTCCAAGCAGTGGTTCCCTGGCTGCTCCGTAGCGCGATCGATGGAATTACGAGCGGTCTCCCGGCATTACGAATCTGGACGATAGCCGGCGCGATGGTGCTTGTAGCGTTCGCAAGTGGCCTCGCGCGATATGGCATGCGCCAGATACTCAATGGCCTCAGCCGCCAGATCGAGTACGACCTCCGCAACGATCTCTTCACTCACCTTGAGACGCTCGACCAGGCGTATTTTGCACACATGCGTACCGGTGACATCATGGCACGCATGACAAACGATCTCGGCGCGGTACGCATGGCTGCCGGCCCGGCGATCATGTACTTCGTGAACACGATAGCCGGAGGCATTTTCGCTCTCGTCTTCATGCTCGGGATCAGTATTCGGCTAACACTGCTCGCCCTCCTTCCATTAGTACTCCTGCCGGTCATGATGGTTCGGCTTGGCAAGGCGCTGCATGATCGCTTCGAAGCGGTGCAGGAGCATTTCTCTACCATCACGACGCGGGCCCAGGAGAACATCGCAGGCGTGCGAATCGTGCGGGCCTATCGCCAGGAAGGGCCTGAAATCACACGTTTCGAAACGCTGAATGACGAATACGTTCGGCGGAACATGCAGCTCGTCAAAATGTGGGGGGTGATGAATCCCGCCTTCGCATTGCTTGCCGGGCTGGCAGCGGCGATCGTGCTGGGCGTAGGAGGTGATCAGGTTGTCCGCGGTGTTATGAGCGTCGGCTCACTTGTAGCGTTTGGGCTGTATCTCGCCATGCTCACCTGGCCGATGATCGCACTTGGGTGGGTCATAAACCTGTTTCAGCGAGCTGCGGCGTCGATGGCGCGACTCAACCAGATATTCGCAGCGCGCTCCACGCTCCGAAATCCCACCCACCCACAGACGCTGCCGACTGGCGTTTCCGGACGCTCGATAGAGTTCCGCGATGTGGGCTTTCATTATCCTGTGACCGGTGATGCGGAGCCACGCTGGGTTCTGCGAAACGTGTCCTTTCACCTCCCCGCTGGCGCGACTCTCGGAGTTGCTGGCGGGACGGGAAGCGGCAAGAGTGCTCTCATTGATCTCATCCCCCGCATGTACGATCCACAGGAGGGCACCATTCTAATCGATGGAATCCCCATAACCGAGATATCGCTCGCATCCCTGCGCTCGGGAATCGGCTATGTACCGCAGGAAAGCTTTCTCTTCAGCGACACCGTCGGGGAGAATCTCGCTTACGGCTCGCCAGGAGACGCAACCTGGGCGGCGAAGGTAGCTCAGCTCGAGCAGACCATCGCCGGGTTTCCCGGCGGGTATGACACCTTGCTCGGCGAACGGGGAATAAACCTGTCTGGCGGCCAGAAACAGCGCGTGGCGCTCGCGCGAGCCCTTGCTCGGCGGCCCTTGATCGTACTTTTCGACGACGCGCTTTCCGCGGTGGATTCGCATACCGAGGCGGAGATAATCCGCGCGCTCGATGACGTACTCGGGGAGCGGTCGGCCGTGATCGCGTCGCACCGGGGCAGCGCCATTCGCGGCTCAGACTGGATAATCGTACTGGAGGAAGGGCGAGTAGTTGAACAGGGACGGCACGAGGAACTCGTCGCAGCCGGTGGCCGTTACTGGTCGCTGCTCAGCCGGCAGCAACTCGTGGACGAGATAGAGGAGGACGATCCATTGGCAAGGGATCATATGGCGGCTAGAATATCGACATGACACGCATCCTGGCTGGCTATCAGTCTGTCGATGAGCGGCTCGCCGCGCTCGAGGAGCGCGTCAACGAGCAGACCCGAACGATGAGCGAGCTTCGCAACCGGGATGCGCTGAAGACGCAGTTTCTCTCCAACGTCACTCACGACCTGCGAACTCCGCTTACCGCCATCGTCACTCACGCTGAGATCCTTCGCGACGGCATCCTTGGAGAGCTGACGCCAAAACAGCTTGAGAGCATCTCCGGGATCATCAGCGGGGGGCGGCAGCTTATCGGTATGGTGGGAGAGATCCTCACGTACGCACGCGGGGCCGCTGACCAGCTTTCAATAACTCCAACCGAGTTCGCGATTGGACCGGTGATCGAGCAGGTAGCGAACCAGGTGGAGCCGCTCGCTGGGAAAAAGGGGCTGGAAATTGGTGTGGACGTGGAGGGAGACTTGCCGCTAGTGCTTGCCGACCGCGAAAAGATCACACACGTACTGAGTAACCTGCTGGGCAACGCGATCGACTTTACCGAGCCGGGCGGACGAGTGTGGGTTGCCGCCTCCCACGCCACGGCGATCGAAGTGGGTGCCGCCGTGCTCATCGAGGTGGGAGACACCGGCATTGGGATCGCACCGGAGCATCATGAGCTAGTCTTCAGGGAGTTTGCGCAAGTAGACGCGTCTGCCTCGCGGCATCACCACGGCACCGGACTGGGACTGGCTATCGCCCGCAAGTTCGTGGAGTTGCACGAGGGACGGATCTGGGTCGAGAGCGCTCCAGGGGTGGGAAGCCGCTTCTACTTCACCGTACCCGTTCGCGCCTGCTGACGGTTGGGCGCGCACATTCTGATCGTGGAGGACAGCGCGCTTATCGTGAGCGCACTGCGCATTCTACTGGAAGATGCAGGTCATCGCGTGAGCGATGCCGGCAGCGTGCGAGATGCGCTGGATGCCGCTAGGCGCGAGCGGCCGGATGTAATGCTGCTCGACCTTACTTTGCCGGACGGCGACGGGCTCTCGATACTCGAGACACTCTCGGCGGATGGACTAGCGCCTCGTGTGACCGTCGCCGTAACCGGGCGCGACGAGCCATACGTCGTCGCGCGGTGCAAGCGTCTGGGATGCAGAGATATACTGGTCAAGCCGATGAATGCAATGGCGCTGCCGGCACAGGTTGCGGCGTGGCTGGAGGAGGACTGAGAGTCCCTGGTCCCTGGGCCATGGTTCCTGGTCCCTGGTCCTCTACACAGGGGAGAGAAAGCTGAGCACTCCAGCGGTAAAGGTCGTGAGCGCGCCGAGTGCGGCCGTTTCTTCTATTCAGGCACCCGTGGGGGAGCGGCGGCGGCGCGAGCGAATGGGCCCACTGCTCCGCTGGTACTATTCAATAAAGTACTGGCCCTTCAGACGTGAGCGCAGAGCGCGCGACAACCGGCGTGGTCTGATTGTCCTTCAGATCGACGCCCTCGCATATTCCGATCTCAGACGCGCGCTCAAACTCGGCTACTGCCCTACGGTTTCCCGTTTGCTAAAAGATGAGGGCTACGGGATTCGCCGCTGGTTCTGCGGCCTCCCATCGGCGACGCCATACTGCCAGGCCGGCATCTTCCACGGTGAGAACGGCGGAATTCCGGCATTTCGTTTTTACGACAAGGACGCACGTAAGGTGATCACGTGCAATGCGCCCCACGGCGTGCAGTATATCCGCGATCGCATCACGGCGCCGGGCGCTTTGGCTGGCGGATCGAGTTACGTGAATCTCCTCGACGGTGATGCGCAGACGGTCGCCTTCACGATCGCCACCCGACAGAAGACATCAGTCTACCAGCGGCTCGGCGGAACGAGGATGGCGCTGCTTATTCTCCTGCATCCCATTCGCAATCTCCGCATGGTAGTGCAGTCCGTGGGTGAATGGCTGCGCGAGGAGTGGGAGCGCACAGCAGGCGAAATTGCGGGCCGAGTCACACATGCCGAAGGCATTTTTCCTTTTCTTCGAATCTTCTGCAACGTGATCGTGCGCGAGTTGCAGACGATGGCAATTTTGCTGGATATCTACCTGGGGGTGCCGGTCATCTACAGCACGTTCATGCAGTACGATGAGCTGGCGCATCATTTCGGACCCTCGAGCAAACAATCCCTCATCGACCTTAAGCGCACCGATGCCCGAATTGCCGAGATCTGGCGAATGATCCGCGCGACCAGCTCGCGGCCCTATGACCTCGTGATTTTATCCGATCACGGCATGACGCCCGCTGTGAGCTATCGGGTGCGGTTTGGCGAAACGCTCGGTCTGACTGTGAGACACATGCTGGACGATGGCGTCCAAAGCGCGGGTACCGGGCATCCGCTCACGCTTCACGCGAGCTTCGCGGAGGACAGCGAGTATGCCGACATCGGGGCGCAGATAGTAGAGACCGTGGCACAAGCATCCGGCGCGGGCGGAAGCAGCGTTGATAGCGAATCGCCTCATCGTCCCCGGCGATCCAAGCGTCTGCTCAGCTGGATTCGCAGCAAATACGGACTGCGCGAAATCATTTTCCCCGAGAAGTATCACGTCAGCAATCGGCACAACGTCGTTGTCACGTACAGCTCCTGTCTGGCACTGGTATATTTCGCCGACGCACCAGGCCAGCTCGACCTCATCGAGATTGCCCGCGATACGCGCCGGGCGCGGTTATACTCGTCGCTGATCGTGCATCCAGGTATCGGACTCGTTGCGACGCGGATCAAGAGCGGTGTTCACCTGGAAAGCCGCTCAGGACGCGCACTGATCGTTGGCGAGAAGGTAGATGTGCTCTCGGGTGAAAATCCGCTCGCTTTATATGGAACGGAGAGCTACGTGGTGAGCGCGATTCGCGAGCTGGTGTCGCAGCCCAATGCGGGGGATCTGGTTTTGTTTGGCGCCTACGACGGTTATGACATCATCTCGTTTGACGATCAGGTGGGGGCGCACGGGTCAGCTGGTGGTGATCAGACGTATCCCTTCATCATCAGTCCACCGGAGCTGGAATTGGCGAACGCAAAACTCGAGAACGCGCGGGACATCCATCGCGTGGTAATGACCAGGTACGCGAGGACGGGTGGAGGCGATATCGGACTGGGGACTGAGGACTGAAGAACAGCTGGGCGTGTGCCTACCTGGCCTTGGTCCTTACTCCCCTCTGGCAATCCGGGCACACCCCAAAGATCACCAGCCTGTGCCTCTGGCGCGCGTACCCGTGCGTTTCCGCGACTAGCGTCGTCATGCGATCCAGCCGCTCGTCGCTAAATTCCGTCACATTGCCGCACACGGTACATAGCAGGTGTTCGTGTTGGGGCTCGTCACGCGCGGGCTCGTAGCGCTTGAACCCCTCACCGAAATCGCGCTCGACCACGAGTCCGCTCCGCACGAGCACCTCGAGCGTGCGATAAACAGTTGCCGTGCCCACCATCACGCCGCGCACGGCCAGCTCTCGTTCGACATCATCCGCTGAGAGATGCCTCTCGCTTTCCAGAACGACTTCGGCAATGGCTTGCCGCTGCGCCGTGACCGGAAGGTTGTGGTCGCGGAGAAAGGCGCGGAACGCCTCCATTACCTCCCGGGCGTCCACGGCTCGTCCGACACTACGGCGCGAAACGCGTCGCCCGGCAGCCGCTCAGGCTCGCTTCCGGAACCAGCTCGGCGATATACCCCTCGGACGACATTGCCTACTGCACCAAGTGGGGCGTCGGCTTCCTCGGTTACCTCGATCTCCCAGCGGCCGCGGTCGGGCCCCTTGCGTGTCCAGCGATAGCAGGCTCGGTAGACGACGAGGCGGTCGAGCGTTGAGGTGATTGCAGGTTCACCGGATTGGTCATGGAGAGCGGGGACATTGTCGGTATCTTGTGATTCGGGGGGGGGCCCCGCTTCCAGGATGAGAGGGTACGCTGCGATCACCGCTACCCCCGTCTCCTGCCCACCCTGCAGCATCGGAGGGAAGATATGGACCTCCGCCACTCGCTCCGCCGGTACCAGCTCCGCGATCGCCCGAAGAAAGCGCTCTCGTCCACTCTCGCATGCGGCGTTCATCGCGCGACCGCCGGAGCAGCCGGCGCCGGCGTGCGGATTCCCCGCGCTACAAGCTCACGTTCCACATACAGCTTCAGTATGTGCATGAAAGCCTGCGCATTAGTCACTACTCCGAACGCCTGATGAGTGCCGCGATCCTTGAGCTTGCTTACCACGAACTCGGACGAATCCACACAGATCGTCGCCAGCTCGCGCAGCGACCCGTCTTCTTCCGTCACGAATGCCGGAAGCATGTTACCGGTCGCGATCGCATGGAGCGCCGTAGCGATGAGAATCGCCATCGTCGCCCGCGTAGTATGTCGTTTCATGGCATCCTGCCCCGCGAGCGCGTCCGTGTAAACGCCGGGAAGCGGCCCGTCGTCGCGAATGGACCCGCACAGAACGTACGGTACAGAATGCTTTACGAGGGCGTGCATGATTCCGTCGGAAATGATCCCCTGCTCCACCGCCCTGTCGATGGAGCCCGCCGCACGCACCTTGTTGATCGCCCGCATGTGCAGCCCGTGTCCGCCCGACCTCGCCTCGCCGGAACCCGTCATGCCGAGTGTTGTCCCAAAAATCGAGGCCTCAATGTCATGCACGGCTACCGCATTGCCCGCCAGGAACGCGCCTACGAATCCGTTCGCGACAAACCACTCCATGTCCGAGCGCGCTCGCGAGTGCACCAGCGCGGGGCCTGCCACCCAAACGGGATATCCACCGCGATCCCGCTCCTCGATCAGCAAACGCGCCATGATGGAATAGTCGATCGGCTTCTCGCGCGACACCTCGCTCGTCATGAACTTGAACTCCCCTTCCGCCGTTTCGTCCAGGAACGCGGACATGTGGACGAAGATCCCCTCCGAGCCATCTTCCGCGTAGCCGACGGCGACAGCGTCTCCTTTCCGCACCCGCCGTCCCTCGCGCACCCACAGTTCACCGTTCCGTTCCAGGACGAGCGCGGAATCCATCCGCGGCTCCTTCGGCATCCGCCATTCGCCCTTTATTCGAACGTAGGTGGGAAGGTTGGTAGTCGAGAAAAACTTCTCGGGGAGAACCCCGTCCGAGGGCGCGGGGATAAAACTGGCGTCAGGCGCTTCGGCAAAGCGCGCCAGGCGGAAATCAGGAT
>JBPCJT010000159.1:0-3309 GCA_051005015.1 Gemmatimonadaceae bacterium | reverse complement strand
GCCACGGGGTCCGCGGCGTAGCAGATAGGTCGCGGCCGTCCCGATGGCGACACCCATGATCATTGCGGTGAGAAGGTCGAACTGGTCGCGTGCGATAGCGGACGGAGGTGTCTCATCGCTGCGTGCGCGGGCGGATGCGCGGGCGCGGTTCGCGGTGGGTTTGGGTCGGGTAGTCGTCGTCTCCATCGTAGAATTCCTCGTGGTCTGGGTCTGTAAATGGCGGCGCGCCGGCTGAAAGCGCTTCGCTCTGGAATGTTTCGGCGCCCACCCGCACGCCTCGAACGGTCGCGGCGGCCGCGACGAATGCCCCTTCAGCCTCGCGCTGTACCACCTGCAACAGCGCATTGAACTCGTTCAGCCGCTGTTCTGAAAGCGCGAGCGCGTGATTTAGCCGCTGGTTCGCCTCCGCGATCGTCCGATTAACCTGCTGCACGTCAACCCGGATGGATGTCGTGATGTAATCAACGTTGTCGCTGATGGTGCTCACGTGCCGGACGATGGGATTGATATCGCCATATACCCGTTCGAGAAGCTTGTTGATCTTCTCATAGCTCTTTCTGAAATTCCACGCCGCGGGCACCAGGAAGACTGTCAGCACCAGCAGCGCTACCGACATCAGGCCGCTCGCAATGCTGGTCACGGTCTGAAACGCGGTCTGCTCCGAAACCTCCCTGGTGTAGAGCGTGTCGGGCAGAGCCGCAACCCTCTGAAGCAGCAAGAATGCATGCGCCTTTAACAGAGCTGTCATGTCGTTCAGCCAGAGTGAGGATTAACACAGCTGTGGAGCCAATGCCAAGCGGGCCACCCACGAAGTGCAAACCGGGGGCCACTCACAAACTATACTTCACTTTCCAACTCCGGCGCGAGCCCTTCGACGCGGGTTACCGATACCGTAAAAACTATACCGGCTCCCGGCGATGTGGTGATACCGCAGACTTCCTGGATGAGCGCGATAGCGGAATCCACCTTGTCATCGTCCAGAACGCTGAACAGTGTTTGATTACCGGGACGCGAACGTGCCGTCAGCGTGCGCAAGCCGGCGAAAATCGGTACATCATGACTTAACACTCGTCCCATTCCCTCTGATCCGATTACGGTTGCCCCTGTGATTCCCAGCTCGACGAAGCCGGCCAACACGTCTTCGAGGTTCTCCTGATGGTTGATGACCGCGATAAGAAGCTGCATTGATCAGGGTGCGTCGATGACAGGGGAGAAGATCGTAACGAGACTATGTAATGACTGTCAATCGGCGCTGGCGCGACTTCTGCGCCACGCGCGATAGTTCTCTCGCTTACACAACACTAATCATGAGGCCTGGCCGCCGTGCAATTCACTGTCCAAGGTGGGCGCACGCTTTCCGGATCAATTCGCCCATCCGGTAACAAGAACGCCGCACTCCCCATAATAGCGGCCGCGCTGCTAACCGATCAGCAGGTGCAACTCGACAACGTCCCGCGCATCAGCGATGTGGAGACGCTCGTAGAGCTTGTGCGCACCCTGGGCGTTTCGGCGGACTGGACGAGTCGCAATAGCCTTACCATCCACGCGTCCACGGTTCGCGCCTCCGAGCTCGACCCCGGTCTCTGCTCACGCATTCGCGCGTCCATTCTTCTCGCTGGTCCGCTCGTTGCACGCTGTGGTGAAATCACCTTACCTCCACCCGGGGGCGACGTAATCGGGCGGCGGCGCGTTGACACTCACTTTCTCGCATTCGAGCAGCTCGGTGCCACTTTCGAAATTTCCGAGACCTTCAGCATCCGAGCCAAGCAACTCGTTGGAGCTGATGTTTTTCTGGACGAGCCCAGCGTAACGGCTACTGAAAACGCCATGGTTGCCGCTGTCGCCGCCACGGGAACCACGATTCTCCGGAATGCGGCGAGTGAACCGCACGTTCAGGATCTGGCTCACTTTCTGGTGACTCTCGGTGCTCGCATTGAGGGTATCGGGACCAACATGCTCTCGATAGAGGGCGGCCACCAGCTTGGTGGAGGGCGCCACCGAATTGGGCCGGACCACATCGAAGTCGGATCTTTCATCGGGCTTGCCGCGGTAACCGACTCCGAGTTGCGCGTTGAGAATGCTGGTGTGGAGCACCTCAAATCCACGCTTCTGGGATTCGAGAGACTCGGAATCACCTGTCGTATAGAAGGCGATGATCTGGTTATTCCGTCGGGACAAAGCAAACAGATACGCAGCGACATGGGCGGGCACGTTCCCAAACTCGAGGACCAGCCGTGGCCCGCGTTCCCCGCAGACCTGATGTCGATCGCGATCGTGACGGCAACGCAGTGCACCGGGCTGATCCTGATGCATGAAAAGATGTTCGAGTCGCGAATGTTCTTCGTCGACAAGCTGGTGGCGATGGGTGCACGCATCGTGCTTTGCGACCCCCATAGGGCGATCGTGGCGGGCCCATCAGCTCTGCGCGCCGCTACATTGGAATCTCCCGACATTCGAGCCGGCATGGCTATTCTACTGGCGGCGCTCTGCGCGAAGGGAACCAGCGTCATACACAACGTCGGTCAGATAGACCGCGGATACGAGCGCATTGACGAAAGGCTTGGAGAGCTCGGTGCCAGTATCAAACGCAGAGAAGAACGCAGGCGCTAGACGTGATCCATGCCGAACGCGTCGATGACTTTGGCGAATTCGGCATAACCGCGTTCACCACCACTCGGGTCGCGGGTAGCTTCAGTATCGCCACGGATGAGCCAGTCCGTGTCGTGATGCAACGCTGGAATTCACTGCGAGATCATTTGGCGACCATGGCACCGCGACTTGCAACCGCGAGACAGGTTCACGGCGACTCCATAGCCGTGCACACCGCTGAATGGTCTGGCTGGCTCCGGGCCGCGGTCGCTGATGGGCATTTCGCCCCTTCGAGAGGCACGGCCATGGCAGTGACCGTTGCCGACTGCGTCCCGGTCTTTCTGGCCCACCCATCAGGCGCATGCGCCCTGCTTCACGCCGGCTGGAGGGGGACGGTTTCCAGGATTCTCGAGCGGGGTGTCGAGGTCTTTTGCTCCAGGGGTTTCGCCGTCGAGGATTTGCGCGCGCACCTGGGCCCGGCGATCTGTGGCCAGTGCTATGAGGTGAGTCCGGATGTGTACGGGCTTCTTACAGGAAAGGATACGGCGGTTCCGGCGCGCGTCGATCTGCGCGGGGTGCTTGCGTCGCAGGCGTTCCGGTTGGGGGTGAGCCGCATTTCCAGTAGCGCTTTTTGCACCCGGTGTGACAATGATCGTTTTTTTTCGCACCGCGCAGGCGATGAGGGACGCCAGTTGGGGGTGATGCTGGCCTGGTAAGGTT
>JBPCJT010000158.1:0-8785 GCA_051005015.1 Gemmatimonadaceae bacterium | reverse complement strand
AATTCCATTAGCGGCACCGTAACAGGGGTGTCGGGATTAGCCCACCAGCGCGTTCGATTCCGCTGGACTCGAACGCGGCAGTGCTCAAGAGGAAAACGGCCCCGCAATCAGAATGTCGCTCGCGTGTCTGCTATCGACGCTTCACCCACACCAGTGCCCTGGGTGTGCCATCCTTGGTGTTTCGCACCATGATCGCGCGAGTGCGCAGAGTCGGATCTCTGCGGGTAATTCTCAGCGCCACCGGCAAGGGGTCGGACGAAGCTACCGATATTCCATCGTCTTCCAGCCGGAACCACTCGACCTGGCCATCCGCCGCGGTGCAGCGCGCGACATACGAATCGTCGTCCCAAAATCCTTCCCACTTCTCATTCGCGGTGCTCTTTCGCAACCCCGTAAGTGGTGCGGGTTGGAGAGCTCCGCGCGGTTCGGCACAGGTGACCAGATCCATGCTTCCTCCATGATGCTCAGGCCGGCCAGTCCATCGACCGATGTCTTCATCGATGCGTCCCAAAGTAGAAGCGTCGCGCATCTGGCGCAATGGGTGAAAAGCGTGTAAGTTGTTGTGGGACTTGTGGATAACTATTTGCCACTTGGTGGATAAACGTTGTAAGTATCACAACATCATGCACCAACACACCGAATTTTCTGTGGATATCACGTTGATATTTCCGGAATATTTCTTCGCAGACTTTCCTGTCTCGCCCTGGGGCCCTCGGGCAACGCTCCGGTGGTTGAAATGAACGGATAACCTGCGGGTTCGCGGTGTCAGCACAGTCAGCACGCATGCACAAAACATCCACACTATCGGAGCACTCCAGCGCTACACTGCGAACGATTATTCACATTCCCGGTGTGGACTACCTGTTGAAGGCATTCGACTTGCTCGCGCACGTATTCCTAAAATCGTTTCCATTCCGCACACGGAGCGACTCATGGCATCCATTTGGAAGGGCTCGATCAGCTTCGGTCTGGTCAACATACCGGTTCAGCTTCATTCCGCCGTTCGCTCAACTGAGCGGATCAGCTTCAGACTGCTACACGAGTCCGATCTTTCCACGATCAAATACGATCGCATCTGCGAGTCCGAGGGTGTGTCGGTGCCGTGGGGTGAAATCGTTAAGGGGTACGAGTACGAGAAGGGCAAGTTCGTGGTGCTTACCGACGAAGACTTCAAGTCTGCCGCGATCGAGTCGTCCAAGGCGTTCGAGATCATCGACTTCGTAAAGGCGGACGAGATCGATCCGCGATACTTCGAGACTCCGTATTATCTCATTCCTGCCAAGGGCGGGGAGAAGGCGTATGGGCTTTTGCGTGAGGCTATCCGTCGTACGGGAATGGTCGGTATCGGCAAGATCACAATCCGTTCGTCCCAGAACCTCGCGGGAATAAAGGTGGTTGACGATGCGCTCGTCCTCGAACTGATGCGTTTCCCGAGCGAGCTCGTCGGCGCCGGCGAGTTCAACTTTCCGTCGAGCGAAGGCGTGCGTCCGCAAGAGTTGCAGATGGCCGAGCAGTTGATCGGCAATCTCGCTGAATCGTTCGATCCCGCGAAATACACGGATGACTATCACGACAACCTGATGCGGATAATCCAGGCGAAGATGAAAGGCAAAAAGCTCAGATTCGATGAGCCGGCTGATCCAACGAGCACTGATGTGCTGGATCTGATGTCGCGCTTGCAGGCAAGTCTGGACCAGGGCAAACGAAAGGGTTCCGCTAGCAATGGAAAGAAGCAAAAGGCGGCGGTCAAGGAAAAGGCATCGGAGCAGCCTCGCGCCCGCGCACGACGCCGCAAGACGGCTTGATCGCCGTAAGATCTCCACACCCACCTCATACGCAGCGAGCCGCCGCCAGGACCTGAAATGCTCGAGCTCCTCGACTTGCTCTGCGCCGCACTCATCGCGCGCGACGATGAGGATGTCCGCTTGCTATTGAGGCATCCGGTCGGCCGCGACCTGCCCAGAGAAGTACGGGAGGAGGCACTGGCTATCGTTGCTCTGCCCGCGCAAGGTTACCGCGCCCCCATGAAAACACTCTGGTTCAGATACGCCATCGAGCAGCTGCAGCGCGACGAGTTTGCCTTCCTCCACTCGCCGCAGCTGGATCTGCCTTTTATGCCTCCGCTGCCATCCAGTCTGGTGCTTGTACCCCCAGAAGCGTTTCCGCAGGAAATAACTCTGGCGGAGCAGCACAGCTGGCGGTAATCTCCCCTGATAATCCGTTCCGCTAATCCATTCCGTGGAAGTTTGCGGTTACGACGACAACTGGAGCATGGACAGGCGGGAGACCTCCAAATAGCGTGAGCACGGATAGTCAGACAGGGGGCCTGGAGTCTGCGTCGCATCTGACGTTTCAGAAACGCGAGTGGCGCGTGCAGCGGATAACCTGGGCAATAATGGCGCTCATCCTCGCGGCGACGCTTGCTGGCGTGTTCGGCAGGGGGCCACTGGCTCGTTCTCACGCCGGAGGTCCCGCCAACGGCCTGGTGCTCCGGTATGACAGAATAGCGCGCTATCGTGCGCTTTCTTCGCTGGATTTCCTCGTCATGTCCCCGCCCGTGCGCGGTGAACTGCGCCTGTGGATCGCGCGCGATTTTGTCGACGCTCTCAAGGTGCACGCAGTAACGCCCGAGCCCAGCGCACAAGACATCTCCGAAGACCGCATCTCCTATGTCTTCACGACAACCGGGGGCGCACCATTCAAAATTCGATTCGAGGTGGAACCGAACTCCCTGTGGTCATGTACCGGAAGCGCGGGCGTCGGTGACGAACAGGCAATCACGTTTTCCCAGTTTGTTCTGCCCTGACCCCGATGTGCAAAGGAGGCCGAGATGGATTCCGTACTGCGTGCCGTGGCCGTGTATCTCTTTTTGCTTGCCATTTTCCGGATAGCCGGAAAGCGGTCGCTCGCCAACATAACGACCTTCGATCTCGTCCTCACACTCATAATCAGCGAATCGATCCAGCAATCGCTCACAAGCAACGATAGCTCGATGACGAACGCGCTGCTCCTCATAACAACCTTTGTGGGACTGGACGTCATTCTCTCCGTGCTCAAGCATCGGTCCACCAGGGTCGATCGACTGCTCGACGGCGTCCCACTCGTGCTTATACGCGCGGGCCAGATTCTCCAGGAACATATGAACAAGGAACGCGTTGACGAGCAGGAGATTCTGACCGCGGCTCGCTTGCAGCGCGGAACCAAACGCTTGAGCGACATCGATTACGCTGTTCTCGAGCCCGGTGGCCAGATCAGTGTGATCGCCAAGGAGGGCGCCGCGCAGTGACGTCGTCGGCCGCGAAACGGACTCGAGTCTCAGGCTCATCAATCATCCCTGCCGACGTCAACGAGGCCACGCTGACGATCGGCGACAAGGACGTACGGCTGACGAATCTTCACAAGCCATTCTGGCCGGCGCTTGGCGTTACTAAAGGTGACCTCCTCCGCTTCTACGCCGAGGTGTCAACCGCACTTCTTCCGCACCTTCGCGGGCGCGCAATGGTCATGAAGCGCTACCCGCACGGAGCCGCTGGGGAGTTTTTCTTCATGAAAAGGGCCCCCACGTCGCGTCCTGAATGGATTGAGCTCTGCTCGATCGAGCATTCGTCAGGGAGCGTTATCGACTTCCCAATGGTCCAGGATCTGGCGTCCCTGCTCTGGGTGGTGAACCTCGGCTGCATCGATTTGAACCAGTGGTATGCACAGTGCGGCGACGTCGACCGGCCTGATTACGTGCACTTCGATCTGGACCCGGTCCCGGGGGCCTCATTCGATCGAGTGCTAGAAGCAGCACTCATTGTGCACGAATCTCTCTCCGCCCTGGGAATGCCAGCCTTCGCCAAGACGACGGGATCCAGGGGAATTCACGTCTATGTGCCCATCGTGCGCGGTCCAACTCAAAAGGAGGTTTGGACCTTCGCGAAGAGTCTGGCGTTAACGATAGCCGGCCAACATCCAAAGATCGTGACGGCGGAGTACAGAATCGCTAAACGTCCAAAGGGGCGGGTGTTGGTAGACTACAACCAGAATGCCTGGGGACGCACTCTGGCGTCCATCTACTCGGTACGACCCAGGCCGGAGGCCACAGTTTCCACGCCAGTTTCCTGGGAAGAAATACAGCATGGACTGAAGATCGAGGATTTCCATCTGCGCAATGTGCCCGCGCGTGTGCGAAAGCTGGGAGATCTCTGGAAACCGATGCTCGCGAAGAGCGGACGCTTTCGCCTCGAAAAATACCTGTGACACTTCCGCTTCCGAAAAACTACGCGGCGATGGAGGCCAGGTCCGTCGCCGAGATTCCGACTGCCGATGGGTGGTTGTACGAGCCAAAGTGGGATGGATTTCGCTGCCTGGCCTTCAAGGACGACGGGGACATCGAGCTCATGTCAAAGTCCGGAAAGCCGCTCACGCGGTACTTCCCGGACGTCGTAGCCACTCTGATGTCAATTAGGGCGCCCAGGTTCGTGCTCGACGGTGAGATTGTGGTGGCATTGGGCGGAACCCTTTCCTTTGACGCGTTGCTCCAGCGAATCCACCCGGCCGCCAGTCGCGTTACAAAGCTGGCGACAGAGCATCCGGCGTCACTAATCGTGTTCGACTTGCTGGTAAGCGAGCGGGGAACACCGCTGGTAGACCGGCCGCTCAGCGAGCGGCATGAACGGCTTGACGCCTTCGCGACGAGGTTTTTTCCCAAGGGGAGCGGGATCATGCTGTCGCCGGCGACAACCGAGATCTCGGTGGTGCGCGAATGGCTGCGAACCGTGGGTGCGGGAATGGACGGAGTGATCGCGAAACGGCTCGATGCGCCCTACGCGACCGGCGAACGCACGGCAATGCACAAGATCAAGCTGATGCGGACGGCGGACTGCGTGGTAGGAGGATTCCGGTACGCGGAAAAGGGTGGCGTCGTAGGTTCTCTCCTACTCGGTTTGTATGACGACGATGGCCTGCTGAACCACGTTGGCTTCATGTCGAGCTTCAAGACCGCGGAGCGGCCCGCACTGACCGCCAGGCTCGAACGGCTGATCGGAGGGGCCGGTTTTACGGGTCGCGCACCGGGAGGTCCCAGCCGGTGGAGCACTGAGCGGTCAGCGGAGTGGAAACCGTTGAAGCCGGAACTGGTGGTCGAGGTGCAGTACGATCACTTCGACGGCGGGCGATTCAGGCACGGGACGAAATTGATGCGCTGGCGGCCTGACAAGGCGCCAGCTCAGTGCGGATTACAGCAGGTGATGGGTGGTGCCAGAGTGGCCCACGGCATCCCCGTCCATGGTGTTTAGCCGTGAAGCGACCGCCGAGCTCTACTGCACTGTCCCATACTTCCCCACATGATTCACTTTTCCTTCCTACTGGGGCGGGTGGATTCGAACCACCGGTCTTCGGATTAACAGTCCGGCGCTTTGCCAGCTAAGCTACGCCCCATTTTGCGTTGAAATTCGATTGAACTCGTTCCTGAAAATGATGTGCGCCAAGCGCTTTCCTCCACCCTTGGATCCACCCACCTCCAAACGAGATATTCCCCGGATGCCTGATCTCCCTCACCAGGCTATCCCGTAATCCTCCCCGTGGTTACTCGAGCCTCCCCAGAATGTGCCATGCTTCCGATCGAACCAGATCGCGTTTATCGGACCCGATGTCAGCCGCGAAAATTCCAGCGTGTACCCCATTTTTTGAAGCTCCGTCCGCACGCTATCAGGAGTCGACGACGCCACGAGCATTCGGCCCGGCCGCGATTCGTGCTCGCCGAACGACGATCGCATCTGAAAGCTATTGATGTTTGGCGCTTCCACGGCTTGCTGCACCGTCATACCGAATTCCACGACATTGAGAAAGAACTGCAGGAGATTCTGATCCTGTGAATCACCACCCTGCACCGCGAAAGAAAGAAATGGGAGCCCGTCCTTTAGCGCGAGCGTCGGCGTCAATGTCACACGGGGGCGTTTGCCAGGCTGAATCACATTGTACGGGCCGTCCCGTGCGTCCGTGACGAAACTCTGCCCCCGCTGACTCAGACCCACGCCCGTCCTCCCAGCAATCACCGCCGGCACCCAGCCACCGCTGGGCGTCACGGAAACGACCCACCCTTCTTCGTCGGCCGCCTCGATTGACGTCGTTCCGCCGTAGAATGAGCGTGTGAACCGGTCGTCCTCATCCAGCGTACTCGCCGAATTCTGAGTTGGCCTGTCCTGCTGTCCGCTCCGCTTGAGGGTGTCGGGCGCCGGAATCACCGTCCACTCGGCGAGCAGCTTCTTGAAGGGGTTGGTTCCGCCCTGGTACACATAGGGATCTCCAGGTTTCACGTTCGGGTCGTTCCTCGTCCAGTCGATCTGCGCAAGACGAGCCTTTGCGTACTCCTTCGATAGCAGCCCCCTTACAGGCTCCTCCGGTGGGAAATAGGGGTCGCCATAGTAAAAATCGCGGTCCGCGAATGCGAGATTCATCGCCTGGTACAGGGTGTGGATGTACTTCGGTGTGTTGAAACCCATCGCCTTGACGTCCGTGTACTCCAGAATGTTGAGCGCCTGGAGCAACGCGGGCCCCTGCTGCCAGAAGGGAAGCTTGTAAACCGCGATCCCCTTGTACGTAGTGCTCACCGGCTCCTCTATGCGAACCTTCCAGCTGGCGAGATCGCGCATCGTAATTACGCCGCCGTCTTCCTTGACGCCGCGCACCAGCTCCTCTGCAATATCTCCCTTGTAAAATCGATCATACGCGGCGTAGATCGCTGCCTTGCGGCTCTTTCCGGCCGCGAGGGCTTCCTGCTCACTTTTCACCAGCTTGCGAAGGGTGACGGCGAGGTCCTTCTGCATGAAAACCTCTCCGGCGTACGGCGCCTCCCGCGCCTCCCCGATGTGCGGGAGGTAGACTGCCGGCGAATACTTCCACTCCTTGATCCGGGCTTTCTGATTTTCCATCGAGTTCGCGGTTTGCGCTTCGATCGGGTAGCCGTCTGCCATCTCGATCGCGGGGGCGAGCACATCCGCCAGCGACAACCGGCCGTACTCCGCGAGCATTGTCAGTAGTCCACCGGGCGTGCCGGGCGTTACCGCGGCGAGGGGCCCATATTCCGGCGGATACCGGTGTCCCTTCACTCGATAGAAATCCGCGGTTGCTCCCGTTGGGGCGACGCCGAGCGCGTTGATGCCAATAACCTTCTTGAGCTGCGGATGATAAATAAGCGCCTGCGTCTCGCCACCCCACGACAGGACGTCCCACATGGTCGCCGTGGCAGCGAGCATCGCGCAGGCCGCGTCAACCGCATTGCCACCCTTCTGGAACATCATGGCACCGGCGGTTGCGCCGAGCGGTTTGCCGGTGATGGCAATCCAGTGCCTGGCGTGAAGCGGAGGCTTGGCGGTGCGCTGGGCGGTTACGGGGGGCACAAAAGAGATGATCGCCGCCAACCCCATCGCCAAGCGGCTTCGGAATGTCCAATGCATACGTCAGATCCGTCAGAGTTAGGCCACAATCTGGCGAGTAGCAAGACGGATTGGAAGGCGAAGGAGCGCGAGTTTCGGAGGAGCCTGGGGAGTAAGTAGTGAGCGTCCGGCAGTCGTTGACTGCCGGACCATCATCGCGTCAATTATCTCAGGGCCAGGCCCACTTCGTTCCGAGTTCTGGCGATCCGTACCCGTTTCACTTTGACGGCTTCTCATACCCGGCCTCCGTACATTCGTATACATCCCACGCTGGCGAGTTTCCAGATGCGCACCCACCACTGGTCCTTCACCGTCCTCGCTCTGCTCGCACCCCCGGTTGCAGCGAGCACTCAGCCTGCCGATTCTCCCCTCCGCTTCGCGATCACATTTCCGGGATCGCGAAGTTCAGTGCCGATCGATGGCCGCCTGCTCCTGCTGATTTCCAGCGACACGAGCGCCGAGCCGCGTTTCCAGATTTCCGACGCACTTACCACGCAGCTCGTCTTCGGGGTCGACGTGGAAGGCTGGCGGGCCAGTGAGGAGCGTTTCGTTGACGCGCGCGCCTTTGGCTATCCACTGCGCTCGTTATCGGATGTGCCCAAAGGCCGCTACAGGGTTCAGGCCTTCATCAATCGCTACGAGACGTTCCGGCGCAGCGATGGCCACACGGTAAAACTCCCACCTGACCGCTGGGAGGGACAACAGTGGAACCGCAAGCCCGGGAATCTCTATTCCAAGCCAGTGGAGGTCGCCCTCGACCCATCACGCCGCGAGGTTGTCCGGATGGCTCTGGATCAGGAAATTCCGCCGGTAGAGGATTTTGCCAAAAAGGAGACGAAGTACGTAAAGTATGTCAGGATAAGGAGCGAACGGCTCTCGAAGTTCTGGGGGCGCGATATGCACATCGCGGCCTGGGTGCTGCTCCCGTGGGGGTACGCGGAACACCCCGATGTGCGCTACCCGGTCGTAATCAACCACGGACATTTCCCCTCGGAAGTCGGTGGCTGGAGGGAGACACCTCCCGATACCTCGTTGGCGCCTGATTACAGCGAGCGGTTCAGTTTGCCTGGCTACAACCGAATTCAGCAGCAGCTCGCCTGGCAGTTCTTCCAGGACTGGACTGGCAAGGGGTTCCCGCGAGTGCTCCTCATAGAGATCCAGCATGCGACTCCCTTCTACGACGACTCGTATGCCGTGAATTCCGCCAACAATGGACCCTACGGCGATGCGATCCAGCGCGAGCTCATTCCAGAGATAGAGCGGCGCTTCCGAGGGATCGGAAGCGGATGGGCGCGGTTTACCTACGGAGGATCGACTGGCGGCTGGGAGGCGATGGCCGTCCAGATGTTCTATCCTGACGAATACAA
>JBPCJT010000157.1:0-10950 GCA_051005015.1 Gemmatimonadaceae bacterium | reverse complement strand
GGGCCCCACTTCCGCAACGAGCCCTTCTGTGGTGAAGGCCCCGCCCGCAATGTTGAACTACGTGACGAAACCGAGCGGCAGCGTCGTGAGTGTGCGCGTCAGGCGCATTTTTTACGAGAGAAAGTTGAAGGCGAGATGAGGGAGTTTTACCGGACACGCTTGACATGCAGCAGGAATTCGACAGCTTCGATTCGCTGGCTTGGGATGTCGTTGCCCGCCTCCGCCGCGTCAATAGCGAACAGGCTCCCGGTGCGCGCTGCCGTTCATGCGGCGAAGACCGCGCTCCCAAATCTGCCGCTCATCGCGGGAGGTAAATCCTTTGGCGGCCGAATGACATCTTCAGCCGCCGCGAATGAACCACTCGAAGGCATTCGAGGATTGTTCTTTCTGGGCTTTCCGCTTCACGCACCCAGGCGGCCGGACGTCAAGCGCGCGGAGCACCTGGCGCGCATCGGGGTCCCGATGCTCTTTCTTCAAGGGACTCGGGATGATCTCGCCGACCTCGCGCTTCTCGAGCCGCTAGTCCGAAAACTCGGGACGCGCGCGACGTTCCACATCGTTGAAGGCGCCGACCATTCCTTCTCCGTGCCAAAGCGCGCCGGGCGTACGAACGCCGAAGTTCTCGAAGGGCTGGCCGGCACAATCGCAAGCTGGGCAACCCTTCTACCATCGGACTGACCAGGTTGGTTTGGCCCGTGGGCCCGTCACCCAACCTCACCCCGGTGCCTCGGAAGCCGGACCTACCAACCCCATGAACTGAGCGGCGAGCGCCGGCCCCGTCGCCTCATCCTCGTGCTTGAAGAAGACGAACGCCTCCCCCCAGCTCTGCGCCAATACGCGTTCTGCCCACGCTGCAAGATCCGCTTCGTCATACGCCACGCGGCGCAGCCGGAGATACCCCCAGGACGCCGTCGCTACAAATGGCGTCGTCTCTTCATCGGTGTCTGCCATACAGAGCGCGACATCGCGGGAGCGCAACGCGTCGAACACCTCTTCGTCGAACCAGGATGCGTGCCGGAACTCGAATGCCGCTCTCCATACGCGCGGTATTAGTGTGAGAAACTCGGTAAGCCTGGGGACATCCTTCTTCATGTTGGGCGGAAGCTGGAAGAGTGTGGGACCCAACTTGTCGCCGAGCACGGACGCGGTCTGCAGGAAAAAGGCGACCTCCGAGCTTACTTCTCTCAACCGCCTCACGTGTGTGATCCGCTGCGATGCCTTTAGCACGAAGGTAAAGCCCTCAGGCACGCTTTCAGCCCAGTTTACGAGGGTGCTCTCCGAGGGAGTGCGGTAGAATGTGTTGTTGATCTCGACCGCCGAGAAGTGCCCGGCGTAGTAGCGGAGCATGTCGTCGGCCTTGAGACTTGATGGATAGAAACTCCCCTTCCATTCATTGTACGCAAAACCGCTTGTTCCAGCACGCACTCGCATGACCGTCATTGGCTTGCCAGTAGGCAGTTAGTAGTAGGCAGTTAGTAGTTCGCAGTTAGTAGTTCACGGTTCGCAGTTCACAGTTCGTCACCAATCCGCAATCCAGTTCCCGTCACTCCGCGAGACTCAGTAGCGCAAGCCACATCACGTCGAACGACGCACGCGGATTCGCTTCAGGTGCCACGACGCTCGACACCGCTAGTCCATCCACGAACGCGACGACAACCTCGGCGACTAGCCCGCTTGGCACGCGCAGCCGAAGCCCCAGCAGCTCGAAGAGGTGCTCCACCGTATCAGCGGCCGTCACTCGACGCAACCGCGCCGACTCCCCTATGGATCGCTTCACAAGCTCACCGCGCCACTCCGACAGCTCGTTCAGCACGCGGATGTGACCGCGCTCCAGCTCACCCTCGAGCCACCTCCAGAGATCATCCACCGCGTGGCGCGGCGCCGAGTTGGCTAGCGCGCGCTGCTCGCGCTCGAGAAGGCTACGCGTGATCCACTCCACGAGTCGCGCGAGCAGTGTTTCCTTGTCGTGGAAGTGGTAGTGAATGAGTCCCTTGCTCACCGCCGCCTCCTCCGCCACCTCGCTCATCGTCACCGCCACCGCACCGGAACGCACGATCGCCCGTGCCGTCGCGCGCAGAATCCTGTCCGCCGCGTCCGGGCGAGGCTTTCTTTCGCTTGGTGGTGATGACGAAGTCATCGCGTGTACGTCAGAAGGAAACTCGGCTCCCCCGAGCTGGACAATTGACACGATATCCGCTCGAGGTCAACCGCTCGACGAGCGCGGCCTGCGCCTCGGGCTCACCATGTACGAGGTGGACGTCCCTGAGATTCGGTGACTTTGACTTGACGCCATCCAGCCAGCGCTTGAGCTCCACTCTGTCCGCGTGGGCACTGTAGCCGTTGATGACCTCGACTCGGGCCCGCAGCTCCACTTCCTCTCCGAGTAGCTTGATCACCGGTCGTTTCTCCACGATGCGGCGTCCCGTGGTGTGTTCGGCCTGGAACCCCACAATCAGAATCGTGTTGTTTGGGTTGCCGGCGCCATTCTTCAGGTGGTGCACGATACGACCGGATTCCGCCATGCCGGAAGCGGCGATGATGATTATCGGTCCGTGCATCTGGTTGAGCGCTTTCGATTCTTCCGGCTTGCGCGTGTAACGCACCTGACCGTGATGGAAGAGGTGCTCCACGCGTTGAATGAGATCCTCGCTCTGGTCGAAGAGATCCGGATGCTGCGCAAAGATGGTAGTCGCATCGATCGCCAGTGGGCTGTCGACGAAGATCGGTATGGCTGGAACCTCCCCCGAGCGAGCAAGTACGTGGAGATCGTATACGATCTCCTGCGTGCGGCCGACAGCAAAAGCTGGAATCATGACCCGGCCGCCCCTGGCCGCCGTCTCGCGAATCACACGTGCGAGATGCGCGCGAGCTCCGTCGACACTTTCGTGATCGCGATTGCCGTACGTCGACTCCATGATCACGGTATCGGCGCCTTCGGGCATCTCGGGATCACGAATGATCGGAAGCCCCCAGCGTCCGATGTCGGCGGAGAAGAGCAGGCGTTTCGTCGTCCCGTTCTCGGTGCATTCGAGCAGAACACAGGCGGAGCCAAGGATGTGACCTGCATCGAAGTAGGTGGCGCGAACACCGGGCACTACATCAAACTGCTTGTGGTATGGAACGGCGACCATCAGCTCCTGCGCCCGCGCTGCGTCGCGAAGTGTGTAGAGCGGAGGAACCGGAGTCTGGTTTCGCCGGTTGAGGTATTGCGCATCCTTTTCCTGAATGTGCGCCGAGTCGGCCAGCATGATGGCCGTCAGGTCGCGAGTAGCGGGCGTGCAGAAGATGGTCTGGTCATACCCCAGCCTGGCGAGAAACGGAAGGCGGCCGGCGTGGTCGATGTGCGCGTGGCTCAGAACTACTGCATCGATCCGGGCGACGGGATACGGGATTGTGCGGTTCTTCTCGCTCGAGTCGGAGCGTTTGCCCTGAAACATTCCGCAATCGAGCATGACCGTATGGCCATTGACCTCGAGGAGGTGGCAGGAACCAGTAACTTCACGGGCGGCGCCCAGAAAAGTGAGGTACATGAATTCAATTGCATTCTGTGAGAATCATTACGATCATGGGGAGGCGCTGGCCGAGCACGGCCGGACGCTGACTACTTTCTCCTTTTGGAAGTTAGCCACGCGTTCACCTCTCCTTCCAATACGGTCAGCGGCACCACTCCATTGCGTAGCACGACATCGTGAAACTCCCGCACGTCGAACCGGTCTTCCAGTTGCGCCTCCGCTTTCCCTCGCAACTCCCGGATCTTGATCTCCCCCATCTTGTACGCCAGTGCCTGCCCGGGCCACGAGATGTAGCGATCCGTCTCCGTCTTCACTTCGTGCAGCGAAAGCGCCGTGTTCGATGCCAGGAATTCCATGGCCTGATTGCGCGTCCAGCCCATTGAGTGAAGTCCAGTATCGACTACCAGCCGGCACGCGCGCCACATCTCATAAGTGAGCCGCCCGAAGTTTCTGTATGGATCCTTATAGAACCCCGCCTCGAGCCCCAGCCGTTCGGAGTACAGTCCCCAACCCTCCGAGTACGCAGAGATTCCAGCAAAGCGGCGAAACTCAGGCAGTCCTTTTAGCTCGCGGCTGAGCGCAAACTGCAGATGATGACCCGGCACCGCTTCGTGGAGAGTCAATGCCTCGAGCGCGTAAAGCGGGCGGCTTTCGAGTGCATACGTGTTTACCCAGTAGTAGCCTGGCCGCGTGCTCCCCTCTGGTGCGGAGATGTACCGGCCGGCGGTGTACTTCGGTGCGAGATGTGCGGGCACTGCCTCCACTCCGTATGGCAGTCTCGGCAGCATTCTGAAAAACAGCGGCAACTGACCGTCCATCCGCTTGGCGATCCACGAAGCTTCCTTCAGCAGCTCTTCGCCCGTCTTGGCGTAAAAGCGGGGATCGGATCGCAGAAACGAGAGAAAGGCGGCAAAGTCGCCTGTGAAGCCTGTCGCGCGCATTACGGTATCCATCTCAGCGCGAATACGGCGAACCTCCGCCAAACCGATGTCGTGCACCTGTCTGGGCGTTATATCGAGGGTCGTATGTGAGCGGACGAGAAAGTCGTAATACGCTCTGCCGTTCGGGAGGTCGGAAGCACCCAGGGTCGCGCGCGCGCGAGGGACATATTCAGATGTCATGAACTCGAGAAAGGCGCGGTACCCCGCAATCGCACCCTCGGCAATCGCTCGCTTGCCTTCCCCGCGCAGCCGTTCGCGGTCGCGCTCCGGCACCGTTGTCGGGAACGATTCGAACGGTTTGTAAAAAACGCTCTTCGTCAAGTCATCAACGATGTGGGTCGCAATTGTGACATCGTAGCCCTGCATCGTGACTTTTGGTATCGTAAAACCGGCCTCCATTCCTTCGCGCATTATCCCGATATTCTGACGCGTGAACTCGGGAAAGGCGCGGAGGCGCGCTATGTAATTCTCATAATCGCGCGTCGTGGCGAGCGGAACCCGGCTTGCGAGTTGTGCGAACTCGATGTGGAAGCCGGCGTCCGCTAGAATCGGGATTCGGTACGACCCGAAGTCAAACTCGGACACGCGGTCCTTGAGCATCCTGTCGAACATGTCGTAACTCACCCGGTCACGCGCGCCAAGTCGGGCACGGGGAATTGTCTTCAGTCTGCCGAGATATGAACGGCGCATACGCGCGCGGCGGACCTCGTCCTCCGTTCTTGCGGAAGGGAGTCTGCTGTCGTGAATCTCAATGCCGGCTTCGGTGGCGAGAAACGGATCTTCGCGCAGCTCGAATGCCCAGGCCTCGGCGAAGAGCGAGTGAAGACGCGCGGAAGCCGCGCCGCCTGTCTGCGCCTGGACGGCGATGCTGGACTCGAGGAGCATCACAAGACAGAAGACCAGTGCAACCGCCCGTGCGTTCATAAGGCCTCGACGTTTCCAGTTCGGGTTTTGGCAGCGGCGGCCGTGCACTCAGCCGCTTGCAATGGTCGCTCGCCCGGCAGCGGGAGGCGAGCATATTGCTCGCCTATCGTAGCGCCGGACACCTCTCGCCCAGCTTCACGGGGGGGGGTGCGTAGCTGTTCGTCGATGCCGGGTCTTATGGCTGCTCTCTGCTGGCATTTCCGACTTCCGGGTCTGCTGCCGTCTCCGTCAAGCGGCAAAAGACAAGCGTAATTCGTTGTTGGTCCTGTGAAATTAGAGTGGGCGTCCACCCACCGCGGCTACGCTCGTTCAGGAGATCGGTGAGCGCATCCTCGTCCTCCTGCGTGCGCGACGAAAGCTTGAGGATTACGGCCTGGTATTCATTCATGCCGACAAGGTAGTTCTGGAGTCGCGGCGCGGAAAGGCGATGCTCGGTAAAAACGGCGACGTGTTGTATGTAGGTAAATCCGTTAGCATTCCGGTGCCCTCGTAGCGTCCCGAATCCTGCTCCCCCATTTATGCACACAGCATCCGACTTTCCCGCGCTATCGATCACTCGGCATCCGCTGATTCAGCACAAGCTCACCATACTGCGTGATCGCTCCACGCCGACGAAAATATTCAAGGAGCTCGTTGACGAGATTGCCATGCTGATGGCGTACGAGACCACGAGCGATCTCCTTCTGGAGCCGACTCCCGTGGAAACACCGCTCGAGCCTGCGAGTGGATGGCGCGTAAGCGGAAAGAAGCTGACGCTTGTGCCGATCCTCCGCGCAGGGCTGGGCATGGTGGAGGGGATTCTACGACTGGTCCCCTCGGCGCGCGTTGGTCACATTGGTCTTTACAGAAATCACGAGACGCTCGAGCCCGTTGACTACTACTTCAAGGTTCCGGGAGATGCGAGCGAGCGGCAGTTCTTCGTACTCGACCCAATGTTGGCGACGGGAGGAAGCGCGGCCGTGGCGGTTGCGTCGCTGAAACGCGCCGGTGCGACCGACATTCGCTTCATGTGTCTGGTCGCCGCCCCGGAGGGAGTTCGACGACTGACTGCCGCGCACCCCGACATCAGGATCTACTGCGCGGCCCTGGACCGGCAGCTCAACGAGCAGGGTTACATTTTACCCGGATTAGGTGACGCGGGTGACAGATTATTCGGAACCAGATAGGCAGCTTTAAAATTCGAATAGATCGATATGCATCGCTCGTTCAGCCAAACCACTCGCGCGGATGATCTCGCTGCTGCCGAGCCGCATCCGCGACCCAGTGTTGCGCACGCGAGTTGGTTATTTCGGAGCCAACCTGGTCAAACCAATCGGACGCCCGCTTCAAATTGCCCACTCGGCGCCAGAGTTCGCCGACGAGATATGTAAGCACGGCCCTCTCATCACGATCGACACCATCGTAGGTAGCCAGTGCCTGCTCGAAAGCTCCCGCTGCTTTTCGCCGGAAATAGCGTTCGGCTTCCACGTCGCCCTCATCGACGCAGCACCACGCAGCGCGCAGCAAGAGGTCGGCGATCCGTCGTGGCTCGCAACCCTGCCATGTGGCTACCTTGGCCGCGAACTCGTATTTGTCGGAGCCGCTGGCTGTACCGCTGGGTACGTTTGGTGTCAGCTCGTCCCACACGTGTTCCTTAATCACGGGCCCTATGTCGGCTTCTTCGCCAAAGTCCCGCTCGCACCCAGTGTACCCGCAACGGGAGCACATGTGCAGGAAATATGGGAGCGGTTGCGCTCCGACCGCGCGCTCATGAAAGTCCGTGCGCTTGCCGCCGAATGAATTCGTCGACAGGACCGCTTGTGAGCTGAACTTATTGGAGCAGATTGGACAGCTCAGATCGATTTGGCGCAACGTGGTCATTTTACTCCTTCGCCGCTTGCGTGCGGGGAGATCGGGAGAAAGATACGTGCCACGGGTTCCCGAACGTGCCCTTTCGCGGCAGTAGACTGCAGTTGCTTCAGTGCTCGATAGCCTGCTGGGGTTGCACTGCCCACCTTTTTGAAGTGCTATTTCGCTTTCCCCATTCCCCGCTTCCCCTTGGCGCGCTATCTTGGGCGCGACTCATACCCTGATCGGTGATGCTGACGAATCTGGTTCCCGAATTCCTCGAGGTGCTGCGCAGCACCGATCGCGTGTCGGCCTATCTCGACTACTTCGAGCGGCACGCTTCCCTGCTCGAGCCTTACTGGTCCAATTACGTTCTGCCCGGCGATTCGCCGGCGAATCCGCACTTTTTTGACGTGATCAGATCTACTGTCAACGCGGACCGTGCTGATCTGATCGCGATGCTGGAACACACTGACATCGAAGAGCTTACGCTTGGCGCAGGCTTACGCTCCGCTGAGCTGCTCGGCCTCGATACCAACGCTGAAATCGTACTCATGGTGGGCGTGGGTGCCGCAAATGCCGGCGAGCTGGTGATCCATGGTAAGGGGGTCGCCTTCATCTGCGTGGAGCATTTTACCGCTATCCGAAACAAGGAAACGCACGGTCTTGGCCTCAGCCCGGATCTGATTCCCTTGTGGGTGGCGCATGAGATGGCGCACGTTGTACGGTACACGTCTCCGTCAAGCAGAAGCGAGCTGCGTGTTCTCATAGATGATTCGGGGGGAGACTATTCGTACTGGGAAACGGGACGCCGGACATCGCTGCGCGAGCTGATCGTGAACGAGGGATTGGCTGTGCAGGCGGCTCGGGCAGTGAGCCCTGGACATCCGGAGTGGGAGTACCTGGGATTCGGGCGTCGGCAATACGCGCGTGTGGCAGAGCTCGCGCCGGTCATATCCAGGGCAATTGAACCTGATTTGGCCGGATCGGGGCTGGGGCTGCGTCTCCGGTACCTGTCTGGAGGAATGTCGGTGGGAGCACGCACGGTGGACGGCCATGTGCTGCCGGAAAGAAGCGGCTACTACATCGGCGCCAAGCTGGTCGAGTATGCTGTCGAAGAGAAAGGCTGGGAGTGGGCAATACGCGCCAGCGCAGAAGAGATTGCCGCGATCGCGCGAGGAGCAACGTTTCCGGCGCTCCGGATCGCAGAGAGCGCCTAGCGGATCAATCCCGAAATGCTGTTTCCGTGCGCGCGACGCTGAATCGGCGGAGGCGCTGCGAACCACGTTTCAGACCAGTCAGAAGGAATCATTTCCCCACGCAGAATGAGCTGAAGACACGGTCGAGCACCTCCTCGACGCCTACCGCACCGATCAGGTCCTCCAGAGCTCCAGTTGCTGCCCTGAGATGCACGGCAGCTATACTCACCGGCACGGCTTCGCTCTGCCACGCTTCCTGAAATTTGATGACTTCCTGACGCGCGACCGCTACCGCCTGGTGGTGGCGTTCCCGAGTGAGGAGTGGCGTGTCCTGAACCAGCTCGCCGTGTTTGGCGCTGAGTACCTCCTGAATTCGCTGAGCCAGGCTAGCGAGACCGGCTCCCGTGTGCGCGCTAACGATGACCGCGGATTCCGAAATCGCTATGCTTTCGCCAAGGAGATCCCCCTTGGTGCGCACCGGTATGACCGGCGCTTCAGTCATCGCCGTCACCTGCCTCGCCACTTCTACCGGTAGCGCCATGCTGTCTCCGCACGCGAGCACGATATCCGCGTTACGGAGCCACCGCTCGCTCACCTCGATTCCCAATCGCTCGATCACATCCGACGTTTCCCGAATTCCAGCGGTGTCAATGAGACGAACAGGCCACTCGCCAACATCGATAAGCGCCTCGAGAGCGTCGCGCGTAGTTCCCGGAACATCCGTAACAATCGCACGCCCGTAGCCGATCAGGGCATTGAAAAGCGAAGACTTTCCGATGTTCGGACCGCCCGCGATAACTACGATCGCCCCCCTGCGCACCAGCTCACCCGTTCCCGAGGTGGCGAGTGCCGAATCGAGCGAACCAAGCAGATCTGCTATGGCACTGGCGACTCGCTGGGCGGCTATCGGCCCGTCGTCCTCCTCCGGAAAATCGATGTCGTAAGCAACCAGCGCCTCGAGCTCCAGAATTGTTTCCCGGAGCATCGAGATTCGCCTGGTGAGGCCGCCATCCAGTTGATGAAGTGCCGCATGGTGCATTGCGCGCGACCCCGCATCGATGATGTCGCCTACCGCCTCGGCCTGCAGCAGATCCAGCTTTCCATTCATGACCGCTCTGCGCGTGAACTCGCCGGGATGCGCATGCCGCGCTCCGGCCGCGATTACCGCCGCCAGCGCCAAAGCCGGTACGACCTCCCCTCCGTGCACAGAGATCTCAGCCATGTGCTCGCCCGTATAGGAGGCAGGCGCTCTGTACGCGGTGACCAGTGGACGGTCTATGAGCTCTCCACTAACCGGATCGGAGAGGGCCGCCAGGTATACCGACCTTTCCTCATCTCGCCAGGGACTGACAACCCGCGCCGCAATTTCGTGCGCGCGGGACCCGCTCAATCTCACGACCGCGATTGCACCACGGCCCGGCGGTGTTGAAATGGCCGCTATCGTGTCGTCAGAGCCGGGTATGAAGGGCATTCGCCAATGGTCGGCCATCTGGATACTGAGCTCCTGCCGTGCTGGCTTCACACATATCCCACCTGATGGGTCCAGCGATAGCATCGCGATCCGTTACGCCTTCCGGGTGCCAGTCGCCGGTCGCTGAGTCAATTCAAACCGTTCCCCGGGCTCCAGTATCTTGACGTCGCCACGCCGGGGGTGCGAATCCAGTTGTACCCGGAGCTGCCGGATTGCCGCGTATGGACCCGATGTAACGTGACGAAACGTCCCCCAGTGATACGGAATGAAATATCTCGATCCGAGTCGCTCCCAGAGCTCCAGGGCGTCCACCGGGGTCAGATGCCCGTGCCTGAATCCAGGCTTCCACCATGGAGCATGCCCAATGGGAAGGAGCGCCATGTCGAGTGACCGCTTGTCCGCGCCAAGTCGCTCTTCCACGACGCGATGACTGTCCGGCGTCAGGCCTGTATCTCCGGCGAAAAAGCAGGTGAGCTCGGCCGCATCGAGCAGGTACATGTTCGCGGCGCTCCGCCAACGGTCTATCTCATACCGGGCGCCCATGTGCCTCGCAGCGGCAGCGGTGATTCTGACGCCTCCGACCGTCATGCTCTCCCCCGGTGCGAGCGGAACCGCCTGACCGTACCCGCGTCCGTTAAGCCATCGTGAAACCGACGGCGGTGCAATAAGCGGAATATCACTCGGCAGGGCGTTCAGCGATTCGAAGCTCAGGTGGTCGGCGTGCGCGTGGGTCAGAAGAAGTGCGTCGAGTTTCGGAAGCCGGTCGAGCGCGATGCCTGGAGCGCTGACACGGGGCAGGAAGGGCGCCAGTCTGGAGTCGAAATTGGGATCGGTGAGAATCCGCACTCCCGCCATCTCGATAAGCAGCGTGGCGTGGCCGATATACGTTATGCGTCCGGCATCCGGCACCTCACTCGTTGCGGGCAGGAGCCGATGGGGGAGACGGGTCGGCGGCAGCCTTCGCTCTTCCACGCGCTACCAGCCACTGCTGCGGAATCGCAGCAACGTTTTGCACCGCGTAGTAGAGATTGAGTCCAGCCGCGAGATTGAGCAGGAAAAAAGTCATCATTCCCGGA
>JBPCJT010000156.1:0-4414 GCA_051005015.1 Gemmatimonadaceae bacterium | reverse complement strand
TCTCGGCGCTCGCCGCCGCAGCGGCGCTTTTTTCTCTCGGCATTGTGTGGACTGAGGCGCGGCGCATGCCGCCATCCTTCGAGCCTGGATTGTACGCGCAGCGCCGCGCCCAACTGTGCGACATCCTGGGCCCGCCGAACGAGGCAATGCCTGACAGCTGATTGTCAGACCTCTCCCTGACTTTGTGATTTCCTCGTGCCGGCGCTCGGGGACACCACTGACGTGGCCATAGCGGACATCATTGTGGAGGCGCACATACCTACCGCTAATGAAGGCATAACGAGTCATACGCAAAGTACGGCGCGCAGCGGGCTTACAATGCCCATCGTGGAAAGCGGCTGTACGAAAAAAAGCTGGAGCGAAAGCCGCGGTAATCGAACACCACTATCGAAGCAGCCTATCGCCCCAAGGAAACCACCGTTTCTTGACGGAACTTTCATGCAAGAGTATAATGGCCTCGGCTGTACACTCACTTGCAAAGCGCTCCTCTCCGCACATCCGGGGTTCCGGGCGAAGCCTTCTTATCGACACCGGATTAACTATCGACACCGGATACCGGGCTGTCAGAGTCTGTCCTTGCGTGCAAAACGTTCGAGGTGCCAGATGCGATCAACTACCTTAGTCGCCGCCATCGTACCAGTCGCGGTTTTCGCCATTGGTTGCAGCGATTCGACCGCTCCGAGGCAATCCACGGCGCCTTCGGCCGCGATGGGTACCGCGGGAGCCCCGCGGCTCCAACCAGCGTCCGGCCGAGGAATCGATGCCGAATTCACGCGGCTAGCCTCGCAAATTGCGGGGTTTGGCGGGATGTATTTCGACAACTCCGGGAAGCTCAACATCTACCTCAAGCAGCAGCCAGGAGCAGCAACGGCGCGATCCGTGGACGTCGTTGCCAGGCTACGGTCGCTTGGCGGTGGAGCGGTCCAGGACCGGCTGCGTCGTACCACTGACGTCGTGATGCAGGAGGCCAAATACGACTACCTGGAGCTTCAGCGGTGGAAGGGTCGTCTGAACACAGTATTCGGCGTGCGCGGCGTCGTCTTTACCGACATCGATGAGTCGCACAACCGTCTGCGAATCGGAATTACTGACGGCGCATCGGAGCAGGACGTCGTGCGAGCACTGGGCAACGCCGCCATTCCGCGCGATGGTGTCATCATCGGCCGCATATCGCCAATCAGAAAAATAAAGACCCTCCGGGACAGGTTCCGCCCCGTACCGGGTGGGGTGCAGATCTTCTTCCCGGCGCCTTCTGCAGGTCCGAACGTCGCTTTCATCTGCACGCTCGGCTTCAACGCTCAAAGCCCGAGTTACCCGGGGCAGAACTTTTTCGTAACCGCCTCGCACTGCTCGGACATACAGGGTATTACCGAGGAGACTCCCTACTTCCAGCCCCTCCCCGGAGGAAGCGGGCCGGACGCGAATCGCATCGGCTTCGAGTTCAACGATCCCCCGTTCAGCGATCTTTTTGGGCACTGCTATGTAGGTGCTCAGTGCAGGCATAGCGACGCTCTCCTGGCGCGATATCGTAGCACAGTTCAGCCGCGATTGGGCAAGATTGCTCGTACGATTGGCGGTTTGCAGCCCATCGGGTCCCTGATAATTGACAGCAAGCGTCCCGCGTGGACGATCATTGGCGAGTTCCCGTTCCCCTTCCTGGGAGAGACCGCGCACAAAGTTGGAAGGACGAGCGGCTGGACGCAGGGCCCCGTAATTTTCACATGCGTGGACGTGGGAGTTTTCGGCACCAACTTCGTGCAGCTCTGCCAGGACTTGGTGCTCGCCGTGGCACTGAGCGGTGACAGCGGATCGCCGGTTTTCGAGCGGGCAGACGATTTCCTTGGCGGCGAAACGAGTAACGTCTTCCTGAGTGGTGTGCTGTGGGGGGGCGGGACACTCGGTGGCGCGCCGGTGTTCGTCTTCAGTGCAATGGAAAATATCGAGTTCGAGCTGGGTCCGCTTACCACGTCATCGAACGCGTCAGCTGCGGCGGCTCCATAATCGCCACGTTCTCTTTGGGATGCTTCCGCGTGTCCAGGTCTACACTCCAGTTGCTTGTCCTCAGGTGGTCATGAGTTCGGCAGCTTGCCTTCGCTGTTGTTCTCATCTGGCTGGCTTGCGGGCTTATTGGTCGGATTTTTGACCCACTTCAGGATGCGCAGTCGCTCCTCTTCGCGATCGAGTGTACGGCGCATCCCTCGCGTCCGGAAGAGAGCACGAAAGAGCTCGGCGCTCCGCGTCTTCAGGAGATCTGCCAGCCGCAGCCAGTAGTACGCATACACCAGCGGTGTGCCGGCGCGAAGGCCGTAGACCCGCTCCATGCGCTCCCGCGGCAGAAAGAGGTTGCGGAGCATGAGCATGGAGCGCTGGCGGAAGGTCTCACTCCTGGCCAGCTCGACATAAACCTTGGGTAGCTCGAGCCGGGGCATCAGGATGAAGCGCCGCGCCACTTCAACGACATCATCGTCCGCGCGCCGGTGTGGCAGCGAACGAAATACGGATGCCGGGAACGGAGTGCCGAGGATCTCCGCGGTCAGGCGGAAAGTGGTGTACACGAACCCTGACGCTCCCCAGGTGCTGGCCCGCTCGGTGAGCTCCGGCCAGTCGATATCGTTAGCGTGCTTGACGATGGCTGCGTTCACATCCACGAGCCCCTGGAGTGCCGCGTGATCCAGGCGGTGATGGTAAGTGCCGTGCAGCGCGAGGTGCAGCAAGAGGTCTTCGGGGGACAGAATGCGGACCAGAGCGCCTTCGAGCTTGACAGTTTGCGACCGCGCCCACAAGCCATCAAGGTCGATCCGGAATGGGCTCATCGGCTTCTCGATGCTCCAGTGCAGCTCTACCACCGGGGCGCCGACTTTATGCAGCTTGGCAAGATGATTCGACCAGGTGCAGAACTCCTCGACGTCCGGGCGAGGTAGCGGACCGAAGTCGAGGTCCACAAAAATCTTATCGGCCTCGGCCAGGTGCTCTCGGCGCACCATTAGATCGACGTCGGCCATGCTCCGCAGCCCCGGTTCCGCATAGACAAAACGGGCCAGGTGTACTCCCTTGAGAAGCATGACCGGAATGCCTCTGCTCGACAGCTCCTTCACCATCTGACCCACTTGGCGGAAGAGCAGAGCGTTTCGACTCGCGATGTCAACGTAGGACGAACGTAACCTGTCGCGGACGTCGAAGGGCATCTGATCCGCGAAGGGACCGTCAGCGAGAAGCCGATAAGTCAATCCGCGCAAGCGATGGCGTTGGGCCTCTTCCGCCAGGCGGGACCACTGGCGATCGGTCAATGGGGGGAGGTTCGGTCGGACTTCACCCCTAATATGGGCAATCCAGACGCGTTGCGCCGCGAGTTGGTCCCGGACCTCGTGTCCTTCCCAGCCCGACTCGGCCGCTTCTGTAGCGGGATTCCTGGGAACGGCGTTCTGAGCGATCACCGGTAGGGTCTGGCTTGAGTCTCAAACAGATCGGCATACACCCCTGCACGCTCGACCAACTCGTCGTGCGCCCCAACCTCCGCAATGTGGCCGTTGACCAGGACCAGGATCCGATCTGTGTTCCGGACCGTCGACAAGCGGTGACTTATAAGGATTGCCGTGCGGCCCTTCGCCAACTCCTGAAACTGGTCGAACACCTCTGCCTCCGCCCGCGGATCCAGCGCCGCGGTGGGCTCATCCAGCACGAGCAGTTGGGTCTCCCGAAGAAACGCTCGAGCGAGGGCGAGCTTTTGCCACTGTCCGAGGCTCAATTCCGCTCCCTGATCGAACTGTCGCCCCAGCATGGTGTCGTAGCCTTTCGGTAAAGACTGGATTATCGAATCGGCGCCGGTCCGGCGGGCCGCTTCGGCGATGCGCGGACTGTCGCTCGGCAAGGACACATTGCCAACCCAAATGTTGTCGCGTACCGTCAACTGATACCGGGCGTAGTCCTGAAAAACCACCGACAGCTCGGCGCGCAGGTCGTCAAGGCTGAGGTCGCGCAAGTCAATCCCATCGATCCGTATGACACCCTCGGTTGGGTCATACAGCCGGCACAACAGCTTGACCAACGTCGTCTTTCCGGAGCCATTTTCGCCCACCAACGCTACGTGCTCGCCAGGATGGACAGCGAAGCTCACATTTTTCAGGACTTCGTTATCCGTTCCCGGATACCGGAAGGTGACCTGGTCGAACTCGATGCCCTTGCGGATCGGACGGGGGAAAAGCCGCGGGCGGCTCGTGTTCACTACCGTGGGCTTGAGCTCTATAAACTTCTTGAAGTCGGTGAGGAACAAGTTGTCCTCATACAGACCGGCGAAGCCAGCCAGCATGTCACGAAAGAAGTCCTGCGCACGCTGGAAAGCACCGAAATACATCACCACGTCGCCGATGGTCACGGCTCCGGCGAGAGCGCGTTGCGCGATGGCGAACATCGAGCC
>JBPCJT010000155.1:0-18077 GCA_051005015.1 Gemmatimonadaceae bacterium | reverse complement strand
TCCCTGCTGCGAAGCAGCCGTACGGCGTCCGCCAGCAGGCGGCGGACCTTCAGTCTTCGCAGCGCTGCGTCAGCAAGCCGGCCCACTTCCGCCGCGGCCGCGCTTGCCTCGGCGATCGCGCCCTCCGTCATCGACATGAGAGCAGGTACTCCGCCAGGACGAGATCTTCGTAGCCGTCGATGTCCACTGAGTCCGCGGCGTCCATGTGGAGCGCCACCACGCGCTCACCATAGAGGACGCCCCGCTCCAAGACCTCCCGCCGCATCACCAGTACGGCGGGGCCGTTGCGCGCGTAGACCGGAGGCTTATCCTGTCTGCGCGTGATCAACGGACCCTGTAGGAACGGCCGCAGCTGCCCATCTTCGTCCACCTGCAAGACGGAGACGGGGTTGAACTGGTGCGGAACCGGAATCACGGTGACCACCGTGTCCGCGTTGCGCTCGGCCAGCACCCGCACCGCCGCGTCGATGTGCTCCGCCCGCCTGAGAGGAGACGTCGGCTGGAGCAGCACAACTACATCCGGTCGGTAGCCCTCGACCGCATCGAGCCGGCCTAGCAGGTGACACAGAACGTCCACGATCAGCGTCTCGTCGCGTGCTAACGCCGGGGGCCGAAGAAACGGCACCTCAACCCCAAGTGTTCGGCCCGCTGCTGCGATCTCTTCGTCGTCCGTGTCCAGGATGACCCGAGAGAGCTCGCGACTGCGCAGCGCCTCATCAGAGGTGTAAGCCAGCAAGGGCTTTCCCGCCAGCGGCGCCAAGTTCTTACGTGGAATGCTCTTGGACCCGCCGCGCGCGGGAACGACCCCCAGGACCTCCATCAGCCAGCTGTCAGTACGTTATCTGTTTCTGGAGGCGCCACGTACAGCGCGCCAGCACCTCAGCGATGCGCTCGCCAGCGTGGCCATCGCCGTAAATGGGCGCCGTGGGGTACTGCCCGTGCGCGACTTGCTCGCGGATCGCCGCCGCAATCGCTCCCCGCTCGTGGTCAACGTCCAGCACGTTCGAGCCGCGCTGGCGCTTGTCCTGCCGGGAGCCGATATTCACCACCGGTGTGCCGATGAACGCTCCCTCGCGGATGCCGCTGCTGGAGTTGCCGACCAAGCACGCGGTGCGACGCATGAGCGAGATGTAGACGTCCGTTGGCAAGTTCTTGAAGAAGTGGATTTTCGAATCGTCAAAGTGTTCGCGGAATTTCCGCATCCCTCGCGCGACGTCTTCTGACCCGGCATCGGCGTTTGGCCAGAGCGCAATCGTGGGCAGCCCCACATCGCCGATCGCCATGAGCGTCTCGGTAATCTGCCGCTCGCCTTCCCCGTATTCCGTCGTGACAGGATGCTGTGACAGCAACAGGAACGGCTGCTCAAGGTCGAACACGCCACCCACCCCGTCGCCGAAGAGGTCCGGTCCGGGACCGTTCTTGTCACGTTCCAGCGCCTCCGCCACCAAGTCGATACGCGGACAGCCGACGAGATAGACGTCTTCAGGCCGTTCCCCGAGCTTGATGATTCGCTCCTGCGCGTCCGAGCAGGCGGGGAAGTGGATGTGGGCGAACTTCGTCACCGCGTGCCGGATGCTTTCGTCGATGGTGCCGGTGACTTCGCCACCCATGGTATGGGCCAGCGCGATGTTCATGTACGCCGCGGCCAGGGTCGTCGCCATCGTCTCGAAACGGTCGCCGACTGTGATTACCACGTCCGGCCGGAGGCGCTCGAACGCCGTCGGCAACTCCAGGAGACCCAAACCGGTGGACTTTGCCATCGTGGCCGGCGTCTCACCTTCGATCAGCATATGGATGCGTGCGTCCACCGGAAAGCCGTCACGCTCGATCAGGTCTACAACCGCTCCATAACGATCGAGCAGCGCGGACGCGCCGACGACGACCTGCAGCTCCAGCGCCGGATGCCGCTGGATGGCGCCCATGGCGGACTTGATGCTGCTGTAATTAGCCCGAGAGCCGACGACGACGCACACCCTTCGGTTTGACATGGGGAAGAAAGGAGCAGCTCCTATACGAAATTGGCGCGGCCTGAGAGGCGGATGCTTGCACTGGGCATACGCCAGGCGAGCGGGTGCGTGCCCGAGTTTACTGGCTCCCGGCCGACGATCCGCGCTCCCGCTCCGAGAGCAGCTCCGCGAGCCCCTCAGCAAGCGGCACAGACGCCTCCCATCCCAGGAGACGCTTTGCCTTGGAAGAGTCTACCGACGCCGGCGCGATATCACCAGGCCGGGGGGAACCGTAGGTCACGTCCGTCGGGTAGCGGGCCGCCACCGCCGCGGCGAGTTCCCGGATGGTCACCATTTGACCCGCAACTGTGTTGAGTGCATGCCCCCGCAGGTCGGACTCGACCGCCAGACGGAACGCCTCGCCGATGTCCCTGGCATGGGTGAACTGACGCCCCTGGCGACCGTCTCCGGAGATCGTGATCGGCTCTCCCTTGCGCGCGCGATCGATGAAAATGGAGAACACCGAGTTCGGCCTCATCCCGCGCCCGTATGCGGTGCCTAGGCGTAGTGCGAGCCCAGGGAGCCCCTTCAGGCGGTCAAAGGCGAGCGCAAGCCGCTCGCCAGCGTACTTTGTGATGTTGTACGGGTGATCCGGCTCGCACGGGTGCTTCTCATCCAGCGGCTGATAGTGTGGCTCGCCGTAGACCTCCCACGTCGAGGCATACACAAACTTCTTGACGCCCTCGGCGCGCGCCGCTTCCAGGAGGATCGCCGTCGCCGTCACATTCGCCGCCGCGGCCGCGTCCGGCCGCTCGAAGGCGAGATAAACGTCACCTACTCCGGCCAGGTGGCAGACGGCGTCCATGCCCTCCACCGCCGCGGCCGCGCTATCCGGGTCGTCCAGTCGGCACAGACGAAATTCCTCCCACGGCGGCTCCGATAGGTAAGACGGCGTTGTGGCCGGACGTGAGTCCGTGCCCACCACGGAGTGTCCGCGGCTAGCGGCCACTGCCGCCACATGCGGCGCCAGAAAGCCGCTGACGCCGGTGACGAGGACTTTCACCGGCAATCTCGCTCTCTACGCAAGATCCGCCTCTTGCAGAACTTCATCCTCGGCGAGGGCGCGCGTGAGGCGTCTACCTATCGTCTGGTCCAACCGAGCCGCGGGCACTCCAGTACCCGGCTTCTTGATTCCGAGCATTTCTCGCCTGAGAACGGTGCCCGCCGGCAGCGGCCGGACCGCCACGAGGCTCTTTTCGAAGATGCGCTTCATCTCGCCGAACCGACTAACGTCGCACTTGTCCACTGGGTTACCCAGCATCTCCTCGACCAGGCGGATGCCCTGCACGAGCTCAGCGAGTTCCGCAGGCTCGAGCGAGTGACGTGCGTCGCTGCCATACATAAGCCGGCTGAACGTGAAGTGGCGTTCGATCACTGCTGCTCCCAGGGTCACCGCAGCCAGGCTCGCATAGGGATGGACGGTATGGTCGGAAAGGCCTACCGCCAAGCCGTACCGTTCCCGCATCTCCACCATCACGTTCAGCCCTACATGCGCCGGGGTCACCGGGTACTCGCTGGTGCACTGCAGGAGCGTCAGTTGGTCATGATGCCTCCGCACTGTGTGAACGGCGGCATCGAGCTCCTGCCAGCTCGACATCCCGGATGAGAGCAGCACAGGCTTGCCTAGCTGCGAGATCTTCTCGAGCAGCGGTCGGTTGGTCACCTCGCCCGAAGGGATCTTGTACCGCGACATCCCCACTTCTTCGAGCAGATCTACAGCCTCCTCGGAAAAGGGGGAGGACAAGAATTCGACACCGCGTTCCTCGCATCGCTCGCACAGCTGGCCCCACTGCGTGCGGCTGAACCCCGTCCGTCGGAAGTAATCGAAGCGCGGCTCTCCTTTGAAATACGGGGGCATCGGCGCGGCACGCGTCGTCTCCGCCTCGGCAATGTGCGTCTGAAACTTGACAGCGTCTACGCCGCACGCGGCTGCGGCGTCAATCAGATGGAGGGCGTTCCCAAAGCTGCCGTCGTGCACCGAGCCAACTTCCGCGATAACGTACACGCTCATGCCGCGCTGCTTCTCACGACCAAGTCCGGGCTGTCCCCCTTCACCGTGAATTTAGTCACGTGCGGAGCCGGCATCCCGCACTCGTCGACACGGTGCACTTCACCGAACTCCGCGCGCAGCGCGCGGGTCAACCATCGTTCGTCCGTGTGCACGATATGGAATGGGTTAAGGAACTTCTTGGAGATCTCGTCACAGAAGATGATGTAGCCACCCGGGGCCAAAAGTTCTTTCAGCGTATCCATGTCACGGCGCATCGCGACCGAGTGAGTCAGGATGTGGAAGCAGATGATGAGATCGAACAGCCCGCGCTCGGAGTGGTCGATCTCGATGAGGCCCGAGAGATTACCGTCCAGTAAGCGTATCTCGGGCACGTGCTCACGGACATAGCGTTCGCACGTCTTTGTCGACTCCATCCCCCACACTTCAGCGCCGTAGCGTTGGGCGAAATAACGACCGGCCTCACCATACTGGCAGCGCAAGTGGAGCACGCGGCGAAACCGACTCGCACCGAGACCCCCAAAGAGGGCGTCCCAGTTCCGCAGCCGCGCCGCGTAATTGTTCTCAAACGTGCGCCCAAGCCACTCGGGAGCGGGAGGATACTCCCCGAACCGGTTGCCGGCACTCATGACCTCAAGCCCCAAATCATAGATACGGCGGCGGCCATCATCGGTAAACAGGTAGAAGGACTGCTCGAGCCCGCAGGACTCGCAGATCCCTGTGTCGCGCCGGTACATCTGATCGGCGATGTCAGCAACTTTAGGAGGAATCGCGTACGCGGGTCGTATCGTCATGGGTCGATAGCGCCGTATGCGGTTGCTCCGGCACCACGCGCACGCGTCAGCCACGACTCCAGTCTGGGGACGTCCCAGGCGCTCGACCAACGCGCTCGCGGAGTCCAAGACTCGGGATAGCGCCGTACGGCCGCGGGCGAGACCCGCCCGGAGGACCGTCGTACTACGCACTGGCCGCGCTCACAGCTAATGGTCGCACTGGACTCCACTCGTAATCGACCCGCACGTACCCGGCGCGATTCGCGTATGCCATCTCGTCTTCGCTCCGGCTGAACGGTTCGATCGTAAGGGCGATCGCCGGCTCGACCAAGTCCTGCGGGATCCCCGTCTTCGCGTACAGGTGCAGCTCATACATACCTGGCCTGAGGATATTTGGGTCCATGCGGAATGACGTTTGGTAACTGCCTGGATCCAGGTCCACCTCCCGTTTGCCGCCCAGACAGTTGAAGATCAGCAGGCCGGATGACGTAAGCACGTTGCACAGCAGTTCCAGCACGGTGACGCGCTCGCGCACGTCGAACGTCAGCTGAACGCAGATAGGCTCTCCTTCGAGAAATGTACCGACGGTTGTACCTCCGCTATCCAGCAGGCGGATGGACCGGAAGCGCACAACTTCTGCGATCCGCTTAGTCGGACGCGCGCGCACGGCGGCGTCGGTCAAGTCGGCCCATCCACCGGACAGCTGTGCGAGGTTGCTGGCGGCCATGTATTCCCGAATGACGTCCTCGCTGGGGCCAAAGCGCACTAGCCGTCCCTGCTCTAGCCAGATCGTTTCCCGGGTGAGGCCTGAGACCGCGGCCAGGTTGTGACTGACGAATAAGACGGTTCGGCCCTCTCGCGCAACCTCATTCATGCGGCCAAGACACTTCTTCTGGAACGCGCTGTCGCCAACCGCTAGGACTTCATCCACCAAGAAAATGTCTGGCTCCAGGTGCGCTGCGACCGAGAACGCCAGACGCATGTACATGCCCGACGAGTACCGCTTAACCGGTGTATCGAGGAAGCGATCGATCTCGGCGAACCCCACGATGTCGTCCAGCCTGCGTAGCACGTCCGCGCGCTTCATGCCGAGGATGGCCGCATTGAGAAACACATTCTCCCGGCCGGTCAGCTCCGGGTGGAATCCGGTTCCCACCTCCAGGAGCGATCCTACTCGCCCCCGCAGCAGCGCCTGACCTTCCGTCGGCTCGGTAATGCGCGTCAGGATCCTAAGAAGCGTGCTCTTCCCCGCACCGTTCCTCCCGATCACTCCAACGATCTGACCAGGTTGGACTTCGAATGAGACGTCCCGTAGTGCCCACAAGCAGGGGCGGCGGTCTGCCCTATCGGTAGATCGTGTGGCCCGCCCGGGACGGAGCCACTCTCGCAAAGCGCTCCCCATGTTCGCAAGGGAGTCGCGCAGCGTTGCGTACTGCTCGCGCTGCCCTAGCGAGTAGCGCTTGCCGACCCGCTCGACTGCGATTGCCGGGTACATCACACCGTCAGTGACCGAACGCGGCTACACCACGTCCGCAAAGACTCGCTCCATACGGCGAAAGTAAAACAGGCCGGACGCGACGAGGGCGACGACCACGGCGATCGACACAATCAGCAGGCGAGAGGGGTCGGGACCACCCAGCAGCGCCCACCGAAACCCCTCGACGACGCCGGCCATTGGATTGATCGCCGAGACGGTACGCCATGGCTCCGGGATAAGGCTTGCTGGGTAGGCCACCGGAGTTGCAAACAACCACAATTGCGCCAGAAACGGCACGACGTACCGCACGTCGCGGTACTTCACGTTCAGCGCCGAAAGCCACAGGCCCACTCCCAGAGCTGCGCCCAAGGCGAGTAGCACCATCAGCGGAAGCAGCAAAGCCGAAGGCGCCGGCACGACGCCGTAGTAGATCATCATCACCACAAGCACGCCGAACGCGACGCCAAAATCGACGACCGCTGACATGACGGCCGAGATAGGTATTACGAGACGCGGAAAGTACACCTTGGTGATCAGGCTCTGGCTGCCAACGAGACTATTGGCTGACTCTGTGAAGGCGTGGGAAAACAACTGCCAGGGCAGTAGCCCGGCGTACGAAAAGAGCGGGTACGGCAGACCATCGGACGGTACACCGGCCAGCCGACCGAGCACCACACTGAAGACGACCATCGTGAACAACGGTTGGATGACCGCCCACGCCGCCCCGATGACTGTCTGCTTGTATCGGACCTTCAGGTCCCGCCACACCAGGAAGTACAGCAGTTCCCGGTACTCCCACAGGGCGCCGAAATCGACCGATGCCCAGCCGCGACTGGGCCGTATGACGGTTACCGCCACATCCTTGCCGGTTGACGTCGATACGGCGGTCGGCGCGTTGCCTGGCACGCCGGCCGATCGCGGAACTGTAGACATCGTCGAATCGGGCTTCTCGAGCGACACCGCGCCAAAGCCCAAGAGTATAGGTGCGTCCGCGGTTAGCTCAGAGGCACTTCGTGAGCGCGCACGATCCGCGGCACGGGAAGCGGAATGATGAAGTCGCCTTTGTACCCCTTGTGCTGAAGATTCTCGCACAGCTCGTTTGCGATGTGCCACGACAGCAGGAGGACGTAGGGAGGCTGATCCTGGTAGAGCCGTTCCTCATCTAGAACCGGGATTCGCGTACCAGGCATGTACTTGTTAAGTTTCCGTGAGCTTGACACTTCCAGCACGCACTGCACGATCGCGTCGTCGAGCCCCAGGTAGTTGATCAGCGTGCTTGCCCGAGAGGGCGCACCTATGCCATACACGGCACCCCGCTCTGTCACGTCGCCTAGCAGCTGATAGAGCGCGAGCTTTGAACGAGTCACCCGCCTCCTGAAATCGCCAATCCACGCCTCGCTCACAATACCTGCCTGCGCCTCCACCGCCAGTGCTTCGTCCACCGAGTCGGCCCGCGCGAACGCCGAGCTGCGGCTGGCGAAGACGCGGATCGATCCACCGTGTGTAGGGATGCGCTGCACGTCGAACACACGGAATCCGTGTCTCTCGAGCAGATTCAAAAGGCTCGTGAGCGAGTAGTACCGCAGGTGCTCATGGTAGATCGTATCGTACTGCAGTGTCTCGACAAGATCGAGCAGATAGTGTGATTCGGTCACGAAGACGCCGTCTTCCGCGAGCAGCTCCGACACACCGCGCAAGACGCGGTGCACGTTGTGGATGTGCGCGAACACATTCGTGGCGGTAATTACCTTGGCAGGTCCCTGTTCGCCGCGCACCAGCTTGACCGCGTCATGATCGAAGAAGGCGATTAGCGTCGGAATACCGCGACTCTGCGCGATCTCGCCCGTTAGCGACGGCTCGATGCCATAGACGCGGTGTCCGTGCGCGTGGAAGTTGCCCAGCAGCGTGCCATCGTTAGATCCGATGTCGACCACGAGGTCGTTTGGCCCGAGCGGCACGCGAGCGCATACCTCGGTGTAGAGGTTCGAGAAGTTCTCCCGAAGGACGCGTGTGGTCCCGCTGGTATAGGGATAGTCCGGCGGAAAGAGGATGCGCGGGTCCACTGCGTAGCCGAGCTGCACCAGGCGGCAGCGGCGGCAGAACACCAGCTCGGCAGGAAACCACCCTTCCTCCTTCGCGGGCAATTCAACGGGGACCATCGTATTGACGGGTGGCAAGTAACCCAGGAAGAGCACGGAGCGAAGGTCATCGGCCTCGCACACCTGGCAGCCCGAAATCGGCCCGAACGGCTTGTCAGACTGTTGCACCAGTAAGCCTCCTGCTAGGTTCTCGACACGCTGGGGGCCGCCCCCGGCGTATGCTGCACGTACCAGGCAACGGTGGCGTCCAGGCCATCGTCGAGGTTGACAGCGGGCGAGAAGCCGAGGCCCCGGAGCTTGCGCGTATCGGGGCAGCGCCGTAGGGTCCCACCGATCGCGGCTTCGCCGGGCTGAACGGCGATCGCCACACCCACCCGCCGCGCAATACGCTCCGCAACGTCCCTGATAGTAACCTCCTCTTCAGTGCCGACGTGATAGATACCGAGATGGTGCCCGTTCTCGATCACGGTTATCAACGCCCGCGTAAAGTCTTCGATATAGATGAACGCACGAGTCTCTTTCCCTGTTCCCTGAATCGGCAGGGGGACCGGGCTGCCGTCCGCCGGTCGGCCGGCGCGCAGTTGCGCGAGCCTGGTGGTGAGCTGCGGAATGACGTGCTGCCACCCCATGTTTGGCCCGTAGACGTTGTGTGGTCGGAATATGACCACACGTTCAAGACGCTCCCGTCCATAGTTGAGCGCCATCAACTCACTGATTATTTTGCCTCCAGCGTACGAGTACCTCGGATTGAGTGGGTCGGGGACGCTGAGGGGCACAGCTTCATCCGTGGGAACGCGCGGCGGCGTCTGATAGACCTCTGAGCTCGACGCTAGAATGAGCTCTCCCACCCCCTCAGCGATGCACGCATCGAGCACGTTCACAATCCCCTTGACCCCAACTTCGAGCACATGTGCCGGGCGCGTGTAGAAGCTCTCAGTACCGTTCACAAACGCTAGATGGCAAACCGCATCCACCCCACGCGCGGCGGCCCGTACGGCAGCCCCGTTCCGGATGTCCGCGTTGACCAACTCGATGTGCGGGATAAGGTCGGTCAGGCGAGCCGAACTGCCACGGGAGGAGTCGTCCAGCACACGGACGGCGTGTCCCGCCGAGTGCAGTGACCGGACCAGACTCGCCCCTAGGAAGCCCAGACCACCGGTCACTAAATACAGGCGCCGACTCACGACCGCTCCGCGACCAGACGCCTCACCTCATCTTGCAACCCCCCCGCCACGCCTAGGGGAGTGAATGCTGCTTCGAAGGTGGTCCGACCAGCGGTCCGAAGCCTCCAGTTCAGCTCGGAGTCCGTCGCCGCTTGGCGGATGCCCATCGCAATCTGCTCTCCGGTAGCACCCACAAGTGCATTCTCCATATGGCGGATCTCCGGAATCGCTTCCTGGCTATTGACGTGCGTGACAAGACATAGTCCCATAGACCATGCGACGATATGTCGCGTGAACGCCGCGCGGTACGGACCGACGTTGTTCAGCATGAGGAAGACATCGCACGAGCGCAGCTCCGCGTCGAGGTTCTGGACGAATCCGCGCAGGATGACCCCCGAGTCGGCCAGCACCTCTTGAACGCTTTGTGCCGGTGCGCCGCCGCCGATCACGTGCACCTCGTGGGGAACATCGGCCATCAGACGTCGCAGCGCCGGCATCACTTCGGTGGCTAGGAAGTGCAGCCCAAACGTGCTTCCTGTGGCGCTCAAGCGGCCCACGTGGCCAATGATCTTTACGACCCGTCGTTGGCCGAATCGCTCCGTGCGTGAGCCAGTACTACCAAGATCCACCCACGTGTTACGAGAGTAGATAGACCTCGGGTGTCCGGCGGATGCATAGAACCGCGCGTTGCACGCCGTCACATTGGCGATGCAGTCAACGTCACGCATGAGCGTGAAGTGCGCTTGCTTGAGTCCCGCGAGTCGCCGGCGGCTTAGCCATCGCCGCACGCGCGCCGCGGCGCCACTCTCGGTGACGGCACCGGATGGGCGCAGGAGTACGCCCTCAGGTGTGAGACTTAACGCCGCGTGGGTGTAGTCGACGTCGCCGTGGTAGGCAACCCTCGGGCAGCGGCGCTCGCCGAAGGTCGCCGCAACTCCCTCGGGACTCCACAGCGTGAGCACAGCGTCGGCCCCCGTCCCGTCGATGCGGTCCGAGACGAGCCGAGCGGCTCGAACCGCAGGATAGTAGTTAGCAATCGGCAGTCTCCCGCCAGCCACTTGGATCCTATCTGCAATATACGACGGCGTCCAGCGTGCTGGAGAGCGCGGCACGTATGGGAGAACAAAGGCCGGCTCCTGCACCGCGACTCCAGCGCGCTCGAGGTGGTGAAGGTCGTCTTGCTCCGCCTCAGCGAGACCAGCCGCTCGCCGGTGCACATTGAAAAGAATTTGGAGTGCGATTCTGTGTCCCAGGGACACGAGGGCCTCCACCAGGGCGTTCGCGACGATGTGCACCGCGTTCACGCCCGGTCTGTCATCACAACGCGCGGGCACGTCGCTCACGATCACGAAGAGTCGCACCGCGCGCTACTCCCCAGCGTGCATGCCGATGGCTTCTGCGTCCGTATTCGACTCCTTGGTCAAAATGCCCCATAGGTCCACGGCATGCGCTCCCTTCCGCACCGTTAGCCCTTTGTAAGCGCGATGCGGCACACCTACGATCACCACCGCGCATGTTTCGAGCAGATCTTCCTTTGAGACGAATTTGGGGTCGCGCACGTACTCGTCCGAGCACAGCACAGTCGCGCCATGAAACCGGAGCACTTTAGCGAGCTTGTACGAGAGCGAGTCGCGCGTGTCGTCGATCTCAGCCTTGAACGCCATTCCTAGGATGCCGACGCGTGCTCCGGAGAGCGTCACTCCGCCGGCTCGCAGCTGCCCCACGATGAAATTCGGCAGCCCTTCATTGACAGCCATTGCCGCGTGGCCGAGCTGGAAGTGGTTCTCGTAGAACGCCGCCAGCTGAAGCGTGTCCTTGAGCAGGCACGGTCCAGCGGCGAACCCGGGGAGAGGGAACGCTTGCGCGCGTGGGTAGTTGTAGGTCATCGCGCGATAGATGTTCTCGTAGCTTGCTCCTTGGGCGGTTGCGATCATGTAGAACTGGTTGGTGATAGCGAACTGGATGTAGCGCCACGCATTGGAGAAGAGCTTGGCGAGCTCCGCCTCCTGCACTGAGACCTCGATGGTCTCGACGCCGAGCCTTTTGAACAGCTGGCGCGCGCACTCCACCGCCCCCGGGCTAAATCCCGAGGTGATCTGCACAAGAGTCCGCAGCTCTCGTACGGCGAGTCCCTGGACGATCCGCTCCGGGCAATAGGCAACGTCGACGGCGAGACCCCGCTCTCGTAGGAATTCACTTAGTCGCTCCGTGGTACCTGGGAACACTGTGCTCCGAAGGATGATGCAATGGCCATTCCGCAAGTGGCGGCAGAGGTCATCCGCCAGCTGGAGGATGGGCCCGAACTCGGGATTGAGGTACTCATCGACCGGAGTACCAACGGTGATGACGATGGTCGATGCCTCCTCACATGTCGAGAGGTCCGACACAATGTGCAGTGTCCTACCGAGCACGCGACGCAGGATGGGCTCCGCGTCGTGCTCGATGAACGGCATCTCGCCGCGGGCCACCACCGCCCCGCGCGACGCATCCGTGTCGTACAGCGCTACCCGGAGACCCGCATCGGCGAAAGTGATGCCAAGGGGAAGCCCAACGTGCCCAAATCCACCTACGATGAGCACGTCAAAGCGGCGTTCGTGCCCGCCGGTATCCAATCTCCCGTTCACCACACCACCGTTCCGTCCTGACGGGCTGCCCTCAGACCGGACGCCTGATTAGGCAAGTCCAGCAGCACGTCACCCCATTCGTCCGGAGCAACGATGGCTGCGAGCGCCAGCACGCCAAGATGGAGCTGGTGGACGAACTCGCCGACGCGGATCATATGGCGGAGCTCCTTTGGCATGACGAAGCGCGCATCGATTCCGGGCTCACCCGCCATTGCCTCATCAGGTGGACCGGTCAACGCGGCGAACGCATGCATGCGATTGTTCAACCGCCCGGTGTCCGGCATCGTGCTGCCGAGCCGGCGCAACGAAAGGGTCTGGACACCCACCTCCTCCGCCAACTCTCGCCGACACGCCTCCTCGTGAGACTCCCCAGGCTCAAGCAATCCGGCCGGAAGCTCCCACGTGTACTCCTCCACCGCTGGCCGGAACTGTCTCACGATTGGGATCTGTCCTGACGCGGTCCGAGCAAGGATGGCAACGTAGTCCGCCTGCGCGATGCAGTGGTAAATCTCTTGCTTACCACCTCGGCCAAAGTCGACCGTCTTGCCCACGATGCGCACCCAAGGCGACACGCGAGTCTCTTCGCGCGCGACCACTCTCGCCGATTCGCCTGCCACGCTCCCCAACGATCTGCTCCGTTCCATCCATCGTCGCCCCAAGTGCGGCGCCGGCTCTCGCGTTTCTGACGCCACGGGACTATACGCGGCCCCTCGCCCCGGACCTGGCGGAGGTCAGGGCAGCGTCGATCACGCGCTGTACTTCCCAACCATCGACGAACGTAGGTCCGTCCGTCCACTTTCCTCGCGAAACGGCGGGGATGATGTGCTCTCGGTAGAGCAACCGCAGCGCTGGCTCGAGCAGCGCTTGACTGGGCGAGAAGCCCGCTGACGCGCGTGGGGCGCTGCCCGACGCGGGCCCCTCGGGCGCGACGGCGATCGGCGAGCGTCGTCCGATGCCGTCGAGGCCTTCCAGACGCTGGGCACGCGGCTCCAGCGGGTCTATCGAGGCTACCGCGCTGCCCATGGTGCCATGGATGGCGAGGGCTAGCCCTGGCACGGTGCGCAACGCTGCTCGTTGGGATGCGTGTAGGTGAAACTGCGTGGCTCCCGTCGGTCCATGGAAACGATGCCGCTCGCTTCCCGCGCCCGCGGTCAGATGTAGCCAGTGCGCATCGCCTAGCTCGGCATCCGCCGTGCCGGCACGAGCAGTTCCCGCACCTTCCCAGTCAGGATCTCGGTCTGTGACGGCCACAATCGAGAGCTGCTCGACCAACTGCCGCCGTGTGTCCGTCGAGCCACAGGCGAGGTGAAGAGACAGATCGATGAGATGGCTGCCGAGGTTTCCGAGCGCACCAGCAACACGCCGTTTGTTATCCAGTTGCCACGATTTACGTCCTGTAGGCGGACCGAACCTAAAGGACCCCTCGACGCACCGCACTTCCCCCAGTTTTCCTGAGTCGACGAGGCGCTTAAGCTCCGAGATGACGGGAAGGTAACGCCACGCGAACCCCGTGAAATGCCGCACACCTGCGCCTTCCGCCGCGGCGAGCATATCCGCCGCGTCGGCGGCATTCATGGCCATTGGCTTCTCGCACACGACGTGCTTGGCGCTTCCGATCGCCTCTAACACCATCGCTCGGTGAAGGTCATCAGGAGTGGCGACGACGACCAAGTCCACGTCTGGCCGGTGTACGAGGGCACGCCAGTCTTCCTCGAGTGCGGGCAGCGGGCCACGCAGCTGCGCCGCCGCCGCCTCTAGCCGCTCTCGACTGCGCGAGGACAGCGCCCGAACGTTTATCGCTGGATACAGGGACTGCACTACGGCCGCGTGAGCCATACCCCATCCCAGCCCGATGACTCCTACACGCACTGTGGCCGGCAGTCCCACTTCCATCCGCCGAACTTCCGCGACGTCCGTCAAAAGCGGAAATAGATGAACGGACGTCCCGACGCGGGGAACATGTAGCTGACGTAGACGATCGTCGCGGCGGCGGCGGCCGCAACGGCGCCCTGGAGGGAGCCTTGGCGGCGGTACCAAACTATCGCCGCCGGCCAGAACTCCGCGGCGAGCATGCCCGCAAGCGCTCCCGCCGCGACGAGAGCGACAACCTGCTGACTTGCCGTTGGTAGCGACTGCGTCCCAGTCACTGCCGGCGGCCAACCATACATACGGCCCAGGACCGTTCTTGCCATGTCGAGCGTCGGTGCCCGGAAGAGCACCCACCCGTGCATAACGGCGAGGAGGGTAATTGCTATGCCCACTGGCCTGGGTACCGAGAAGCGCGGCCATGACCAGGAGATGATGCGCTGGATTACCAGAAGGCCGCCATGGTAGGCCCCCCACACCAGGAATGTCCAGTTCGCGCCGTGCCAGAGCCCGCCGAGCACCATTGTGATCAGCAGGTTCACCGCGGTGGCGGTCTTGCCCCCTCGGCTCCCTCCCAATGGGATATAGAGGTAGTCGCGCAACCACGTGCTGAGACTGATATGCCAGCGGCGCCAAAAGTCGCTGGGTGAGCTTGCCAGGTACGGCCGGAGGAAATTAATCGGCAGTTCGTATCCGAGCATCCGGGCGACACCTCGGCCCATGTCGGTGTAGCCTGAGAAGTCGGCCCAGATCTGCACGGCATAAGCGGTCACACCGAACCAGACCGAGGCGGTGTCGAACTGCGCCGGACTCGCGAAGACCTGGTCGGCGATCCTTCCGGCGGGATTGGCCAGGACCGATTTCTTGAAAAATCCCTCGACGAACATTTGAAGCCCGGACACCACCTCAGGCGTCCACCACCGTCGTTGGTCCGCTAGCTGAGGAAAGAACTGCCCCGGCCGGATGATCGGCCCCGCGATCAGGCGCGGAAAGAATGTCAGAAACGCGAGGAACTTGAGCGGCGAGCGCTCGACATCACAACGGCCGCGGAAGACGTCCACGACGTATGCGATCAACTCGAACGTAAAGAAGCTGACGCCCAGCGGCAGCGCCGCATCCCGCAGCGACGCGGCCGGCGCGCCAGCTAAGAGGGACGTGACAGTCCGTCCCACAAAGGCGCCATACTTCGTCCACGCGAGCGGCGCGAGGAGTAGCACTACGGCTACCCCCAATGCGATCGCCCGGCCAGCCCGGCTGGCACCGAAGTCGGGCAACTGTGCGGCGGCGCGGCGGCGCGCGCGCGTGCCGCGGCGAGTGGGTGCCGGCGGCGGGATAAATGCCTCCGGACGGGGGCCAATGACCAGCCCCCCCATGTATCCGACGACGGCGAGACCGAGCAGAACGGGCAGCCCCCGCGGATCACCCGCCGCATAGAAGACGAGCGATCCCACCACCAGCGCCATCATTCGCACCATCCTCCCCCGAACCACCCAATAGACGGCGAAGAACAGTATGAAGAAGAGCAGAAACTCCGGTGACGAGTAGATCACTTTTCATCTCACCAAGAAGAGACGACTCGAACGCGCCGACGTGAGCCGCTCTAGGCTCGCGCGATCCGCATATCCTGCCAGCGCTCGCGCCGCCTCTTCGTCCGACGAAATCAGGCGCAGCAGCAGCTTGGCCATGCACGGCTCGGCGGGATGGAGGTAGTCCACGAACTCGTCGTCTTGGCAACCGGCGCTGGTGAGAGAGTCGAAAGCGAAAAAGGGCAGTCCCGCAGTGGCGAACTCACGCGAGAGTGCAGCGTGGGCCGGCGCCCACCACGCGCGATGTACCGGATCCGCGACCAGCTGTTGAACGAACTCGTCCATGAACGGCGGTGTGAATCCGATCACGACCGTGCCGTGCGATCGCGCGGCGGTCAATATCGCCCGCAGGTCGGCGAGCGCGCGCTCCTGGGGCTCAGGGAACGGGATGAACCGGCCGGAATTGTTCCTAATCTGCTCCAGCCCCTCGGACAGCGCCGCCCGTCGGTCGACGCGTGACGGGTCATGCCGCGCGCCGTAGGTATATGAGCCGTCAGGGCGAAATCCCGCTCCCTGGGACCAGGCGGTCGTGCCCACCGGCCTGAGTTGTCGCGTCAGATACGGCGGCGCGAGTGGATTGAGACTAGACCTGAGCCTCTCCGACTCGTACGCGCTGCGCAAGGACGTGAGTGCCCGCGTGAAGCCTCGTTCCCACTTCTGGGATCTGTTCAGCGGGCCCGGCATGCCAGACCCGTTCCCCATATGGGGATTGACGTGCCAGATATCTATGCCAAGGAGCAAGACCTTTGGCCAGCCATCATCTGGAAGAGCGCGGAGAGCATCGAGTCCAGTAGCCAGGCTGAGCGAGATGCCTCCCGCGTTGTAGAAGCAGGCATCGCCCGGTCTAGGCCACGATTCCGGGCAACCCGCAAAGACTTCTTTCCGCAGCTGCATAACGCGGGAACTGCCGAGCATGGCCACGTTCGGCCGAAGCGCGCGCCACGACTGTGTTTTGTATTCGGGATAATCGAAAAAACCGGTGCCTCGAAGCACAACGCCACGCGCCGACCATGTGGCCACCTCCGGAAACAGTTCCCCAATGTACGCGAGCCATCCCAGCGGGCACAGCAGGATCGCGAGCCCAATCACCATGCCAGTCAGGAACCGACTGGGATGTCCCATAGGCGTCATAGGCGGATCGTCTAAGTTTGGATGGCGAGTCATGTGGGCGATGGTCGCCACACCTTCATTACCGCGCAACGTGCGGGCGCCCTACCTTTCGCTTCGCCCAGTTGGGAGAGACGAGCTAAACTCCCGACCTACCGACTCGGACAACGCCTCCAGACACGTCAGTGCCATCCAGCGCCGCAGCCTCGTCTCCGGGCAGGCGAAGTGGCTCCCGCGGTGGTTGCAATCACCGCACCCGTCACCACCGTGACTCAAACGACATCCTCTTTGGGCTGTGCGTCACGACCATCCGACCTTCTGCGTCTACTCAACTCCCGTTCTGAGCGCGATCAACCTGTGCCAACCGGTCCACGGCCGTCACCAGCCGGAATTCGCTCCCCGAGACGATCTCGCGGACTAGCCGTCCCACAGTATCCGAGTGTGTCGCGAAGTGCCGCTCGTCGAATGCATCGTCAAACAGAATTGCGCCTCCAGCACGCACTCGACGGCCGAAACGCTCGAAGTCGTTCCGTACTCCCTCATAGCTGTGGTCGCCGTCAATAAACACCAGGTCTACATCCCCTGTTTCCACGTCTACGGACCGAGAATCACCCATAATGAGTTCTGCGTTGAGGCCAAATCTGCGACAGGCATCCCGGATGTGTGCGTCGAATGACCTCGCCCCACCGCCGTACATCCGGACTTCCTTCTCGCCGATGTCAATTGACCAAAAGCGCCCCCTCCCTCCATCGCCGCCGCAATCGTTAGGGTAGACCCCCCTGTACCGGCCGATCTCAATTACTCTCTTGGCTGCCATTTGTCGGACTAACCCAAAGAGATAGGCGGTTTGGCGCACTGTCATCGCGATTACACCGTGGTCTAGTGACGTGCTCGCGAACAGCCCCGAAAGGTGCTCAAACTCCAGCCTACCACTTATCGGTAAGTCGAACGGCATCGTCTCAAGGGAACGCTCTCTGTTCAACGTGGGACCGAGCGCTTGCAACAACGCGTTAGGATCCCGGCTGCTAAGCCTCACTGCAAGCGCATGCAGTGCTGGCATCGGCAACTCAACGCCCAATAGGGTGCCGACGCCGCGCTCCCCCCGCATCACCACGCGGCTCAGAGCCGCCGCTCCCCTTTTTAACACCGGCACAGATAGAGACACCATGGGCTCCTCGAAAGTTCTGACCTCATTAGTCGTGAACGGGCGATACAGAACCATGATGCAACGTCCAGACTCTGACTAGTGGTCTGTCATGTGGGAAGTAGTGGGTAAAGACGGTGGATGTTGATCCTGGCGTCCTTGGTGGTGAACCGCCAACGAACTGGACCGCGCCGGACGTTGCGTGAGGTGTGCCAGGTGGTGAC
>JBPCJT010000154.1:0-5592 GCA_051005015.1 Gemmatimonadaceae bacterium | reverse complement strand
TGATCTGGCTCACTGGAGCGGTATTGTTCGGTCCGCTGCTGCTGTTGGAGCATGTTTTCTTTCTGGGGATCGCGTTCTTTCTTTTCGCCACCGGCCGGGGCCCGCTCGCTCTCGACATGACCATGCAGCGTCTCCACAAGCCGGCCGAACGGCTGATGCCGTATGCAGTCCCGGTGCTGCGAATTCTGACGGGGGCAAGCATTGTCGTGCTTGCGTTCACGGAAAAGCTGTGGAACGTTCCCATGGGGTTGAAGTTTCTGGCGATTCATCCGTTCAACTTCCTGCCCGCGCTGGGGTTCGATGGGATAACAGATCTCGATTTTCTCATCATCGCCGGCACCGTGGAGCTCACCATTGGTCTCCTGTTGGCGTCGGGTGCCTTCGTGCGGCTCACGATCCTCGTGCTGTGGGTGCCGTTCAACCTTTCCATACCCTTTCTGGGTTGGCGGGAGCTCGTTGGTCATCTGCCAATTTACGGAATTATGGCGCTCCTGCTTATCTGGGGTGAGCAGAAACCGGAGAAGGGTGCGGCGTTTGTGAAAGGGGTGGACCAGAAGGACGACGAGAGGGCCGGGTGATCGGATGGGCTTCAGGACATGACTGGTCCCGATGCATCGCGAACACCAATGACCGCATTCTCTAACCCTGCCTCCGGGGCTCAGAGCTCATCGACCGAGTATACTCGGCGCCTGCTGGAAATGCTCGGCGACCGCGACCCGATCGAGGTTCAATCCGGGCTTTTGGCGGCAGTGCAAAGTGCCGTAGCAGGCCTCAGCGATTCATCGTTGCGCGCGCCCGAGGCACCCGGCAAGTGGTCGGTTATGGAAGTGGTCCAGCACCTGGCGGACACCGAGCTTGTCTACGGCTACAGGATGCGCATGATACTGGCGCACCATTCACCCGCAATCGAGGGCTATGACCAGGATGCATGGTCGAGTGCGCTCCGATACAACGACGTCCCCCTTGCGGACGCCCTGGAGCAGATGCGCATCTTGCGCAGCGGCAATCTCAGGCTCCTCCGCGGACTGGGCGAAGACGAGCTCGACCGGTTCGGAATGCACAGCGAGCGTGGGCGCGAGAGCATTCGTCATATCGTACGGCTCATCGCCGCTCACGATCTTGTGCACCTGCGTCAGATCGGGCGAATTATCGCGTCCCGGTCGTAATCCTACATCCCCTCCAGTCCCAGGTCCGTTCGCGCGACATCCATTACCGCGGGTGTGATCTCGGCAATTCCACGATCCGCGGCGTAGTCCGAGTAAATTTTTGTCACCATCCCACGAACGAAGTTCGGTACACGCTCCAGGCGCTCACGCGCATCGGGACTCCAGCGCGGTCGATTGGATGTCTGCGCAGGCGGGGTGTCCACAAAGGCGTCTTCGCGGCCGATGACCGTACTTCGCACGAGCTCCATCGGCTGCTCATCCAGCGTGCGCCCTCCAATCTTCACGCCAAGCGAACCGACCAGCTGAGTCTCCATCGGATTGGCCAAGAGAGCGATCGCATGGTTGCACGCAGGGCAGCGGAATGCCGCGGCGAAGGTTCCGTCGCCTGGTACCTGGCGCTCTTCAAACTGCATCTGCAGGTCGCAGTCGATACAGAGAAACTTCACAGTCCCGACGGGGAAGGCTGGGCGAGTGAGGAAATAATCGTGGCAAGCATCGCTTCGTGGAGCGCAGGCGGTTCAAGGGACGCAAAAGCGCGGAAAGGCAGTTTGCCCAACAGCGGTACGCCGAATTCGGTCGTCAGTGCGTCGGCGGCCTGGCCTTCGAACAGACTGTCAACCCTGCCGCATCCGGCGCATTCGTACCCACTCATGTTCTCGATTACTCCAAGCAGCGTGACGCCCGCCGAGACAGCGCTTCGCATGGCGCGTTCAACGGAGCGGCGCGATTCCTCGCTCGGGATCGTGACGGCGATAGCTCCGGCGAGATTCGGGACTAGCTGTGCAAGGTCGCCCAGCTTGTCGGTGCCTGGTGGGAGATCGATGAGCAGAACGTCGAGCTCGCCCCACGCCACGTCGGACAGGAACTCCCGAAGCGCGCCGGTTTCCAGCACACTGCGCCAGACAAACTGCTCAGTACTGGGCTCCTTCCACTTTAGCGGCGTGCCGTCTGCAAGCAGGAGGTCGGACGAAAAAACCACCAGGGAGGCGGGAGGCCGGGGGTGGGAGGCGGCAACTGCTACCGCCGCCTTTTGCTTCCCGCTTCCCGCGCGCGCCGGGTGCACTCCGTCGCTGTCTACCCGGAGCGGGCCACTGGCGTCAAGCATGCGGGCAACAGTTGGGCTCGCCAGGTCCGCATCCAGTACGCCGACCCGGTATTGGCGCTGAGCGAGCGCCAGCGCGAGACCCGCGGTCACATAGCTCTTCCCGACTCCTCCCTTGCCGCTCATGACCGCAATAACCTGCTTGACCGTGCGCAAGCGATCAGCTACGCGCTCGCGTTGCGCGCCGACCTGTCCGCCGAGTTGCGAGCGATCCTCGCCGATCACTTCGTTATAGGTTCGGAAGCTCAGAGGTCCCACCCCGCGCGTGCAAGCATCCAGAGATTGATCATGCCAACGACGATGGCCATGATGTAGACGCCGGGCGGCATGCGTGCGTCCGCCCCCGCGAAGACTGCGCCCTTTATGAGTGCCGGTAGCCGGAGTGCATGAATCGCCCACACTCCGCGCGCAAACCAGACATTCTGCCAGCGAAAAAGTCCTACAAAAACTCCGCCCGCAACGACGGCTCCAAGCACGAGCCACATCCACGCCGGCCCGAAGCGTGTCGGAAGTACACCCCGGCCCAGCATCGCGTACACGGCGGCTTCGTAAAGAAGCGCGACGTGCAGGTAGACAAAAGCGGCCTGACGGAACTTTGTGGAGTGGGGAGAGGACACGAAAAGGATTACGGATTGCGGACTGCGATCGTATATGGGTTACAATGGGCATAATACGACCAGGCAGCGAATTGACAAGATGGAGGCGAATGGTAATGTCGGCTGATGATTAGGATGCCGAGGCGGATGATTGGAGTGCCGGGGCGCGGCGGTGGTACAGCCGTGATCGGGGGATTCGTGGCGTTCCTCGCCGCGGTCGGATATCTCATCGCGTCGTCCGTGGCCAAGAGGACAGTCGTGGTGTTCGAGCCGACGCCGGTTGGGCGCGCGCGCCTGGATCGGTCTGACGGTCTCGCTGACACCGTCACGATTGACGCAGGCGACGCGAAGGGCTGGCGATTCTTTGATGTCGACCGGGGGTCGGTAATTGCGCCGCCCGATACGTCGGGATGGGATTTGGCCTTCCGCCGTTTTCATATTCGTGCTGCGGGCGCCGTGGCTGATGGGGGGCAGGTTTCGTTCGCCCATGTCGCGAACGCGCCGTTGGAGGAGTTTCAAAGCGGCTGGGTGGGACGTGATTCGTCGAATGCGGCGATCCGTCGCTGGTACAACTACAGCATGCTAACCCATCTACTCGAGCCTAACGGACACGTCTACGTGGTGAGGACGCGTGAAGGACGGCACGTGAAGCTGGAAGTTCTGAGCTACTACTGTCAGGGGCTGACGCCCGGGTGCGTAACGTTTCGGTACGAGAAGATACGTGAACCGTGAACCGTGATACGTGACCTAACATCCGCAATCCGTAATCCCTTCGCAACCTGAACTCAAGAGCCCGATTTGCCGGGTTTCTCCACGACCGCGTCGTGCTCGTAGACCTTGCGCGCTGCTATTTCGATTGACTGCTTAACGGCGGCGACTCCTTCTCGAAGGTTGCTGATCCTGACACGCTCGTCACCTCCCCTCGTGGCGATTAGAGTGAGCGCGTTCACCTGATCCGAGATCGAGCCAAACTGTCCCTTGAGCAGGCTTGCTACTGGAACGGCGGCTCGCTTGAGCTGCAGCCCGAATGGCTGCATCGGCTGCTGGCTCTTGTTGGCGAGTGCCATGCGCTCGATAATGCTGTGAAGCGTTTGCACCTGAACCAGCGCTTCGTCCAGTGTCTTGATCTTCTGTACGCCGCTGCCATTTAATTGTGGGCGAGCCACGACTCACCTATATGGCTGGAAGGGGTGGGGTAGGCACATCTGCTCAGAATTTTGCTCAGGCCTTCAGATGCGCCATCATCGCCGCCGGATTGAGAAGCGCGTCCAGTTCCTCGCGCGTCATGAGCCCGCCATCGCACACGAGATCATACACGTTCCCACCGGTCGCGAGCGCAGTCTTGGCTATCTCGGACGCTTTCTCGAAACCGATGACCGGTACCAGCGCCGTCACTATGCCTATGCTGTTCTCCACGAACCAGCGCATTCGCCCGGGATTGGCGGTAATGCCGTCTACGCATCGCTCGCGCAGCACGGTGCAGCCATTTACGAGAGTCTGGATGTTGCCAAGCAAGCGAAACGCGATGACGGGCTCGAAGACATTGAGTTGTAGCTGTCCCGCCTCGGCCGCCATTGTCACGGTAACGTCGCCACCGATCACGTCGAAGCAGATCTGGTTCATGACTTCCGGGATGACGGGATTGACTTTGCCGGGCATGATCGAGCTGCCCGGCTGCATCGCCGGCAGGTTGATCTCGGCGAAGCCCGCTCGCGGTCCCGAACTGAGCAGGCGGAGGTCATTGCATATCTTGCTCAACTTTACCGCGCACCGCTTGAGCACACCCGAAAGTTGAACAAAGACGCCGGTATCCGCGGTAGCCTCTACGAGGTCGGGGGCGGTGATAAGGGGCAATCCCGTAACCGCAACGAGATGCTTCCGCACCGTTTCCGTGAAGCCGGCGGGCGCCGTGATACCGGTTCCGATGGCGGTTGCTCCCATATTGATCTCGCGAATGAGCGCTTGCGTCTCCCCCAGGCGGTCCACGTCCTCCAGGATGGTGTGGCCGAAAGCGGAGAACTCCTGCCCGAGCGTCATGGGAACGGCATCCTGGAGCTGAGTACGTCCCATCTTGATGTGCGCGGCGAATTCACTTCCTTTCGCGAGGAATGCGTTGGCCAGCTCCGCGAGCGCGACCTTCAGTGAATCAGTGCTGGCATGAAGTGCCAGCTTCACCGCCGTCGGATACACATCGTTCGTTGACTGCGAGAGGTTGATGTGGTTGTTCGGATGTAGCGTCTGGTATTCACCGCGCGGTTTACCGAGCAGCTCCAGCCCGCGATTAGCGATCACCTCGTTGGCGTTCATGTTGCTCGAGGTGCCCGCCCCTCCCTGAATCATGTCGACCAGAAAGTGCTCGTGATGGCGGCCGGTCCGAATTTCCTGCGCGGCACGCACTATCACATCGCATGTTGGCTGGTCGAGCAGGCCGAGCTCCGCGTTGGCGAGTGCGGCGGCCTCTTTCACCGCTGCAAGGGCATCGACGAGAGCAGGGAACTCACGCAGCGCGATTCCCGTGATCGGAAAGTTCTCGAGCGCCCGCAGCGTCTGGATGCCGTACATGGCTTCATCCGGCACTTCCCGCTCGCCGAGCAGGTCGCGTTCGACGCGTCGTCCCCCGCCGCCAAAGCCTACCTCGCGTCCGCGACCGGCGAGTGTGGCGTCGGCGGCGCGAAGCCGCTGCGAGATCGCGCGCGCGGCGCGCGCCACGAGTGCGGCGTAGAGCGTG
>JBPCJT010000153.1:0-5203 GCA_051005015.1 Gemmatimonadaceae bacterium | reverse complement strand
GGCTATGCTCAGAGATATCGGTGCTGCCGGGGAGCCGCCTCGCCAACTCGGGCACCGCTCCCTGGTCACCGCGCCAGAAGTGGCGAACCGTGTCGCGATACTTGCCGTTCCACTCAGCCCATTTGACCGGGAAGTTGCCAACCTGATAGCCTCCCGGACCGATATCCCACGGCTCGGCGATGAGCTTGGTCTGGGAAAGAACCGGATCCTGGTGGATGATGTCGAAGAATGCGGAGAGACGGTTCACTTCGAACAGCTCACGCGCGAGCACCGGGGCGAGATCGAAGCGAAAGCCGTCGACATGCATCTCCTGCACCCAGTAGCGCAGCGAGTCCATGATCAGCTGGATCGTCCGCGGGTGCTGCATGTTCAAACTGTTTCCGCAACCCGTGAAATCCGTATAAAAGCGCTGATGATTGGGCTCGAGACGGTAATAGGCGCGGTTGTCGATCCCTCGCAGCGAAAGCGTAGGCCCGAGATGATTGCCCTCTCCGGTGTGGTTGTAGACGACGTCCAGGATCACCTCGATCCCCGCCGAGTGAAGCCGCTTGACCATTGACTTGAACTCGTACACCTGATTTCCCCGAGCGCTGGTGGAGTAGCGCACATCGGGCGCGAAAAAGCAGATCGAGTTATAGCCCCAGTAGTTTGTCAGATTGCGCTCGGCGAGATGCCGGTCGACGACGAATTGGTGCACAGGGAGAAGCTCGACCGCCGTAACACCCAGTCCCAGAAAGTGGTCGAGCATGGCGTCCGAGGCCAGCCCCAGATACGTACCGCGAAGCGGCTCCGGGACCTCGGGGTGCAGCTTCGTCATCCCCTTCACGTGACACTCATAGATTACCGTGCGGTTCCACGGAATTCGCGGCGAGCGGTCATCACCCCACGTGAATGCCGAATCGATAACAACGCATTTGGGCACGCCGCCAGCGCTGTTGTCGTCACTCATCTCCAGGTCGCGCCTGTGCCCGCCGACCTGATAGGCGAAAAGCGAATTGCTCCACTTGATCCGGCCCGTAATGGCCTTGGCGTACGGATCGATAAGCAGACTGGAAGGGTTGAAGCGGTGCCCCTGTTCAGGCTTGTAGGGTCCGTGAACGCGATAGCCATAAAACTGACCAGGACGCATGTCCGCGAGATAGCAGTGCCACACCTGGTCCGTACGCTCGCGCATCGGGATCCTGGCGGATTCTATCGCGTCTTCGGCACCGTCGAACAAACACAGATCCACACCGGTCGCATTCTCCGAAAACAGCGCGAAGTTGACACCCTCGCCATCCCAGGTGGCGCCGAGCGGGTATGGCTGCCCTGGCCAGACCCGCATCACCGATCGTCCTCCTGGCTGTAAAGCTCAGCGGACTGCGGGCCCAGGATCATGTGGGCGATTGCCGGCTGCAAAGCGCGCGCGGCGGGCAGTGCTCGCACCTCGTCGGCCGAGGTGCTTTCCCGTGCCTTCTGGAAGCAGCGTCCTTCTCCGCCATACTTTCCGTCGCTCGTCGAGAGCACCGGCTCCCAGGCTGATCCCCGATCGGTTACGGGAGTCGGAATGCACGACTCCAGGCGGGAAAAATTGTACACTGCCAGCAGCTCCCTCCCCGATTTCGGAGTCAGCATGAGTGCAATCCATCCTCTGGTCTCATCGTGCTCAACGCGCACCGCCGGAATGGCGGGGCGGAGCGCGATCTCGCTCTTGCGCAGGGCAATCAAATCCTGGTACAGGGCGTAGATCTTCGCATGCTGCGAGTCTGACATCTTGCTCCTGTCGAGCCTCGAGCGGAGAAACGTCGCTTCGCTCCCGGGATCCGGAATTTCGTCTCCCCATCCGAAGGCCTCGAATTCCCTGCGTCGTCCCGCGCGGACGAGCTCGCACAGATCGCGATCGTCATGGCTCACGAAATATTGAAAGGGATTAGTCTCACCATATTCCTGTCCCATGAAAATGAGCGGCACGTACGGCGACAGCAGCAGCAGCGCTGCCGCCAGTTTTTGTTCCTCGAAGGCAACCACTGCCGACAGCCGGTCGCCTGTGGCACGATTTCCCACCTGATCATGGTTCTGCACGCACACCACGAAATGATCGGCAGGAATGTCCTCGGCCGAGCGACCGCGTTTTCGGCGGCGGTACGGTGAGAACTGCCCATCATATACATACCGGTCACGCAGGGATTTGGCGACCGATGCGACCCCTCGGTAATCGCTGAAATAACTCGTCGTCTCTCCCACGAGCGTGACTCGCGCAGCGTGATGGAAGTCGTCCACCCACTGGGCGTCGAGACCGTAACCGCCCACGCTGGCTGGGCGAACGTAACGCGGGTCATTCGCATCGGCTTCAGCGACAAGCGTCATTCGGCGCCCGAGGGCCGAGCCCTCGATGTGTACGGCATTACTCAACTCCTCCAGAATGTGCCGCGGACTGGCATCCAGCAAATTGTCGGCTGCATCGAGTCTCAAACAGTCGATGTGGTACTCGGCGAGCCAGTGCAGTGCGTTGTCGACGAAATACCGGCGCACTTCATCGCTCTCGCGGCCGTCGAAGTTCACTGCCGCGCCCCACGGCGTCTTGTAGCGCTCCGTGAAATACGGTCCGAATTCGCCGAGGTGGTTGCCTTCGGGACCGATGTGGTTGTAAACGGCGTCGAGTACGACCGCCAATCCCGCGCCGTGGGCGGCGTCGACGAGCATGCGCAGATGGTCGGGGCCACCATAAGTGTTCTGAACGGCGTACGGAAGAACTCCATCGTAGCCCCAGTTGCGCGCGCCAGGAAATTGCGCCACCGGCATGAGCTCGATCGCTGTGATGCCAAGCGCCTTGAGCTCGTGCAGGTGCTCGATAACGCCGGCGAAAGTCCCCGCGTCGCTGAATGTGCCGACGTGCAGCTCGTAGATGATCATATCCGCGAGCGTGAGCCCCTTCCATTCGTGATCCGTCCACCGGAATAAGCCGGGATCGACAACACGCGAGGGACCGCGTACTCCCGCGGGCTGGAAACGGCTCACGGGATCCGGGCGATCCCGTTTTCCGTCCAGGCGATACCAGTAGTCGGTACCGGCTGCCGCCCCGGCAACTACGCCCTCGAACACGCCGCCATGGGACTCGAGCCTGAATGATTCGATTTTGCCGTCAGCCCATGACAGCTGGACGCTCATCTCGGACACATGGGGCGCCCACACGGAGAACCGGACGCCGTTATCCACAATGTTCGCGCCGCGCTGGAGGGACCAAACCGTTGTCATCTCTCTTCAGACTTGAGTCGCCTCTTTCTCCCGCCGACAAGGGAAGGAGAAGGCGAATACCGTGCCCTCCTCGGGAAACTCCGCCCATGCCCGGCCGCCCATGGCTTCAGCGGTGTCACGAACGATGCTCAGGCCAATCCCCGTCCCCTCTACTCCTGCCACATTCTTTTCATGCGCACGGAAGAAGCGTTCGAACAGTCGTTCACGTGCTTCGACCGGAACGCCCAGGCCATTATCCCGAACTCGCAAAACCATCTCGCATTTATCAGCCGAAGTATCGCTCTCCATGGCCGCCGAAATCAGTATCCACGATCGCTCCTTGGAGGAATCGGCGTACTTCATCGCGTTGGAGACGTAATTCGTGAGACAGAGCTCTACGGCCGCCGCGTTCACATCGATGTTGGGCAGATCCCTGTCAATCTCTACCTCGATCTGGCGGGCACCCGTCGCTTCGCGGAGCTGCCTCACAACCTCCTGTACGGCCTCGGGCAGCTTCACATGTTTTTGGCTTCGCGCGTCCCTATCGAGCTTGCTGAGCTCGAGGAGGCTCTGAAGCGTGTCGTGCATCTCCTTCGCGTTTTTCCGGATTATCTGCGTGAAGCGGAGGCGCTTGGACTCGTCCAGATCGGCGAGCGTCTCCAACAGCTCGCCGGCGCCCATGATGGCGCCGAGATGATTCTTCAGTTCGTGCGAGATCGCGCGGTTGAATGATCTGAGGCGACCCTCGCGCTCATTTACCTGCTCCTGGGAAAGGCGTAGATAGTGTGTCAGCGTAGTCTGCTGAATCACCCCTATGGCGCGATACAGACGCTGGCCGCACACCAGCAGCTCGCTGGCCTCACATGGTTTTTTCTCCTCGTCCACCGCCCGGACGAGAAAGGAAAAGAGTATCCCACCCAGAATCTCGTACTCCTTCATTATCTCGTAGGCGTCAAAGCCCTGCGAGTGCCGCAGCTCTCCCAACTCCATTGCCTTCGCAATCACCGGCATGTCCGCGCTGATCTCGTTGGCCGCGTTTTCCAGGGAGTCCGCTATGCCATCCATCAACAGGGGTACGTGATCCAGCAGCGCATCTGTCGGGAAGACCCTGTTTGGATCGATCGACACGCGATCCGCGATGCGTTCCAGCCAGCGGTGCGCAAGATCGTTGCGCGACTCCCGCAGACGGTTGGCAAGCGCGGCGGCGAGAGGACAATCCTTGAGGAAATCTTCCGATGACATCTGCGCAACTCCGGGGGACCGGGTACGGCATCCCTGAATGCAAGAAGCGGGCGGCGGAAGGGATGAAGCAAGCTCGCTGGAGCCGAAATCCGAATTATTGGAGGGAGAGTTGGGACGCAGGAGGGGGAGTGCCGGGGAAAACACACTCCCCTTTGTGACTGGAGTCACTTCGCGCAAGCGTAATGGTACGCGACACAAGAACGTCGCGCGCGCGATGTCTACCTCGAGACGCGGAACCCTGAAAAGGCCCTTCAGAACAGCTTGGCGATTCCTCGTAGCGGAATCCACGCCCACGACGGGCGGTTATTCAGCTCGTAGTCGAGCTCGTAAAAGACCTTCTCTACCTCGAACAGGGTGAGGAGTGCGGTAGCGGATTCGCGCGAATCCGGAAGAAGCCCTTGCACATGCGGCACGGGCGACGATCCGAAGTAGCCCTCCAGAAACGCCGCGCGCGCATCGCGCTCCCAGCGTGCGGCCCGGCTCTCCACTCTGGCGTCGGCGCCCAACCCACCGACTTCCGTGGCGCCCGACGAAGCGGCGTACGCAAAGGAGCGCTGCATTCCCGCAACGTCACGCAACGGACTGTGTAACGCGCGCCGGGCGGCAAGTGGGCGGGTCGGCTCCCCCTCGAAGTCGATGATTATCCACTCGCCATCCGCCGCCCGAAGTACCTGCCCAAGATGGAAGTCTCCATGATGGCGAATGCTGAGACCGGCATCGTGAGCCACGAGATCGCGCGCCAGGGCGT
>JBPCJT010000152.1:0-11279 GCA_051005015.1 Gemmatimonadaceae bacterium | reverse complement strand
CAAGACCGTTGGCGAGCCTGCGCGGGATCTCCCCGCCACGGCGCGCCTTGCCGTAGATGGACCAGATCTTCGCGTCGACGCCGGCAAGATCGAGGACAAACATTTCCTCAATGTCACCGGCTTCGGCTTCGACATGGCGGTGTTGGAAGACGTGCAGCGCATCGGTTGGCTTAGCGGCCCTCTGCTGTACAACTATTCAGCGCTCCGCCAGCTGCTTTTCTACAAAGGCGTCGGCATCGACATTGCGCCCGCGGCGGGACCGCGACGCCAGGCGCATCACCTGATGCTCATAATCGCCAACTGCCGGAATTTCGGGGGGACCTTCCGAATAGCCCCGGATGCGTTGCTGAACGACGGCAAGCTCGACGCCGTCTCCTTCCATGATGCAACGCCCCTGCGACGGCTGCGGCTATTCGCCGCCGCGATCTCGGGCACCCACCCATCGCAGCCAGAAGTCAAAGTTGAACGGAGCGAGCGTTTCACTCTGCGCTTTGCGCAACCACCAGCTTACGAAGTGGATGGCGAATACAATCGCGCTTCGTCAACCGAGTTGGAAGTGCGGTGCGTCCCGGGGGCGATAAGGGTGGTGACGTCGGGAAGCGAGGCACAGCTGAGGGCGTAAACGCCCAAAGGGCGTAAACGCGGGGAGCCGGGAGGCTGGAGCGTTCACGCGTCTGTCGCCGTTTCTTGCTTTCGCCATCGGTTGGAAATCCGCTCACCGCTACGGGTTACAATCAACGACTGCTATCGGCCACCCTCACCAGTGCCATCCGACTCGCGTTTCTTCCGGCGCTTTCGCTTCCGCTTGGCGATGCGCATTTCCTGCGTTCGATGGATCTGCTGGATAAGCTGCTGCTCGATGTCGCGAGTGCTCAGCGGCTTTAGCATCTCGCGCAGCTCCGCGTCTTCCGCAACCTTCTGACCGAGGCGTCCGTAGAGACCCGCAATCAACTGCAGAACCTTTGTAATCTCCTCCTCGCTGCGCAGCAAAACCTGCAGCGTGACCTCCTCGCGGAGCTCGGCGATTTGGGATTCCCGGCCCTGCGCCATCAACACGAAGATGGAAAGGAAAATCGCCTCGAGCGACACGACCATTGTCAGCAATCCGAATGGAAAGGGGTCGAATTGACGAAAGCCAAGGGCGCCGACATTCCACAGAATCCAGCCAGCAAACCAGATGACGTGAGCCAGAAAGAAAAGCGGAGAGCTGGCCGAACGGGTCAGCCGGTCGGCAACGACCTCCATTTTTGACCGATCCGCGGCATGCTCAGCCTTGATCGCAAGCACGGCGCGGCGCGTTCCCACCGTGCGCTCACGGCGCTCTACAGACCCAGCGCCGTTAACCTCATTCTCGGGTTCCTTGAGAGTCATGTGAGGACAGGGAATGGGGAATCATGAAGTGCGAACACCGCTGCCGCTCAATGCAGAGTTGCCCGCGGAGCCCCGCGCCACACTCCGCTCACCCGCATCGATCTGTGGGTCCAGCACCTTTAGCATTGCAACACCGAACGCGGGAAGATCCCTGGGGACCCGCGCACTGACGATGTTCCCGTCAATCACTGCTGGCTCGTCCACCCACTGAGCGCCCGCGTTAACGATATCGTCGCGAATTCCGACGGTGGAGGTAAGGCGCCGTCCGCGCACAATTCCGGCCGAAATCAGGATCCAGGGTCCGTGGCAGATCGTCGCGATCATCTTGCCGCTCTCGTGCAGCTGTCGTACTCGATCCAGCACGTCGCGGTCGCGGCGCAGTTTGTCCGGCGCCCATCCTCCCGGCGCCAGAATTCCAGCAAGAGAGTCGGCGGGATAGTCGCGTACATGTCCATCCACCGGACATGGGTACCCGTGCTTGCCACGATAGCTCTTGTCACCAATGCCCGCGATCGGTGTGTCATAGCCCGCCTCCTCGAGGCGCAACTTCGGGTACCAGACCTCCAGATCCTCGTACTCGGGTCCGGTGAGAATGAGAACGGTTCCTTTGCTCATGAGGCTGTCACCATGCCTGGGTAAACGAACTTGGAGGCGGACAAGAAGAAAACGCTGTACGGAGCAACATACTCCGCGCGATCGCTCGACGCATGCCGCCGATCCGTTTCGGTTTGCCGGGTTTTGTCGCGATCGTACTTTGTGGAGTCATGCCTGAGCAACGAGGGCAGCGGCCTCATGCACGAAGACATGAAAGCACGCGCTATGCCACGGTGTACGAATGTGGGAGGAGGGAGCGAGGAGGGGTCAATAATGCCATGGAAGGCCACTCGTGCTGGAACCGAGTTTACACTTTCTGAACACCGGTCACTTTCAGGGTGCATGGTGCCTGGTCCCGACTGGCAAAAAGTCTCTTTGCGCTCCACAATTCGCGTATGAATCACGTTCATGCAGCCGCATTCGCCTGCCTGAGTCTCGCCAGTGTGGCCGGGGCCCAGGGACGCCAGTCGCACACTCCCGACGCAGCGCGGGTCCGGGCGAGTGTTAGAGCCTACCGCGTTGGTCACCAGGCGGAGATCGTCCGGGAGCTCGCTTCACTGCTGGAGATTCCGAACGTTGCCAGCGACACCGCTGCCATTCGTCGGAACGCGGAGTTTTTGCTCGGCATGCTTCGCCGGCGCGGAATCAGCGCACAGCTTTTGGAGGAACCGGGAAATTTTCCAGCAGTCTTCGGTGAGCTCAAGGTGCCGGGCGCGCGTCGCACCATCGTGCTGTACGCTCATTATGACGGACAGCCAGTCGACACCACGCGCTGGGCTACCCCGCCGTGGCGCCCCACCCTCCGTGACAAGGCAATCGAGGACGGCGGGCGTGTCATGGATTTCCCTTCTGGACCGCGCGCCGAGTTCGGTGACGAGTGGCGCATCTACGCGCGGTCAGCGAGTGATGACAAGGCTCCAATCGTTGCCATGCTCTCGGCGCTCGATGCGCTGCGAGCCGCGGGCATCGCGCCTACGGTCAACATCAAGTTCTTCTTCGAGGGAGGCGAGGAGGCAGGCTCACCCAATCTCCGCCAGCTTCTCATCCGGTACAACGCTCTCCTCGCGGCTGACGCGTGGATTTTCTCCGACGGGCCGGTGCACCAGTCGCGCCAGATGCAGGTCGTCTTCGGGGTGCGGGGCTCCTATGGCGTGGAAATGATGGTGTACGGCGCGAGCCGAGCGCTGCATAGCGGGCACTACGGCAACTGGGCTCCGAATCCCGCAGCGATGATCGCATCGCTCCTGGCCAGCATGCGCGACGCCGATGGCAGGATTCTCGTCGCGGGATTCCATGACGACGTAACGCCGATTACTGACGCAGACCGGCGCGCGATCGCCGGTGTCCCCGACAACGATGCCCACCTGCGCCGTGACCTCACGCTCGGCGCGAGCGAAGGCGGCGGTGCACGACTGGCCGAACGTATCATGCTGCCGGCGTTGAACATTCGCGGAATTCGTGCAGGCCAGGTAGGAGAGCTCGCGTCGAACACGATTCACACGGACGCCCGCGCGTCGATCGACTTCCGACTCGTACCAGCTCAGACGCCGGAGCGCGTCCGCGAGTTGGTGGAGGCGCACGTCAGGGCGCAGGGCTATTACATCGTACACGGCGAGCCTACCGCTGCAGAGCGCCGATCCAACGCCCGCGTGATCCGGTTGGAGTGGGGGGACGGCTATCCCGCTCTCCGAACCGACATGGACCTCCCGGTCTCCCGCGCCGTCATTAGGGCAGTCGAAGGCGGCATTGGGGGGCCAGTTATCCGCGTCCCGATTCTCGGCGGCAGCCTCCCTATGGCCCTTTTTCAGGAAACGCTCGGCGCTCCTCTGATCATCGTCCCTATCGTAAACCACGACAACAACCAACACGCCTCAAACGAGAATCTGCGTATCAGGAATCTATGGGACGGGATTGAGGTAATGTCAGGGGGTGATGACGGGAATGCGGTTCTAGGAAGGCGGGGAATCGGGAGGCGCTTGAAGGGGAGCGCTTGGCGCGAGACGGGAATGCAGAACGGTCTGGGCGGCGAAACCATCGCTCCCAGGCCGCTCCGACAACCACCTCCCAGCTCTCTCCGCACCTCCTCCTATCAGTTACGGTCGTTCCACGTCGATCGTGTGCCCAACCACGGCGCCGAGTATGCCACCCGCTGCCGCACCGATCACCGCGCCCTTTACGTCCCGGCCGATGGCGGCGCCAGCTATCGCGCCTGCGGTGGCCCCGATCATTGCGTCACGCTTGGTGTGGCGGACGGGCTCACGCGGAGCGGGAGCGCGATAGATGGTTCCGCTGGACCGAGGAGCGGTGGTGCGCTGGGCGACCGGCGCGGGGTAGCGGTAGACGACGGGCACGGGCTGCGCATGGGGGTAGCCCTGTGGTACACCATAGCCAAACTGTCCGTATTGCTGAGGTGCGTAACCAAGCTCTTGCGGCGACACGAACTGCTGACCGTATGGCTGTGCGCTCGCGGCTAACGCGAGGTCGCGGCTGAGCATCTCATTCTGGGTCGAGGTAGCCCTGTCTTCCTTCCCGCAAGCCGCTGCCAGCGCGATGGCGGGAACGAGCAGGAATCGGCTGATTGTGCGCATGGTGGGACCTCCGAGAGGGATACTTGGCTTTACCAAGAGTCCGGTGAATTGTGTTCACGCGAGTGAACGACCGCGGAACGACCTTATACATTGGCAGTGTTGGTGCCAGGTGTTTAGAGCGTGTGGACATGCTTAACTCACTAAGCTGTCCATAGTTGGGACAGGGGGTCGTCCTCTAATTGTTAATGGTGATCGGGACCACTGCCTGGCTCCGCGGTATTGTTGCGGAGCCGCATACCGATTCTCCATCTTGCGCCATGTATGCGCCACTGAGTCATTGAGTGCAGTAATGAGATTTTCTTCCCTCGTGCTGCGCTGGCTGCCAGCCGTTGCCTTGCTGCTGGCCAGTGAGTCAGCCGGTACTGTAGGACATGTTTACAATTCCCAGCTTGCGGACAAGAAGTTCTACGACTGGTCGGTCTTCGCTTATGGACCCAGCAGGACGCGGTGCGAGCGATAGGCAAACCGGACGTGCGTGCCCTGCTCACCGACCTGTTCCATTTCGCTGTTCGGGCCGCAGCGCCAGGTCCCCTGGTCGAGAAGGCACTTGACCGGGAACGGTTGGGCACCGCCCGACCGTGGATCATCGCTATCGGGAAGGCCGCGAACCCCATGGCCACGGCCGCTGTCAACGTTCTCGAGCGTTCGGGTGCGGAGCCCGCTGGCGGCGTCATAGTTGAGCCCGGCGCGGCCGGCCTGGATCCCGCATCGTTATCTGGATCGATATCACCACATCCGAGCATTACGATAGCGACCGGCGATCATCCGGAGCCAGGCACGGGTTCCCTGCTGGCCGGCGCCAGAATCGGTGAAGTGGCGCGGCTGGCTCGGACATCGAAAGAGGTCTGGGTCCTACTCTCCGGCGGCGCGACGAGTTTGGCAGCTTCTCCAGTCGATGGCATCCCACCTGCCCATCTCAAGACGGTATTTGCCCTTCTGCAAGGAAGCGGGCTGGATATTTCCGCGATGAACACCGTACGCAAACGATTCTCTCGGTGGGGAGCGGGCCGTCTGGCCGCTGCGCTCTATCCGGCGCGGGTGCGCGTCCTCGTGGTTTCGGACGTCATAGGCGACGATCTGGCTGCGATCGGCTCCGGTCCATGTGTCCCTGACGAAAGCACTGCAGCAGACGTGCGGCGGATCCTGGCCGACGCCGGCCTCTGGCAGCGGACGCCAGAAACTATCCGCGCTCAGCTGACCCGCACCGAACGAGATGCCTCCTTCGAGACACCAAAGCGCGGTGACCCCTGCTTCCTCTCTGTTCAGACGACCATCATCGCGAACAACCGAACGGCGCTCGATGGTGCCGCCTGGCGAGCGAGGGAACTGGGAATTCAAGCCGTGGTCCAGACGGCGCCAATTTCCGGCGATGCCGCCTCGGCAGGAATACTCCTGGCAAGAGCGCTTTCCAGTCATGTCGCGACAGGTGCTCCAGCAGCCGGGCCCGGAGCTTTGTCCTGCCTAATCGCCGGTGGCGAAACAGTGGTCAAGCTGCAAGGCACGAAGGCAGTATCGCGTGACCTTCGCGAAGCCCCGCTCGGTGGTCGGTGTCAGGAGCTCGCGCTCTCCGCTGCTCGCGTTCTAGGCGCCATGACCGGTAAAGGCCATGCGCTGCTAGCCGCCGGCACCGACGGCCGAGATGGGCCAACAGACGCCGCGGGCGCTATTGTCGATGAAACTACCTGGGGCCGAATCCAATCCGCGGGACGCATTCCCGATGACGACCTCGCCATGCACGACAGCTACATTGCGCTGAATTCCGCCGGTGCGCTTCTCCGAACGGGCCTGACGGGCACTAACGTGGCGGATGTCGTGATCGCGTCACAAACGTGCGTCCTCGAGAGTTCCTCCTGAGCATCGAGCTCGCCGCGCGAACGCCAGAGAACTGCGAAGTAAACTCTTGGCAACCTCAACATCGTTGGTGACCCGGACACTTCGCGGCTCGCAGTTCACAGTTAATCCCCAATCCGCAATCAATCTTCAGTGTCACTTCCCCGTCTTCCCATACTCGCGCTGATCGTCTGCTCGCCTCGCCCGCTCCCGGCGCAGGAATGCACGGCGTTGATAACTCGCACGTCGCTGAGCGCGCTGGCGGGGACGCCAATCCGTTCGGTGGCGATCGTGACGCTGGAGCCGCAACCACTGCCGGGCACCGGTGATCTGGCGGATCGACTGCATGTCCGAACCCTTCAGGGTACCATACGACGGCAGCTTCTCTTCTCCGCTGGTGACACAGTGGATACTCTCAGGGTAGCGGAGACGCTTCGGACGCTTCGGTCACAGCGATACATTTCAGATGTCTGGATCGAGGCGCGCACCTGTGTCGGCGCAGGGGGCGCGGACCTGACGGTAACCGTCCGCGATTCCTGGAGCACCCGGCCGAAGCTGCGATTCGGGTCTTCGTCGGCCGCATCTATTGGAATCGAGGAACTTAATCTCCTCGGCACCGGCCGCAGCGTAAGCGCTCATGTACGATCGCGCGCGCAGGGTGAGCCGGGTGCGCGCTGGGGAGCGGGATTCATGGTCAACGATCCATGGCTGCCCGTTGTCAACCTGGCTGGCACTGTGCGTATTGATGCATTTGCCGATGGAGGGTCGTGGCTGACATCGCTACGCACGCGTGACCGAAGTGTTTACGAACCATGGCGCGGCTCGCTTACCCTGTCACGCTCCAATCACACCTCGTTCACCAGTCCCGGTGAGAGTTACCATCGGTCGGGAACGCAATTGAGCGTCGCCCGCGTAGTCTTGGCATCGCCAAACGGAGTGACGTCACTGCTCGCTGGCGCCGAGTCGGAGCGCGCCAGACTCGATGCGGCCCAGGAGGCCACTATCATTGGCCCGCGCTCAGTGAGACGGGAGTTTCTGGCGCTTGACCTGGGCCTTAGACGGGAGTCGGCAAGCTATGATACGCTCACTTGGCTTCTCCCCCGCGAAGCGCTGGTTGACATCCCTCGCGGGTTTGAAGGCGAAGCGCTTATTGGTGCAGGACGGGACTGGTCAGCACGTTCGGTCGCCGTGCACGTGGATCTCTGGGGCGGTCGAGTCTGGCGTCCGACCCCAGCTACACTCTTGGTCACCGACATTTGGGGTTCGGGCTTCCTGAGCCCGGGGCGCTGGGACGCTGGCAACGTCCGGGTGCTCGTGTCGCATTACTCGCGGGCAGCTCGCGGAAGCTGGATAGCGCGAGTGGGGGGCGAGCGACACATTCGCCCGGACCCGGACATCCGCACTCTCGCGCTCAGCGATGCCACGGCGCGGGCCTATCCACCCGAATATCGTCTCGCGAAATTTGCCGTCTACGCCTCGGTAGAGCGTTCTGCCTATCTGGCGAGAATCGGCCGCTCATGGTCATTGGAAGGAGCGTTGTTTGGCGCCGCCTCTATTCGCGAGCAAGCCGCCAGCGGCGCGCCAGCTCATCTCCACGCCTCTGTTCTTGGCACCGGCATCCGACTCGCGCCACGGAAAGCAGGCAGAGCCACCGCACGTCTGGACATCGGGTATGCGGTGGCCCGTTCACCGGGACTACGCCAACGTCCGTTCGTAGCGATCTCAGTGGTGCCGTGGCTGGGAGCGGTGAGGCAGAGGTCAGGGAGTAGGGAGTAGTGATTCGGGATGCGGGAATAGCGGTATTACCCTCCAATATGTCATCCGCTTGGCCCCGGTGTTACCCTTCCCACTTCCTGCTGCCATTTGCTACTCCCTTCCCTATCCGGATACCCGCCTCCGGCGCAACTCCCGCCTCCCCCCTCCCAACTCCCTGCTTTCCCACGCAATGCCGCCTTTCACGATCGCCCTCATTCAGCAGGCCGTTAGCGACAACAGGGATGCGGCTGTTCGTGCGGCAGATATGGCCATCCGTGAGGCGACCGCACGCGGCGCGCAGATCATCTGCCTTCAGGAACTGTTCGACGCGCCGTACTTCTGCAAGGTGACGGACGCCGAGCGCTTCAACCTCGCCGAGTCCATTCCCGGCCCCACTGTAGAGGGAATGCAGCAGCTCGCCAAAGAGCTTGGCATCGTCATTATCGTCCCGATATTCGAGAAACGTGCTCCGGGTGTGTACCACAATTCCGCCGCCATCGTGGATGCCGACGGCGCCCTGCTCGGCACTTATCGCAAGATGCACATACCGGACGATCCGCTGTATCACGAGAAGTATTACTTCGCACCCGGCGAAGCGTCTCGTGCCGGACCCGCGGAGATCTACGGGCATGGGGACAAGCCTGGACAGCCAGCCGGCTTTCGCACCTTCAAGACGCGTTACGCAACTATCGGAGTGCTCATTTGCTGGGACCAGTGGTATCCGGAAGCTGCGCGAATCACGAGTCTAATGGGCGCGCAAATCCTGTTCTATCCCACCGCCATCGGTTGGCATCCGAAGGAAAAAGACGAGTGGGGTGCGTCGCAGGCAGATGCATGGCTGACGATCCAGCGCGGGCACGCGATCGCCAACGGCGTCTATGTCGCGGCTGCCAACAGAGTGGGACTCGAACCCGAGCCCGGCACTGACGGAATCGAGTTCTTCGGTCACTCCTTCGTGAGCGATCCATTCGGACGTTTGATTGCGGAAGCTGGATCGGACCCGGAGATCCTCATCGCGGAATGCGATCCTCAAGTCATTGAATACACGAGGAGAAATTGGCCGTTTTTGCGCGATCGGAGGATCGATGCGTATGGGGGGATTTTGAGTCGGTACCTGGGGTGAGCGGGAGGCGGGAATCGGCAGGCGGTAATCCGGAATCGGCAGGTGGGAAGCGGGAATCGGAATTGCTCAACACGGAGGTCGTTTCCGGAGACTGATGATCAAGTGTGTAAGCATGCTTCCAACGCGAGTGCAGAGCTCGGGGGCGGACCGGATCTGATCGTCACGGACGCACTCCAGACTTCTGGCGGTTTCGAGATGCGTCTCCACCTCAGCAAGCGATCCGCGCGCAATTTACAGGTGATGCATATACTCACCGCGATGCGCGCGTGAGTTACCTTCCGCAATGTTGCGGCGAACTATGCGGCTGCGCGGCGTGGCTGACTCGCCATCTCAAACCTCTCATAAACCGGCAGGTAGTGCGCGACACGTTGGGTTTCGACTACGAGATCCGTTGCGCGCTGCCACACTTCCAGGTCGCGATAACGGCGCGTCGCTCTCTTCGGTCCCGGTTGCATTCTTGCCGTAGCATTTAGTCCGCTACGAGCGCGGATCATTGCAGTGCCTGGAGGTCTTTTCTTTGCCCGATTCCCGATTCCCGACTCCCGACTCCCGTCGTGTCTTTCCCGCCGAGTGGCACCCCCATGCCGCCACCTGGCTTGGCTGGCCGCACCATCGCCCGGACTGGCCGGAAAAGTTCGAGCCAATTCCGTGGGTGTACGCCGAGATCGTCAGGGTATTGCACCGGCAGGAGCCCGTTGAAATTCTCTGCCACACGGTGGAAGTGCGCGACGATGCGATACGGGCTTGCAGGGCCCACGGAGTAGATGTCGCGCGTTGCGGGTTTCATCTCGTGCCAAGTGACAGGGTGTGGCTGCGCGACTCGGGTCCGACGGCGGTGCATCGCGAGGACGGTAGCGTGGAGCTGATCGGGTGGCGTTTCAACGCCTGGTCGAAATACGAGAACTACAGGCTGGACGAACGCATCTCATCCACCATCGCGCATCTCGCTGGCTTGCCGCTCGTGGAGGCGATGCGCCCGGACGGTGGCGGAGGGCTTGTACTCGAAGGGGGCGGCATCGAGACTGATGGTGCGGGTACGCTTCTGGTGACGGAGGAGTGGCTTCTCTCGGACGTCCAGATCCGGAACCCGGGCCTTGGTCGCGCGGATTACGAGCGCGCCTTTTCCGATTACCTGGGCATACGGAGAACGATATGGCTGGGGGAGGGCTGTGCAGGGGACGACACTCACGGGCACATCGACGACATAGCGCGCTTTACAGACATGAATACCGTCGTGCTCGCGTACGAGATCGATCCTCTGGACGAAAATCACAGGCGATCCGCGGACAACCTGCGGCGGCTGGAATCGGCTTCCCGTAACTTTGCCGGGGGGCTAAACATTGTGAAGATTCCCTTCCCACGCGGCGTGATGATGCAGGGGGAGCGGCTGCCCGCGAGCTATGCCAACTTCTACATCGCGAACGGTGTGGTGATTGTACCGACGTTCAACGATCCCCAGGATCGTGTAGCGCTCAATATCCTGGCCGAGTTGTTTCCGGGCCGCGAAGTGGTCGGAATACACGCGGTCGATCTCGTCTGGGGACTTGGGACTCTGCATTGTCTGACGCAGCAGCAGCCAGCGCCGGTGGGCAGTGAGCGGCGAGCGGGAAGCGATTAGTTGACATGTTCTTGGGAGGCGGGGGGCGGGGGGCCCGAGGCGGCGAAAATGCCTCCTGACTCCTTTCACCGCCGCGCCAAACCTACCGACAGCATACCAATCGTCACACCGCCGACAGAGGTAGAGCGCCTCGCCACCGCAACCGATGCTGCCAACGAGTGATAGTCGACCCCCACACCACCCGCGTACTGAATTCCATCGGTTACTGCGGCGACTCCCGCACGGAGCGGCAATTCCGGGATGACCCGGTACTCCAGACCGAAGCCCGCGTGGGTGCGCGGCGCGATCTCGAGACCATCGCCGATGTCCCGTCGCAAATCCGCCGCCAGCGCGACGTCATGGCGTGGGCGAAAGGCGACTCCTCCGCCAACCGTGCGCCGCCAGGTCAGTTCCTGCAGTC
>JBPCJT010000151.1:0-12373 GCA_051005015.1 Gemmatimonadaceae bacterium | reverse complement strand
CAGGCTCTCCAAGCGGCTCCGATCCCCGCGACGCAGTGCGATGATACGAATGGGAAGTGGCATGAAATACAAGATACCACCGGTCCACTCATTATGAAAGCCATTTCTGCGACACTACACTAGCTGCGCGATTTGCGCAAGCACGAGCTCCAGATCTTCAAGCAGCCTCTTCAAGCGTTGATCGTCACCGGCTGGCGAATCGAGCAGCAGGCGAGTGGTACCCAAAAGGTCTGCAGCCCACACCGACAGCTGATCGTCCACTACGCGTCCACCCTGCGCCTCGGCACGGAACGAAGTCAGCAACATCTCCATCTGCGTCAGATGTTGAATCGCGGCAACCCGGTAAGCAGAAGAAGTAGAGCGTTCGCGCATAGCTGCGGGGTCGCTGGGGACAACGGAAGAGCGCGCGGCGATCGTGTCAGACATGGTTCCGGAAGCGCGAGTCTCACCACTCGTTGAGCTCCCCGGTTTCGCAGCAAGCCCACCCTGAATACCTGCGGAGGTGCCTCCATTGTCAGCGCCTTGCCATCTGCCAAGCCCAAAGCCGACGACTAACGCCGCCGCTATGCCGGCTGCCCAACGCATCCAGTCACGTTGTGGGCGTCTCAACGGCCTGACTTGCTCATTGTCGCGCTCGAGTCTCAAAGCATCGCCAACGCCGGCGCGAGTACCACCCTGCTCTTCCAATCCGTGGCGCACCGCCTCCCACATCGCCTCGCGTGGAGTATCGGGCGGCGCGTTGTAGGTCCGTGCCGCATCACGAAGCATGTCCTCGAACCTGTCGTTGTCAGTCATACGGCCCATTCTCCCGCGAAATCAGCGAGTGCCACGCGAAGCTTGGCACGCGCACGACTAAGATTTGCCTTGGATGTGCCGGTTTCGACGCCGAGCGCGGCTCCAATCTCTTCGTGCGTGTATCCTTCAATGTCGTGCATGACGAACACGGTACGGTATCCTTCCGAAAGAGCGTCGATCGCCAGCTTCAGCTTCAACTTGAGATCGGGTTCCGACTGTCGTGTCGTAACACCAATGGTGCCTGCCTCCTCGAGCTCCACCTCACGCAAACGAATGCGCTTGCTCTTGCGCAGACCATTGAGGCTCACCGAAACAGCTATTGAGTGCAGCCATGTCGAGAATGCCGACTGCCCACGAAAATCGCCGAGCCGTTGGAACGCGCGAATGAACGTGTCCTGCGTGAACTCACGTGCGAGGTCATCGTCGCCGGCCAATCGATATGTCAACCGGTAGATTCGGTCGACATGCGCTTCATATAACGCGCGCTCAGCGGCCGCATCGCCGCCAAGAATTCTGGCGATCAGTTGGCGATCATCCCCCTAATCTCGAGGCTCTGGAAGTCTGTGATACCGAACTTGCACCTGTGACACAGGTAGAGCAGGAAGGGTTGCGTTGGTACCTGGGATGGGGCACAGCCTTACAACCTCCCCATCTCCCTCGCCAGCGCGTCTATGACGCCATTCACGAATTTCGCGCTCTGCGGGCTGCCGAACCGCTCCGCCAGCCTGACTGCCTCCTGAATCACCACACGCGGCGGGGTCTCCCCACCCATCAGCTCGGCCGCCGCCAATCGGAGCACCGATCTCTCGATTACACCCAACCGCTCCAACCGCCAGTTGGTCGTGATTTCGCGGAGCGCCGCGTCAATTTCCTTTTCGTTCCTGACGACTGTGCGCACGATCTTTCCCGCGCGCGCGCGTTCGGCGGGCGCGACCGCAAGATCATTCCACATCTGCTCGGCTACTCGCTCGAGAGACTGTCCATCTCTGAGATCCCAGGCATACAGCGCCTGAAGCGCGCGAGCCCGGGAACGGGTCTCACTCTTCCGGTGCTGCATCCAGCCGGTCGAAGAGATCCGCCATCTCCACCGCCGCGAGCGCGGCGTCCCAGCCCTCGTTGCCGAACGTCCCTCCAGCCCGTGCTTCCGCCTGCGCAAGAGTGTCGCAGGTAAGCAGACCGAAGCCGATCGGCGCGTCGAACTCCGCGCTCGCGTCCGCCAAACCGCGCGATGCCTCTCGCGCCACGTATTCAAAGTGCGGTGTCTCGCCTCGGATCACCGCGCCCACCGCTACGAGTGCGCGATATCGATCCGTAACCAGGAGACGCCGCGCGCCAAATGGCAGCTCCCAGGCACCAGGTACCCAGACAATGTCAACGTCATCGAATGCCACGCCGTGCCGCGTGAGCGCGTCCAGCGCACCATCGACCAGTCGCTGGGTTATCGTCTCGTTGAAGCGGCTCGCCACGATAGCGAAACGCCCGCCGGCGCCGGCGGGTGCTCCGGAGAATTCCGGCATCAGTGCGAGAACAGGTGGCCGAGCTTCAATCGCTTGGCATCGAGATAATCGCGATTGTCCGAGGTAACCGGACCCTGGATGCGGACGCCTTCGTCTACTCTCAGTCCATAGCCTTCCAGTCCAACCAGCTTTTTCGGATTGTTGGTCATGGGGCGGATGGACTTGAGGCCCAGGTCGAGCAGGATTTGCGCGCCAATTCCGTAGTTGCGCAGGTCCGGCTTGAAGCCGAGCCGTTCGTTCGCTTCCACGGTATCGATGCCGGCATCCTGTAGCTCGTAAGCCTTGAGCTTGTTGAGAAGCCCGATGCCGCGCCCTTCCTGATCCAGATACACCACCACTCCGCGCCCTTGTTCGGCGATCATGTCCATTGCCGCGTGAAGCTGCCACTGGCAGTCACAGCGGCGCGAACCGAAGACGTCTCCAGTGAGACACTTCGAGTGCATCCGCACGAGCACGTTCTCGCCGTCACCCACATCGCCGTGCACAAGCGCGATGTGCTCGTGACTATCCACGTCGTTGCGGTATCCGATGATACGCCAGTCTCCGCTGTCCGTTGGAAGCCTCGCTTCGGCGACGCGATGTACCAGGCGTTCGTTGCGTAGCCGGTGCGCGACTACTTGCGCGACGGTAATGAACGTGAGTCCATGTTCTTCGGCGAAGCGCTCGAGTTGCGGCCGGCGTGCGGGGGCGCTGTCGTCATCGTTCAGGATCTCGCAGATGACACCGGCGGGATACAGGCCCGCGAATCTCGCTAGATCCACTGCCGTCTCGGTGTGGCCTACCCGCTGAAGGACGCCGCCCTCGCGAGCGCGAAGAGGAAAGACGTGCCCCCCCCGTCGCAGGTCTGAAGGAGTTGTAGCGGGATCGACGGCAACCTGAATAGTCTTGGCACGGTCCGCGGCCCCAACACCCGTGGTGACGCCGAAGCGATGCGCGGCATCGATGCTTACAGTGAAGGCGGTGCGATACCGGTCCTGGTCTTCATCCGATTGCGCGGGCAGCCCCAGCTGGTCGCAGCGCTCCGGGGTGAGCGCGAGGCAGATCTGCCCGCCCGCGCGCTTGATGAGAAAGTGGATCTTGCCTGGCGTTACGAGCTGCGCCGCGCAGATCAGATCGCCTTCGTTCTCCCGGTCCTCGTCATCGGCGACGATGATGAACTTGCCGTCGCGAATGTCCTCGATCGCCTGCTCCACGGTGCCGAAGTGCATTCTATTCCCGTCCGCGCGCGCCATAGGGGACCACTAGACGCTGAACATACTTCCCAATGATGTCAGCCTCCACGTGAACCCGCTGGCCCGCCTTGAGAGCTCCGAGCGTAGTATGCCGGCGCGTGTATTCTATGATCGATACCTGCAGCACGTCTCCCGCCGGCAGTTCGTTGACGGTTAGACTCACGCCATCGATGCAAACAGAGCCGTGCGGAACCATCAGCTCCTGCAAATCATTGGGGAGTGTTATGTCGATGAGAAGCGCGTCCCGCTGCCATGCAACCTCCCTCACCGTTCCGACACCGTCCACATGTCCCTGAACGAGATGACCGCCAAGCCGGTCGCCCAAACGCATTGCTCGCTCCAGGTTCACCGGCGTCCCTTCATGCCAATCCCCCACCGTCGTCCGGTCGAGTGTCGTCGCAACGGCGGCGACCGTAAACCATCCGTCACCGTGCTCGCGCACCGTAAGGCAGGTTCCGTTCAGGGCCATGCTCTCACCACTCATAAGGCCGGCCCAGGCCGACCGAACGCGGAACTCCTTTCCGGCATCGCTTGTGCTTACGCGCTCGATATGTCCGACGTGCTCTATCAGTCCTGTAAACACTAGGCACCTGGTGACCTGGACGGAGCAGCGTAAACGGTCATTGAATCATCTCCGACTGCACGCTGCGCTACGATGCTGAACCGGGACGCGGTCGCGAGACGAGCGCTCGCTGTTTGCGCGAACGCGCCGACGGCACCCGCGCCCAGGATGACTGGCGCCTGAAAGATAACCAGACGGTCTACGAGCGCCGCATCGAGCATGGCGCCAGCGAGACGGGCACCGCCCTCAACAAGAATTGAAAGCACCTGCATCCTTCGCAACTCATACAGGGCATCCACAAGAGACGCAACGCGTATCACCACGATGCCAGCCTTCTCGAGCTCGGCGGCGCGCGATGCATGAGCAGATTCAGTAATGACGATTGTGGGAGTGCTCGCAGCGGTCCTTGCCAGGACCGACGTTTGGGGCAGCCGCGCCTGACGGTCGAACACAACGCGTCGAGGCGCTACGCGAGGGGCTGGCGCGTCACGAACCGTGAGGGACGGATCGTCGGCGATTACCGTGCCGATACCCACGCCAATCGCGTCGTGGCCGGCGCGGAGGTGGTGAACCGCGCGACGCGATTCCTCGCCAGTGATCCAGCGGGAGTTGCCTTGCGCGTCCGCAATCGCACCGTCGAGCGATATTGCAAGCTTGACCGTGACCCACGGCCGCGCTGAGTGGAGCGCGTGAAAAAAGGGCGCGTTCAGCTCGCTGGCTGCTTGCTCTTCAATCCCATCGGTTACCGCGACTCCGCGGGCGGCGAGCCACGCCAGCCCGCCAGCGGCCAGAGGGTTCGGATCGCGCGTTGCGCAGACAACCCGCGCGGCACCAGACGCAATCAGCGCCTCCGTACACGGGGGCGTTTTCCCCATGTGTGCGCATGGTTCCAGCGTCACGTACACCGTGCTTCCGCGCGCCCGCTCGCCCGCATCCCTGAGCGCCGCAACCTCGGCGTGATCTTCGCCAAAGCGCGCGTGGTATCCCTCTCCTACAATCTCCCCATCTGTAACGACAACGGCGCCAACCATTGGGTTCGGCGCCGTCTGTCCCCACCCTTTCTGCGCGAGCTCGAGCGCCCGGCGCATGAACGCGCTGTCGCGCGACACGTCCGACCGGCCATCAGGCAACTCAGTGGTCGGCTTCATTCAGGGAATCGGCCACTAAAGGCCTACTTTCCAACACGGAACCCGACCGAGCCATACAGGCGTGACTTGCCGGCCGACTCCGAGAACGTGTTGAAGAAATCACCCGCACCAACATTATCCAGCTTCACCTGGCCGATCTCTCCCACTATAGTAACCAAACCCAGGCTGAGCATGAGATCGCCGAAAAAGCTGGTTGCTTTTGTAGTGCGGTCGAATCGAAACGAGCCGTCACGCGGCGTCGTCGGCACGCACACGATCACGCACGCCTCATCGGTGATACTGTACGTCAAGTCCGCAGCGGATTTGTACTCATCCTTGCCATAGCCGAGTGCGATTCCCGCGGGGCCGAACCTCTTGCCAGCGACAATTCGCCATGCGGTGGTATTGTTGTCGAAGCTGAGGAGTGATATCTGTGAAGAGTTGCTTGGACGAGCCAGGATGTTGGTCTGCGGCAGATCGCGCTTGAGCCAGGTAAAGGAAACACCCGGGATCGAAAGAGATTCACCGACAAGGCCGACGCGTACCCCATAACCCACTTTTACATCGGCGCTTGGTGTCTCGATGGCGATGCTCTCATTCTCGTCCTTGAAACCAGCGTTGTATTCCGGAATGTAGAAAGCGCTCACCAGCGCATCGACTCCCAGAACGCTGGTCAAACCCACCGGGATTCCGCTGAAGAGACCAACCGCGCCCTCCGCCCCAACCATGGGGATGACCTGTTTATCCACACGGTATGCGGAGGAATTCGCACTTCCGTTTGAAACGGGCACTTCTCCTATGTCAGGCAGGCCGCCCTGCAGCGCGTTACCGCGAAGGGAGAAAGTAAACCGTCCCAGTCCGCCGAGCGCGCCAGCCTGACCCAGTGTCGCATTTCCGCTGGAGATGACCATCCCGAGTTGAGGAGCGAGGAAGTTGAAGAGGTCGATGCCTTTCTGACAGGCATCGCCACCCTCTCCGGAGCTACCAACCACCGACGACGAAGAGCCGGGCTGGCATCGGGAATCGACCGCTCCCTGGGCAAGTGTCGTGAGGGGCAAGGCGACACACAGCATCGCTGCGCGCGTCATGTGACGAAGGGTCATGATCGGACGAAGCTCCGTTCTGCGGGAGTCTATTTCACAAGCACCCGGCCGCCGCCGGGCACGATCGATCCGAGCAGCCACGCCTCGACACCAGCGTCGCGCGCACTATTCATGATCGTGTCGGCGCTGGATGCACTGGTAACTATAATGAGACCGACGCCCATGTTGAACGTTCGCAACATTTCATCCGGCTGTACCGCACCCGCCTGCTCCAGAACCCGAAACTCCGCCGGAACCGTCCAGCTGGCCGTTTCTACAACCGCATCGAGATGCGGCGGCAGTGCGCGCACCAGATTGCCGGGGATGCCGCCACCTGTTATGTGAGCCATGGCATGTATGCCGGCCAGCACGGGCTGTAGGGCGGACAGATAGGAGCGATGTATGCGCAGAAGGACATCAGCCACCGAAGAATCCGAATCCGGGAATCGGTCGTGTACACTCAGGCGAAGGCGCTCCGAGACAATACGGCGCGCGAGAGAGTAGCCGTTGGTATGCAGGCCAGAGCTCGCCAACCCAACGAGCACATCGTTGTTCTCAACGCGATCCGTCCCGAGCACGCTGGATTCCTCTACCCATCCCACGACGAAGCCGGCGAGATCGTAGTCTGGCGGTGTGTAGACGCCCGGCATCTCCGCGGTCTCCCCACCCAAGAGCGCGCAGCCATTCTCCCTGCATCCAGCCGTGACACCCTGGACCACCGCTTCGACAACGGTGGGGACCAGGTGTCCAAACGCCACGTAATCGAGAAAGAACAGCGGCACAGCACCCTGAACGAGAATATCGTTGACACAATGATTGACGAGGTCATGGCCAACGGTGTCATGACGATTGGCTTCAATGGCAATCCTGACTTTGGTGCCTACGCCATCAGCACTCGCCACGAGCAACGGTTGCAGTGCGTGTTCCGGCATGCGAAACATGCCGCCGAACCCGCCGAATGCACCTCGCGATCCCGCGGTGAAGGTCGATTCGACCAGCGCCTTGATGCGTTTTTTGGCCTCGTCAGCCGCGTCGATGGAAACACCAGCGCCGCGGTAATCGAGCGGAACGCTCACTCGATGAGATCCTGTTCGAACGAGACCAGACGGTGAAAATCGCGTACACGCTGGTCGAGTTCCTTGCGGGTGAGATCCAGCAAGCGGCCGATAGAGAAGTGCTCCACGGCGAAGGAACCCATTGCGGAGCCGAAGACCACGGCCCGGCGCAAGTTCGGCTCGCTCAGATCGCCGGTTCGCGCAAGGTAGCCCATGAATCCGCCCGCAAAGGCGTCGCCAGCCCCTGTGGGATCGAAAACATTCTCGAGCGGATAGGCCGGCGCGAAAAAGACGGTGCTTTCGGTAAACATGAACGCACCGTGCTCCCCCTTCTTGATGATGACGTGCCTAGGCCCGCGAGCGAGAATCCAGCGCGCCGCCTTTACCAGATTGGCCTGCTCAGTGAGCTGCCGCGCTTCGCCATCGTTGAGCGTGATGAGATCAACGTGCTCCAGGAGATCGAGCAGGTCGGGACGCCGACTCTCGATCCAGAAGTTCATTGTGTCACACGCAACCAGGCGTGGCCGCTCTACCTGGCGAAGCACCTCGCGCTGCAATCTCGGATCGATGTTGGCAAGAAAGACGAAGGGCGCTCGGCGGAACTGATCTGGAATTTTGGGTGAGAAATGCGAGAAAACCCCCAAATGGGTTTCAAGCGTCTCGGCGCTGTTGAGATCGTGGCGATACCGTCCGCGCCAACGAAAGGAGGCGCCATCGGCGCGCTCCAGGCCAGCGAAGTCGACTCCTCGCGCCACGAGCGGTTCCAGCTTTTCCATGGGGTAATCGTTGCCTACTACTCCAACCAGCTGCACGGGCGTCAGCAGGCTGGCCGCGGCCGCAAAGAAAGTTGCCGATCCCCCAAGCACATTATCCGCCTTTCCAAATGGCGTTTCCACTGAATCGAGTGCGACTGAACCGACAACCAGGAGAGACATAAATAGTGAACAGTGATCAGTGATCAGCGAAGGATGAAACGGTGAACGTTACATTCTGTCCGGAGCCGATATACCGAGTATGGCGAGACCGTTTCGCAGCACTATGCGCGCGGCGCGCGCGAGGACGAGCCGGGCGCGTGTGACCTCCTCGGGTTCATTCAACACGTGATGCTTATGATACCACGTGTGCACCAGTCGCGCGGTTTCCAGCAGGTAACTTGCGATGCGGTGCGGCTCGAGCGACTCCGCGGACACCGCAACCAGTGCTGGAAAATCGAGTAGCGCCTTGATGAGCTCCTGCTCCTCCGGTTCGCTGAGGACGCCCAGGTCGACGCCGGCGCCAGTGACCGACACAGGATCGATCTCACCCACGCGGAAGATTCCGCTGATTCGCGCGTGCGCCATCTGGATGTAGTAAACCGGATTTTCCTCGCTCTGTGAGCGCGCGAGATCGATGTCGAAGACAAGCTGCGAGTCACCCTTGCGCATGAGAAAGAAGTAGCGCACAGCATCCCGGCCCACTTCGTCCACCAGGTCGCGGACAGTGACATAACTGCCGGCACGCTTCGAGATCTTCATCTCCTGGCCGCCGCGCATCACCGTTACCATCTGATGGAGCACGTATTCGGGGTAACCCGGACTCACGCCCATGTCGAGCGCCTGAAGTCCCGCACGCACACGTGTCACGGTGCTGTGATGATCGGCGCCCTGCACGTTGATAGCGCGATGGAATCCGCGCTGCCATTTCGTGACGTGGTATGCAACGTCGGGAAGAAAGTAGGTGAACTCGCCACCCTTGCCAGCGCTCTTGCGCATCACGCGGTCCTTGTCGTCACCAAAATCGGTCGTTCGCAGGAAGAGCGCACCTTCGCTCTCGTACGTGTGGCCGGCCGCGACGAGAGCCTTCACCGTCTCGTCTACCTTGCCGTCGGTGTACAGCGACGACTCGAGAAAATAGGTGTCGAAACGGACGCCGAACGCCTGCATGTCGAGGTCCTGCTCCCTTCGCATGGCTCGCACTGCGGCTCGAGTCACCTCGGCGAGGTTGCGGCCGTCCCGATCATCCGAATGGTCCCTGGCGTACCTCTCCGCGATCTCGCGGACGTAATCGCCGTGGTAGCCACCTTCCGGTATCGGCGCTTCGCGGCCGGCCATCTGCGCGAGCCGCGCCTGCACACTGAGGCCGAGGTTGGCGATCTGGGCGCCGGCATCGTTGTAGTAGAACTCGCGTGAAACCTCCCAACCATTCCACTCGAGAAGCGAAGCAATCGCGTCACCCAGTGCGGCCTGCCTTCCGTGGCCCACGTGCAGCGGGCCGGTCGGATTGGCAGACACGAACTCGATGTTGACCTTGCGCTTCTCGCCCGTCGCGTGGCGGCCGTACAGGGTGTCCGCGGCTATTAGAGCCGGGAGTGCGCTGGCAGTATCCGCCGCGCTCATGTAGAAGTTAATGAATCCGGGACCGGCAATCTCCACGCGGTCGACGCCGGCACTCGACAGACCGATGTGTCTTACGAGGTCGTCGGCGATCTCACGCGGCTTGCGTTTCAGCGGCCTCGCGAGCGTCAGCGCGAGATTGGTGGACCAATCGCCATGGGAAGTCTCCCGGGGACGTTCGATCAGCGGTTCGGTGGTATCGGGCGCACCGAGTTGCCGCGCCGCGCCAGCGAGCGCGACACGGAGACGCTCCTGCTGGCTCACTCGCTGCTCGAGTTCTTGGTGGAGGATGAGCTCTGCTTGCTTTCAGAGCTCTTGCTGTCGGCCTTATTGCTCTCTGTCGGCTTGCCCTCTGAGGACCGGCTATCGGACGGTTTGGCATCGCCTCCCCTGGCCTCGCTCTTTGCCTCGGATTTGGAATCGGCAGCCGAGCCGGAATTGGAATCACCCCCAGAGTCTCCGCCTCCATCCTTCTTGCCCGAGCCAGCGGCTGATGGTTCGGCTTTTCGATGCGCGTTCTTGCCGTAATCGGTGAGATAGAACCCCGATCCCTTGAAGACGAATCCAGCCCCGCCGGACATCTGCCGCTCGGCCGCTGCGCCGCATGACGGACAGGGGAGCTGGAGGAGGCTCTCGCTCATGTTGCGATAGAACTTCTCGAAATCATGCCCATTGGGGCAGAGAAAGTCGTACGTCGGCATCTAGTCCGGGATTGTCGGTGCAGGGAACGGCCCCACGCAAGGTACCCGGGAGCTGGAGTCCATTCAAGACTGACGCTGACCCGCAAGTCATTCAGTCGGCGCTACGGATCAACCCCATCTAGATGGGCGGATTGTACCGCCCCCATTCCGCTTCCAGCGCATCGGAAATCTCCCCCACACTCGCGCGCGCGCGCACCGCGTCGATAACGCGAGACATGAGCTGCGCGTGTCCTCGAATGGGTATTGCGCCACGATGGCTGGCGTATGTAGCGGCACCATTGCGCACGGCGCCCAGAGCGCTCTCAACGGTGCGATGGTTCCGTGAGGAACGCACTGTCGCCAGACGTGCCGCTTGCTCCTGCTCGAGACGTGAGTATTCCGGCGCCGGTATTACCGGGGGTGGCTCCTCATCGGCAAAACGGTTTACCCCGACAATGGCGGTGTCGCCGCATTCAATAGCGAGTTGCTGCTCGTACGCGCTGCGGGCGATCTCCTCCTGAAAAAAAGCCGCCTCGATCGCGCGCTCGGCACCTCCCATGTCATCGACCCTTGCGATCAACTCCATCGCCGCGCGCTCCAGCTCGGTGGTCAGGTACTCCACGTAGTAGCTCCCGGCCAGGGGATCCGCGGTTCCGGTAACGCCCGATTCGTATGCCACGATTTGCTGAGTGCGAAGCGCGAGCGTCGCAGCGGCGGCGGAGGGTAGCGCCAGCGCCTCGTCGTATCCATTGGTGTGTAGTGACTGCGTACCACCAAGCACCGCGGCAAGTGCCTGGATCGTCACCCGAACAACGTTGTTGAGAGGCTGCTGCGCCTGCAGCGTCACTCCGCCCGTCTGCGTATGGAAGCGCATTCGGCAACTCGTGTCGTTGGCGCCAAACCGGTTCCGCATGATTCGTGCGTAAATCCGGCGGGCGGCACGGAACTTGGCGACCTCCTCGAAGAGATCGTTGTGCGCGGAAAAAAAGAATGAAATGCGGGGCGCGAACCGGTCTATGTGGAGGCCCGAGGCCACGGCCCGCGTCACGTACTCCACCGTGTTCGCGAAAGTAAAAGCCAGCTCCTGCGCCGCGGTGGCACCCGCTTCCCGAATGTGGTAGCCGGAAATGGAAATCGGATTCCAGTTGGGCATCTCCGCCGCGCAGAATCGAAAGACCTCAGCGATGAGAGCGAGGCTCGGCGCCGCCGGGTAAATGTAAGTACCGCGAGCGATGTATTCCTTGAGAATATCGTTCTGAATCGTGCCGCTGAGACTGCCGCGTCCGATTCCTCGCTCCTCCGCCACCACGATGTACATGGCAAGGAGCGTTGCCGCGGTCGCGTTGATCGTCATCGACGTGGATACGTCTGCGAGCGGTATTCCGTCGAGAAGCGTATGCATGTCCTCAACGGTGTCTATCGCAACGCCCACGCGTCCCACCTCTCCGAGCGCGCGTGGTGAGTCGGAATCGATGCCCATTTGTGTCGGCAGATCGAAGGCGACGGAGAGACCGGTCTGACCAGCTTCGAGAAGATGTTTGAACCGCGCGTTGGTCTCTGCCGCTGTGCCAAACCCGGCGTATTGACGCATCGTCCAGAGCCGCGTCCGAAACATCGTTGGTTGCACACCGCGCGTATATGGAAACCGGCCTGGATCACCCAGGTCGCGCGCATAGTCGAACGCCCCGTCTCCGGGGCGATATACCACGTCAATCGGGATCCCGGACGGCGTGGTTCGTCCGTCGCCCGGTGGTTGGCTCATGCCCCTACGTTGCTCAGCGCTCCGCCCAGCATCGCCGTCGCCTGCTCCACCTCGCCGTGGCTGCCGATGTACAAGGGAGTACGCTGATGCAGATCCGTAGGATAAATATCCAAAATTCGATTCGTGCCGTTGGTGGCGGCGCCGCCCGCCTGCTCCACGATGAACGCGAGCGGATTGGCTTCGTAAAGC
>JBPCJT010000150.1:0-12167 GCA_051005015.1 Gemmatimonadaceae bacterium | reverse complement strand
CCAATGGCGAGCGCCGAGTAGGGGACGAGATAAGCGGATCCACAACCGCCGCAATGTTTGACGCGAACATGCCGGTGGTTGTGACGCCGGGTGACACGGCAGGCGTCGCTGTCAGAATGCCGCTTGCTGCCGCGGCGATGAAGTCGCCGTTGACGAACCCGACCGTTACAAACGTGGGACGAGCATCCAGCGCCTTTTGAAGTTGCGTCTTTCCACCGAGGATGAAGGTGGTGAGCGCGTTGGAGTTCGTGCTGCTGGGACTCGTCGCATCAACAGACGCCGCACCGGGAACCGCGACATTGTTGAGTCGTTCCGTGAGCGAAGTCAGCGATCGCAAGGCGCACGACGCCGCTGTGCCGCCGCCAGCACGGGCCTGAGTGTGGAAGTTCACTACTGGTGGGGGACACCCCGGAAGGGCGAGGGAGGCGAATGCGTAGCGTGTGCCGAATTGGCGAGCCAGGAATTGTGGGTACGCTTCGCGTTGGGTCGAGTCGTTCATGCCCGACGACTGAAAGCCCGCGGCCCAGCCGTCGCCGAGCGCGACGTAGCTCTGGAAGAGCTCTCCAGCGGCGGGGACGTTGGGGCGGATGATGTCGGGGCGGTCATCGCCGCACGCGATCAGAACCGCAAACAGAAACGCAAGAGAAAACGCGCGAGATCGAGTGTGCATGTGGGCAGAGCTCACATTATTGGAACTGCACTAGAACTGAGCCCTCACGCTAAGCGAGAGGATATTCGCCATCAGTGAGTAGAAGCCACCGTTCAGATCGTTTGCAGTTTGCGCGCGTGAATTGCGCTCGATTACGCGGCCCCGGCGGCCTTCCGTATTTACCCGGACGTAGGCCGCGTCGATCCAGTAGCGGTCCATGAATGGCAGGCCAAAACCCAGCGTGTATTGACGGCGATCCATGTCCGGGAGAAGCGGCGTGACCGTCTCAGCTGGCGCCGCTGCGCGAACGTACGAGTAGCCACCGCGAGCGGTAACGCGTCTGGCCAGGACGTATTCCACTCCGGCGCGGACGGCCCACGCGTTGTCGTAGTCCTGGATAAGCACTCGGTTGTTGGCTGCCGCTGGTCCATCGAATCTCACAGGTAGCTCACGAAACGCAGAACCGAAGCCCATCCAGAAGTAGTCGAGCGACACCAGCATGTTGGGCAAGCCGCTGAAGCCCAGTCCGGCCTGGATCTGTGCTGGATGTTCGACGGTCGTCGAAACTCCTTGCGCCACCAAGGCTCCTCCGGGAGCGAATTGCGCGGCCAGTATCGCGTCGAGTGGCGCGCTGGATCCGTCGGGCGTGAGAGGATTGCCCTGCGGTAGAATGAGTCCGGTTGGACGCTGCTCAAACCGTGCATCGGAACCGTCATACTCAAACCGGACTGCGGATAAATACCGCGCGCCCAGTTGAATTGTCGGCGTTAATTGACCATGCAGTCCCACGTGGAATCCGAGCGCCGTCGCGTTTCCTTTGAGAGTGGCACGGGCAAACTCGGTGCCGGGCGCGATGCCGAGCTGTCCGAACGTGACCCCCGGGAGCGGCGACACCGGCGCGAGATCCAGGGCCTGTGTGAGCTCCACCCTGGAAGAGCCGATAACTGGCCCGCCGCCCAGCGACCACTTCGGTGTAAGCTCGAGCGCCAGGTTCGGCTGAGCGTACAGCGTAAGGAGGGACGACTCGAGCGCGAGGAAGCGGCCGGGAAAATTCTCTCTCCACCGCGAAGTCAGGCCATACGGAAGGTACAGGCCGAGTCCGGCGGCCCATTTCCCGTGTCCTTTATAGTTTACGAAGAGGTGCGGAGGGAATGCCGTGGGCGCAACGCCCGGGAAGACATCGGCGCTGCTGTCAGCCGTGTACTCTCCAGACACGCGGATGGCGGCGCCACCCGCGTAAACCGACCACTTTTTCAGCAGCGTAGCCGCAGCCGGATTCCAGTAGATCACGGACGGGTCGGCGCACGGCGATCCCGTGCCCGTGTGCGCGCGGCCCACAGCGCACGTTCCGATCTCGTTTACGCCAAACGCCTGCGCTCGCGCAGGTGCCTGCAGAACTAACGTGGCTCCGAGGAGCAAAGAGGCGCGGCGGAGGTTCAGCATTCGCCCGTACAAGAGTTGAGTGAAATTCCGGTATGACTGAAAGGGGCCGAAGCAGAAGCTCCGGCCCCGAACTTTGCTAGCACCATCCTCTTTACCGCAAGGTCACGCCGGCTAGACCGCGGGCACGAACCACGATCGTGGTTTGCTCGGCAAGACCCCCCAGCTCGGCGATGATAGTGTAGACGCCTGGTTCCGAAGCGGTGAAAGCGCGATCGTCAGTGATGCTAACCAGCCTCGGCGCGGTGTTGTAGCCGTGCGCCACAACCGCGTAATTCACGCGCGCTCTACGTAGGGGAGAGCCGCCCGTTTGCCACACTTCTTCGCGCAGCTTTACGGTGTCTCCGGTCCGAACGTCGGAGCGCTGTACAGTTAAAGCGATCCTTGCCGCCGTTTCGCGCTGCACATTGAACTTCCTGGTTGCGTGCTTGTTTCCGACGTGGGCGGTAATTGTAACTCGCCCATTCTTTCTGAAGGTCACGACACCCAATGCATCAACCCAGGTGCTGGCGGTGTCGCTCGATGACCATACAACTTCGCCTTCCCGCAGGTGCTGCTTCGATTTGCCCGCTCCGACGGTAGCGCGTAGCGGAATGGATGTACCAACTACGCCGTCGTAATCCACGTCCTCGATCTCGACCTTCCGGGAGGAAATCGCCCTTGAAGAAACAGTGTTCGCCGTGGATGGGCGCGGCAGCACGCGGATCGCGGTGAGCCCCGAGATTCCCCCGGAGGCGGCTATTACGAGATAATCGCCCGCGCTCCCAGCGGTGAACAGGCCCTCACCTGACACCATTACCCCCGATGTGTGCGGCATTCCGCGAAGATTGACGGCGTACGCCATCCGCGCATCGGAAATACGCGTTCCATCCCCGGTCTCAGCTTGCGCGATCAGCCGGACGATGTCTCCCGGGTAAACAGCGTCTTCATTCGCAGCCGCCAGAGCGATCCGGTCCACAGGATTGGCCTTCACAACAATGTTCTTCGTGGCCCGAATTGTCCCTGATTTCGCGGTCAGTATCGCCTTGCCGGGGCTCAGCAGTGTGAGCACACCGCTCTCGGATACCCACGCCACGTTGATGTTGTTCGACGACCAGCGAAGCGGCGCTGCAAGAGCAGGTTCGCGCTCGTCCTTCTTCCAGACGCCTGCCTCGAGTGGCATCGATGTCCTTGCGTACATGCCGAACCTGGGATGCTGGACGATTATTGTGTCGGTATCGTATCCGTTTCGGGAAACCGCGGACGTGCTTACCCCTGGTCGCGGTGCGCCCGAACACGCGGCGAAAAGGCCTGCAAAGACGGCGAGTGAACTGAAGCGAGCGAAAGAACGTGTCATTGAGAAAAAGCTCCTTCGGAGCGGCGGCGGGTGAGTGATCGTATCTACAGACGAGCAACGCCGGACATTGGTATCAGGCCGCCCCGGACTGACGGAACGATCAATGCAGAGGCGCGGATGCACACTGCCAGCTAACTCGCGACTGCCACCTGTTCAGAAGGAGCTTTGGATATGGGAGACACTACCGTGACAAAGGTCGATTCCAGGCACTCCCCCTCTGGGGCCATGGGCCAGAAGTATCTGGCCTCCGGCATTCACGTGGGAATGCGGCTCTGGGAAAGCCAGCCCGAAGGCAAGGGTAAAAAGCCCCACGCGCGCGAATACGAAACGGTGGGGTACGTGGTCAAGGGACGAGCTGAGCTTCACATCGAGGGCCAGACCGTGCTGCTGGAGCCTGGGGACTCTTGGGTTGTCCCACGGGGATCTACCCATACCTACAAGATTCTCGAGTCCTTCACGGCCGTCGAGGCAACGTCGCCTCCGGCGCACGCACATGGGCGGGACGAAGAGTAGCTACACCACGCTTGCGGCGAGCACCCGAGCGAAGTCTGCCGCGGTGGCGAACCGGTCTTTTGCGTACTTGGCCATGGCGGTGGCGAGCGCGTCGTCCAGCGCAAGGGGCAGGTCCGGACGCGCGGCCCGAGCACGCGGAGGCGGATCGGTGAACTTGCGGTGGTTTTCGACAACGCCATGCGAACCCATAAAAGGGAGCTCACCGGTGACCATTTCGAACAGGACACACGCCAGTCCGTAAATGTCGCTTCGCCCATCTATGTCGCGCTCCCCGAGCACCTGCTCGGGACTCATGTAGGCGGGAGTGCCCAGAGTTGCCCCGCTCGCCGTGAGCATTGCCTCTCCACTTTCGCTGATGGCGCGCGCGATGCCAAAGTCCGCTACGGTCGCGTGCCCGCCATCCAACAGGATATTTCCCGGCTTGATGTCCCGATGCATTACGTTCTCGCGATGCGCGTAGTCGAGAGCGTCCGCAACCTCGAGTGTAATGCCCACGGCCTCGGCGATGGCCAGCTGCCTGTCTCGCCTGAGCCGGGTGTGCAGTGATTCTCCGGCAATGTACGGGGTCACATAATAGAGAAGACCACCGGCATCCCCGGAATCCAACAGCGACAGGATATGCGGGTGACGCAGCCGCGTCAGCAGTTTTATTTCGCGTAAAAAACGTTCGGTGGCGTTCGGCGACCGCACGTGGCCTCGAAGCACCTTGACCGCCACCGTCCGATCGTGCTGCACATCGTGCGCGAGATAGATGGTTGCCGAACCACCCTGGCCGATCTCGCGTTCAATGGTGTAGCGCCCTTCCAATCCGGCGCCGAGTATCTCCAGAACGAGATTTCGCATGCAGGGAAGATACGGAATAGGACGGCGACAGAGAACACCATTTGGACCGTCGCCGCCGGAACAAGGTATTATTGAGGCCGGAGCCGCCGTAATTTCCTGGCGAGTTCGGTCCACATGACGTTGAGCAACAGCCTTCAGCGCGTGACGTTCATACCGTAGTTCACATGCATTTCCGCTTTTCTGTTCTCGCCTTCGTTGTGGCCGCTGCATGGTCCCGCTTCTTTGGTGTAGGCGTAAGGCCGCAGGCCGGTGGCATCGACTTATGGAAGACCAGGGCACCGTAATAAGCCCACCAAGTTCGCGTTGCATGCAAACGAAGTGTTACCAGCGTATTACAGGATCGTCCCGATTCAGGGATGTGGGTTGGAATCCTTGGAAGCAGATGTTTATATTACACGGATACCTTGTGGTAATAAATATGTTCGTTGGCGTGCCTACCTTCAGCTCGGCGTTCTCGCCAGGAGCTCCAGCTCTCATGCGCAAGGCGATTGTGTTGGGATTATTGGCGGTTGCGGCTTGTGGGGGAGGTGGAGATTCTGGGGGCGGCACGACCGACCCGGTTCGAGTCGACAAAGTCGTTCTTTCGCACGCCTCGGCCAATCTTCTCATCGGCGATTCGATTCTTGTCTCCGCCACGCTACGCGACGCAAGCGGCAAGACGATCGCGGGCAGAAATGTCACGTGGACCACAAGTGACGCTGCCGTGGCGCGCGTTTCTACGGCCGGATGGGTGGTTGGCCTTGGCGTGGGTTCGGCGACCATCACTGCTACCGCGGATGGTAAGTTCAATACCGTTTCCGTTACCGTGAGCCCAGTCTCGTCAGGACCGTTCGTCCGCTCCGCATCGAGCCCTCTGCTTACGCCGGGTACCACCATTCTGCTCGTGGGGCAGAACTTTGGTGACACGCCTTCCGGGAATCTCGTTACAGTAGACGGTGTGAACGCCACAGTGACGGCGGCTTCAGCTACCCAGCTAACCGTTACCCTGCCGGCTTCGTCCAGCTTTGCCTGCGAGGCTACCCACAACGCCAGTGTAGTCGTAAGAGTCGGTAACCTGTCAGGCACGCTGCTGGTGCCGCTCCAGGTTGCGACGCAGCGCTCGCTGACGCTCGGCCAATCATTGATTTTGCTCAATCAGGGCGACGTGCGCTGCAACGAGCTGGCCCAAACAGGGGGACGCTACGTTGTCAATGTTTTCAACACCAGCACGGCGCTTGCGTCTACTTCCGCTCTCGAGCTTCGGGGCGCCGCATCCACAGTCCTCAATGCGAACCCCATTCCGCCGGTGGCAGGCGGTATCGCATCCCGCATATCCGGCAGCCAATCGAGCGGCGCCGGCTCTGGCTCGCCGGTATTTTCGAGCGAGCTTCAGATCAGGAAGAATGCGGGACGCGCGCACCGAAGCGACCTCGAGGAGGATCGCGCACTTTTCCGCGCAGGGGCACCAATGGCGCGTGCGCGGCGCTCGCGCTCGAGCGGCGCTCCGTCGTACAGCATGGGACGGCCGAGTCTGAATTTGAATACCGTTGGCGATACGACGACGATGAAGATTCCGAACCGGAAAATCTCGAACTTCTGCACATCGGCGCCGATATCGCTTCGGGTGCGCACCGTGTACTCGGGTACGCGCGCAATCGTGCTCGAAGACGTGGCCGCTCCGCTCGCCGGAACCATGGATTCCTACTATCAGCAGATTGGCCAGGAGTTCGACCAGGTGATGTTTCCCATAATCACGTCGACCTATGGCGACCCCCTCGCGTATGACGGTCAGACCGACAAGAATGGCAAGATCATCATGCTCTTCTCCAAGCAGGTGAATGATTTTGGCGACATTCTCGGCTTCGTTACCCCGTGCGACCTTTTTGACCCTACCTTTCAGTTTTCCGATAACACGTCTCCGGTGGCAAGCAACTTCGGGGAACTCTTTTACGCCGTGGTGCCAGCATCCACGGCGGCCGGCTTCGCCGGCGGCCTTCAGAGCCTGACAAAAGACAGCTGGCGCAGACTGATTCGCGGCACCGTCATACACGAGGTGAAGCACCTGGCAATGTACGCGGAACGATTTGCGCACCCTACGGCCGATGTTCTGGAAGAGTCGTGGCTGGAGGAGGGAACCGCGATGCACTCCGAAGAGCTGCTTGCTCGCACGATCACTGGCGCCACCCGCGGAGGCAATACGGGTTATGGCAGCAGCGCAAATCCGACAGGTCTTTTCTGCGAGGTGCGGCCCGGATCAAATGCATGTCCCGCGGACCGACCGGTTCTGGTGTATCCCTCCCTCGCATGGCTGCATGACTATTTGCGGCTGAACGAGGAGCTCACAATGCTGGGCTCGTCACCTGCTGTTACCGACGATGCAACGTTTTATGGCACAGCGTGGGCGTTTGTCAGCTGGGTGCTCGATCACCACTTCAACGACGATGCGACGTTCCTGAAGGCGCTCATCGACGAGCCGCATCTTACTGGTGTGAACAACGTGGTCGCTCGCGTCGGTCGCCCGTACGCGGACATGCTCGCCGACTTCTCGCTCGCACTTTCTCTCGACGGACGCGTGGGAGCTACGGCGTCTAGGCAGCAGTTTGCCCTTCTCACCTGGAATCTGACCGACCTGTTTCAGGGGCTGAATACGGATTTTGTGAACAACACTCCCAACCCATTTCCGTTCGCACATCCACTGCAGGCTCGCCAACACGTCTTTGGTTCGTTCGTATCCGCCGTAAACTCACTTCGGGCTGGCACTTCAGCGTTCTTCGAGATTTCCGGAACACAGGCAGGCAAGCAGCTGGTTGAGCTTCGAAGCCCGGGGGGTGGAGATCCGGCTTCCAACCTGAGAATCTCCTTCGTTCGAATCCAGTGAAACAGGAATTGCTCGCTCTTGTATTTTGTGCGCTGATGGGGGCTGGCTGCGGAGGTGCGGGTGAGAGGCCCGCTACGGACTCAGCCGTTGCGCAGCAGGCGGAAACGTCCGTGCAGGATCAGAGCGTGCCAGAGGCGCCAATATCACCCTCTGGGTCGGCAAGGCCCGAGTCTGATAAATTGCCACTGCCCGGCAAGCCCCCGGCAGCCAGGCGGCAAGATACCACCAGTGGTGTTGTAGCATTGCTTGGTGCCGAACCTGCTTCGCAGCTGACTTTAATTCCGGTCGGAGGCGGAGGAAATATCGCTCTTACGGGCGCGAGCGTGGCTGCGCTCAAACGTACGAATGGCGCCGAAATATGGGTCAGTGGTACGATGACCTCTGGTGCGGGCCGCCCGCTGGCCACTCGCCGCATGGAGGTCGAGCGTTTCGTGGTGCGCGCGGTAGACGGCGTTTCTGTCACGGACGGTGTTCTGGTGGCTGAAGGAGACGCGATCGTTCTCGTCGCCAGCGACGGCAAGCGTCATCGGCTTGTCACACCGCCTTCCGCGCTTCTGTCCCAGGTCGGGGCACGCGTGTGGATCGCAGGTCCGCTTGATCGCGAGCCCAGCACCTTCGGCGTCATCCAGCCCAGGAGCTGATCAGACCTCTCTGAGCGCCTTCATGGGAGGCTCGGCGAATATGTGCCGGCCGCTCAGCAGACCAATTGCGACCGTCAACAGCATCATGCCCAGCGCTATCGCCAACAGCGGTACGACGGCGACCGCGAACGGTGCCTTGAACGCGAATCGCATCACACCCCAGGCTCCCGCGATGGACAGCAGCATTCCCGTCGCGCTACCGAGCACGCCTAGCGCGGCGTATTCGGCGAACATGATTCGTCTGATCTGGGCTCGCGTGGCGCCTAGCGTCTTGAGCAGCACCCCTTCCCGGATGCGCTGCCGCCGCGACGCCGAAACTGCGCCGAGAAGCACGAGAATTCCGGTCACCAGACTGAATAGTGCCATGAAGCGAACCGCGACCGCGACGCGTCCCAGAATGTCGCGCACAGTTGTCTGGATGAGCGAGAGATCTATGCTCGTCACATTGGGATATCTGTCAACGCTCGCGCGCTGCAACCGGGTGCGTGTTGCCGGACTGGAAGCGCTCGTGAGAATCACGAAAGTTTGCGGTGCTCGCTCGAGGGCGCCCTGCTCGAAGATCACGAAGAAATTCGGCTCGAAGCGAGCGAAATTCACCTCGCGCAAACTGCTTACGCGCGATCGTATCTGCACTCCCTGCACGTCCCAGAGCACGCGGTCTCCGACCTTGAGGAGAAGCTTCTCCGCGATTCCCTTGTCCACTGAAATCTCGAAGGTACTGTCCGTGCGCGCACGGGCCTTCCTGTCGAACCAGCGCCCGGCCACCAGCTTTTCCGACGAAACCAGCGTGTCGCGGTAGCTGGATCGGTACTCACGCCTGAGCGCCCACGTTGGCCTGCTTCGAGCAAGGTTTGCCGCCGAAATTCCGTTAACGGATGCTATTCGCATGGGCACCACGGGCACGCGCTGCAGTACCGGAAAGCCCGAGGCTCTTACCAGCGAGTCGACGCCACTGATCTGATCCTCCTGGATGTCAAATAGCACGAGATTCGCCTGCGTCGCGTCGCTGCCGAGCTGCAGGCGGCGCAGCAGGTTTGCCTGCACCAGATACAGAGTGCTCAGGAGAAACGCGCCAAAGCCGAGAGAAAGCATTACGGGCCGCGTCTGGTTCGCAGGCCTGTAGAGGTTCGCTATGCCCTGACGGACGACGAATGGCCAGCGCTCGCGCAGCACGCGCCTCGCAGAGTACGTGAGCAGCGTCGCGCTTCCCCACAGGATTCCGACCGCCGCCGCCAATCCCGCCGCCACTACCGTGCCGTCCTTCCAGGAGCCCGTGCGCGCAATTGCGACCCCGACGACGCACAGCGCGAGCACGGTTGCCGCGGCCATCTGGGCCCCATCGCGCCAGATGCGGCGACTCGATGCCGGGCTTGCATCCTGGCGAAGAGTCTGGAGCGGCGACACCCTCCTGAGCGCGAGTAGCGGCCGGATTGCAAAGAGAACGGCTACCAATACACCGACGCCAAAGCCCGCGGTGATGGCCAGAGGCTCGAGACGAAGCTGGACGTCAACCGGGATGAAGTCGCCAATTGCAAGGGGGAGCGCGAACTGGACGAACACTCCGGCGATTGCGCCGGCCAGCGCGCCGATCAGCCCCATGGCGGCGGCTTCCATGACGTAGATCGCCATGATCTGCTTTCCGGACGCGCCAAGACAGCGGAGAATTGCCGCCGTATCGCGTTTCTCTATCACGTAAGCGTGAATAGCGCTCGCGACGCCTACGCCGCCGAGCAGGAGCGCCACGAGTCCAACCAGACCGAGAAAGCGGCCAAGGTCTCCGATCGCTTCCGTGAGATTCCGCTCGGTTTGCTCCACTGTTTGGGAGCGAACTGAAGCGCTGTCGAGCCGTGGCCGGAGCTGCTTGACCAGGGCCGCGACATTGCGGCCTTCCGGAAGACGGAGCAATGCGTCGAACTCGGCTCGGCTTCCCAGCGCGAGGAGCCCCGTCTCTTCCAAATATTGCGCCGGGATAAAGACCCGGGGACCAAGTGCGGCGGTAATCCCAGGGTCGCCAGGCACATTTTTAATCGTTCCAATGATCGCGAAGCGCGTAAAACCGAGTGACAGCGAATCGCCGACACCAGCATCGAGCGCGAGGAGAAGCGATGGATCGACCAGCGCATTGCGGCCGCGATGAAGGGCGGCCCACTTGCCGGCTGGTGCGGTCTCCACGATTCCATAAAACGGGTATCGCCGGGTTACGGCCCGAATCTGCGCGTAACGCGTACCCTCGGTGCGGGCAACCGTGGCCATTGATCCGAACGTCGTGACGCGCGAGATCTGTATCCCCGAACGGGGGAGGGAATCCAGGATGTGCTCCACTGTCGCCGGGAACTCTCGCCGGGATGAGAGCGCGATATCGCCGCCGAGCAGAGTGCGGGATTGTTGACGAACCGAGCGCGTCACATTGCTCGCGAACGAATCGATTGCCACGAGCGCCGCGACACCCGTGGAAATCGCCGACATGAAGAGAACAAGACGGCGGCGCCCGTTCCTGCTCTCGCGCCAGGCCATGGCGCCAACCCCGCTGAATCCGCTCATGCCGTTTCGCTATCGCCGGCGACTGCTCCATCGCTGAGCCGAATGATACGCCCCGCTCGTCCGGCAAGCGCCACATCGTGCGTGACGATGACTATTGTAGTGCCGGCCTCACGATTCAGCTCCGCCAGCAGGTCAATGATCCGCTCGCCCGTCGCCGAATCGAGATTGCCGGTAGGCTCGTCGGCGAAGAGAACGCGTGGCGAATTCGCGAAGGCGCGCGCGACCGCAACGCGCTGCTGCTCGCCACCGGAAAGTTGCGCGGGATAGTGGGTGGTGCGGTCGGATAGACCGACTCGTTCGAGCCAGCTTCGCGCACGGGGCGCCGAGTCGCGCTCGCCCCGCAGCTCGAGCGGTACCTGTACGTTTTCGATCGCGGTCAGCGTCGGTATCAATTGAAAGCTCTGGAAGATGAAACCCACTTTTTCGCCGCGAATTCTGGCCCGGGCGTCTTCATCGAGCGGTCCCAGGTCGGTGCCATCGAGGAGCACCGTGCCTTCGCTTGGTGTATCCAGGCCCGCGAGCAGACCCAGCAAAGTCGTTTTTCCGCTTCCCGAAGGGCCGACGATAGCTATCCAGTCACCTGCTCGCACGGAAAATGAAACATCCCGGAGCACGGTGAGGCGATGCGCGCCGTTCTGGTAACTTTTGGTCAACCGACTGGCTACGAGCATGAGACAAGTGTTGAAGGGTACGACCGTGCTGCTCACCGTATTGGCGTGTGGTCGAGCGGAACAGACCAATTCGAGTGCGGGGGAAGAGACGCGTGAGCCGATAATCTCGGCGGCGTCCCCGCCCGGTACAGCCAAGACGATTCTCTTTCTAGGCACGAGTCTTACCGCGGGACTCGGTCTCGAGCCGGAAAAGGCGTATCCGGCCCTGATCCAGGAGCGAATCGATTCCGCTCGACTAAGCTATCGGGTGGTGAACGCCGGCGTGAGCGGCGAGACATCCGCTGGTGCCCTTCGCCGCCTGGAATGGCTGCTCGGGCAGCCGGTGGATATAGTAGTGATCGAGACGGGAGCGAACGACGGCTTGCGCGCGCTGGGCGTCAATACCATGCGCGCCAATATCGACTCCATCATCCGGCGAGTGAAGCAAGCACATCCTTCCGCTCGAATCGTGTTGGTGGGCATGGAAGCTCCCACCAACCTCGGCGCCCGCTACACGGCGCGCTTTCGCGCGGTGTATCCGGACCTGGCGGAGGAACACGGCCTGACGCTGGTGCCGTTCCTTCTCGAGGGCGTCGCGGGCCAGCCGGCGCTGAATCAGGGCGATGGAATTCACCCCAACGAAGCCGGCGCTAGCATCCTGGCAGATAATGTGTGGGAGATTTTGGGGCCCCTGCTG
>JBPCJT010000149.1:0-8578 GCA_051005015.1 Gemmatimonadaceae bacterium | reverse complement strand
CGATAGAAGGGGTAGGGGAGCTGGCGGTGCTGCGAACGGTCGTGGCGGGCGCACAGCCCATCGCGCTCGCGCTCGACGCAGAGGCCTGGCCCGATATCCTTGGCACGATCGCGGGCGACGATACAATCCTCATCATCTGCCGCTCCGCCATTGCGCGGGAGCGAGTGATGCGGAGGCTGGAAAAGCTGGGGAGTGGGGAGTAGGAGCGGGGAGACGGAAACAGTGACCAACAGCCCGGGGAAACAGCAACGTCGTAGATGAGCCCTTGACTATTTAGGCGTGGTACACGCATAGTTATGCATGCTTGCACCCGACTATTAGTTATTCCCGTTTTCCCGTTTCCTACTCCCCATGCTCATCGTTCTCGCCTACTCCGGCGGCCTCGACACCTCGATAATCGTACCCTGGCTCCGCGAACGGTACGCCGCGCGCGTCATTTGCGTGGCCGCTGATGTGGGGCAGGGGGAGGCGGAGCTCGCAGGCGTGCGAGAAAAGGCCCTCGCGTCGGGAGCCGCCGAATGCTACGTGGAAGACCTTCGCGAGGAGTTCGTCCACGACTTCATCTGGCCCACGCTGCGTGCTGGCGCCGTCTATGGGCGCAAGTACCTGCTCGGCACCTCCATGGCGCGGCCGCTCATCGCCAGGCGGCAGGTGGATGTCGCGCGCCGGGTGGGCGCGGACGCGCTGGCGCATGGCTGCACCGGAAAGGGGAACGACCAGGTGCGTTTCGAGCTGACATATGCCGCGTTCGCGCCGGACATGCCGGTGATCGCACCGTGGCGCGAGTGGGACATCCGGAGCAGGGAGGACGCGCTCGCGTACGCGGCCGCGCGCGGCATTCCCGTGGCGGCTACGCGTGACAAGATATACTCGCGGGATCGCAACCTCTGGCACCTCTCGCACGAAGGAGGAGAGCTGGAAAACCCGGCGTGCGCGCCGCCGGACGACCTGTTCGGACTCACCGCGGGCATCGACAGCGCGCCGGCGTGTGCCGAAGAAGTTGTAATCGGCTTCGACGCGGGCACACCGGCCTCGGTGAACGGTGAGTCACTAGACCCGGTCGCGTTGGTAGCCGCGCTCAACGAAATTGGTGGGCGGCACGGAGTTGGGCGTATCGATCTCGTGGAGGACCGGCTGGTGGGAATGAAGTCCCGTGGCGTATACGAGACGCCCGGAGGCACGCTGCTCTACGCGGCGCATAGCGAGCTGGAGCAACTGGTGCTCGACCGGAGAACGCTCGCCGCCAAGGACGCGATCGCTACGCGCTATGCGGACCTCGTTTATGAGGGACGCTGGTGGACCACGGAGCGCGAAGCTTACGATGCTTTCGTGAACGTCACGCAGGCGCGCGTGACGGGCTCGGTGACGCTCCGTTTGCTCAAGGGCAACGTGATAGTAGCCAGCCGCTCGAGTGCTCATGCACTGTACGACGAACGCTTCGTGACTTTTGGGGAGGACGACGTCTATGAGCAGAGCGACGCGGCGGGATTCATTCGCCTGTTCGCGCTGCCGCAGCGGGTGCGGGCGCTCAAGGACGAAGAGATGGCAGCGGGGGAAGCAGCCGAGCGAGCGCGTCCCGCGCTCGCGGTCGCATGACGGGCGTGAGTGCCATGGACGAGTCTGCCGTGGCGTCCCACAAGCTGTGGGGTGGCCGGTTCTCCGCACACTCCGCTCCCGCGCTTGTGGCGCTCAACCAGTCGATCGGAGTGGACTTCCGGCTCTGGCCGCACGATATCAGGCTCAGCAAGGCAGGGGCGGTGGCGCTCTGGGGAGCGGGCGTGCTAACGCTCGACGAGAGCAACCGCATCGAGCAGGGATTGGACTCCGTTTCCGGCCGTTTAGGCGCAGGTGAAACGCCCTTACCGGCCGACGAGGACATCCACACCCTGATAGACCGGCTACTCCACGACGAGATTGGCGAGGTGGCCTCCAAGCGGCACACCGGGCGCAGCCGGAATGACCAGGTTGCTACGGCGACGAGACTGTGGGCCATGGAGGCGTGCACGCGCCTCGACATCGCGGTGAGGGAGTTGCAGCAGGTGGTGCTCGACCAGGCCACGGCGCTCGGCGATTCGCTCATGCCGGGCTACACACACCTCCAGCGGGCCCAGCCCGTGGCCGCGTCGCACTGGATGCTCGCGCACTTCTGGCCGCTGGATCGCGACCGCGCGCGGCTATCCGGAGCTGCGCGCTCCGCCGGGTCACTTCCGCTCGGTTCCGGCGCCATTGCTGGATGCGCCTATCCCATTTCGCGCGTGCTGCTGCAGGGAAGTCTTGGGTTCGGCTCGGTGTCCCGGAACTCGATAGACGCCGTGAGCGACCGCGACTTTGTAGCGGAGCTGCTGTTCGCCTGCGCGCTGCTCGGTACGCACATGTCGAGATTGGCCGAGGATCTCATAGTCTTCGGGTCGAGTGAATTCGGATTCGTGCGCTTTGGCGAGCGCTTCACTACGGGGTCGAGCATGATGCCCCAGAAGCGCAACCCCGATGCTTTCGAGCTGGCGCGCGCTTCGGGTGCGAGAACTCTTGGCGATCTCACGGCGCTCCTGGCCACCCTCAAGGGCGTGCCAAGCGGATACAACAAGGATTTGCAGGACGACAAGCGAGCCCTTTTCGACGCGGTGGACACGTTGATGCTCGTGCTTCCCGCCACGGCCGGCGCTCTCGCCGAAACCAGCTTCTGCACTTCACGAATGTCCGAAGCACTGGGGAGTACCATGATGGCTACCGATCTTGCGGACTATCTTGTGCGCAAAGGTGCCACGTTCAGGGAGGCCCACGCGACCGTCGGCACGCTGGTGCGAACGTCCGAAGCGCTGGGCGGAGAGATGCACGATCTGCCTTTTGCCACGTTCGCCGCCGCCAGCCCGCTCTTCGAGCGCGATGTGTTCGACGCGCTTTCCGCACGCGGCTCGGTGGAGCGGAGGAATGTGGAAGGGGGAACGGGGAGTGACGCGCTCCGAGCGCAGATGGAGGCGGCGCGCGCGTCACTGAGACCACGTACGGAAGGAGTGCGCGGCAACGAGATGAGGTAGTGCCGCGGTGCTGACGCTCCCTTTGTTACTACGTCCGGAGCTTCGACTGGACGAGTGCAGCGATGTCGGACAGGGTGTTGAGGTGGTCGATGCTCGCCTCGTGCGCCTCGATCTCGATTCCGTAACGCTCCTCGAGGAATGCGACGAGCTGCACTGTCGCAAGCGAGTCGAGAATCGCTCCCTGGATCAGTGGTGTTTCATTGGTGAGCTCGGACTGATTTACTCCGGGAAGAAACTCCTTGAGTATGAATTCTTTCGCCGTTGCCTTGATGGCGTCCGGGCTTGTATTAGTTGCTTGCACCATATGTCTCCTGGAAAGGTCGAATCAGGGAATGCTGGGTTGCGCCGTGGGTGGGGCAGAGGGATCCAGCCGGCCCGGCCTGGCCAGCTCTGTGTAGAGCCGGTCCGCGATCAGCCGGTGTCCCCGAGCGTTCGGGTGACGGTCCCACGACGCCACCTGCACCGTCTGGAGGTCGTGCCCGTCGTAGATGTCCGCCAGGTTGATAACAGTCAGGCCTGCCTCGGTGGCAATTCCGGTCAATTTAGCAAGATTCGTTTCTGATGCCCCTACACCGTCCGGGGTAGTCAGGTAGAGGTAGTAGGGCCGGACGCCGCGCTCTCGGCAAAGCTCCACTATGCGTCGGTACGTGAGTCGGAGCAGCTCCTCCTCGTACGGCTGCATGAGAGCCTCCGCCTCGACCTTGTTCAACCCGCGTGTAACCCCGGCCTTTCGCGTAATCTCCCGCATGAAGTCATACGGCACTTCGTGCCCATCGATCACCTGGTGAGCGAGGTGAGCTGCGGAATGGCCAAGGTCCTCCTGATGTCCCACGAAGATCGCCACATCGGGGTCGAACCCGAGTACTTGCATCTCCAGCCAGCGAAGCTGGATCGTAGGCCGTTGCATGGGTAGCCCGAAGTTCATGATTTCGTACGGCTTTCCAGTACGAAGGGCGAGCTCTCCGTTGAGGCGCTCCTCCGTGACGTTCTCGAACGTCTCGCCGTCGGCGACACTTTCTCCCATCACGTACGATTGTCCGAGCAAGGCTATTCGTACCGTTCCTGACGGCGGTGTGAGCGGGTAGTCCTTGTCGCGCATTCCCCACCGGTTGGTGCTGAATTGCGCGCCATGGAAGAGGATGGTGACGTTTGGGTTGAGCACGGCGCGCACGAAATCGTCCGTCTGCCGCGCAGCTTTGGTGTGCAGAATCCATGGCCACGCCTTGGGGCTGGGGCGCGAAGCATATACCTCCCAGAGCTGGGTGCCGAAGCGGTTGGCACCCACCAGATTCTCATAGTATCCCTGTTGAAGGAGCCGCGTGTCTCGCCCGTTCAGCTCACCAAAGCGCATTTTGTAGATCGCTTCCTGCACTCCCAGCGCGAAGCGGGCCGTCACAGCCGGCTCACCTACCGCGAAGAGGAGCGCGATTGGAGCCACAGAAAGCGCTGCCGAGCGGCCCAGGGCGAAGCGCGTGCGGTGCAGTGTAGCGCCGCCGGCTACAGCCGTTACTCGCGCACGAAAGAGTAGCGTGAAGAGCAATGCGCCAGCGATTACCCCGAGCAGAAGGAGCGCGATCTGAGCGGCCGAGCCAACGATATCGCGTGTTACACCGGCGTTCTTCCAGAGTGCGGCGAAGCTGGCGAATGTTTCGCTGGTCCACAGCGCCCAGAGCGTGCTGATTACGACAAAGGTGCCGGCCGTCTGTAAAGCGCGTTTTGCCAGCATGCGCGCGGTCCACTTTGGCGCGCGAAGCGTGCGCGCGCGTCCGTTCTTCAGTTCCAGGAGCGTATTGCCGATGAGGAGCGCGGCGAGGATTGACCAGAACGCCACGTCCGTCCACGACAGCAGGAATTTCCCGAGAATCCAGAACCACTGGTAGGCGTGCAGGAACCACGTGGCGGCGAACACCGCGATCGTGGCGAGGATGAGGCCCGCGGCCTCGTTCCCCTTGACGAAGCCCCACTTGCGAAGACGGAAGTAAGTGGGGTAGTACACCACCTTCATCACGAAGTCCTTCCAGTAAATATTGATCCTCCGCCAGAACTCCGTGAACCCCGACGCAAGGTAGAAAAAGCGGTGCGTCTCCGGTAGACGGAACCCGAAAAGGTGCAGTAGCCCCACAATGAGGTGGAACTGCCCTGACACGCGTAGATACAGCAGGAAATTCGCGCCAATGTAACGCCCCAGATCCGGCACGCTCGTGATCTGCTCGGGCGTTATGACAAGAATCTGGTAGACAAAGCGGTACAGCAGCAGGTGGGTGATTCCGCGAATCATCCACTGTACGCCCTCCTGGTATATCGAGAAAGCATCGCGGTCGTAGTAGGTCTTTTTGAATGTGGCGAAGTCCACCACGGGGAAGAGCGGGAACGTGAGGTTTGGAAGGAGGAAGAAGTAAGCGAGCGTCCGGGCCACGCCCATTGGCTCCTTGCTGTGCCGCAGATCGTACATGTAGACGATGAGGCGAAACATGAACATCGACCCAAGAATTGGCCAAACGCCAGGCACCCATGGCGCGGCAACGAGGTCAGCGCGCGCGGCGGCGAGCACTCCGCCCGTTGCGAGTAACAGCGCTACGCGCCACCAGTACGGTACCGGAAGGTGGCAGATCGCGATCAACCCGATCCCAACTCCGATCAGCCACGCCGCCCCACCGACTCCGAAGACTGCGCACGCGCCGAGCATCGAGAGGCCGGCGAAGAAAGCGATCCGCCGACGCATTGGGAGAACGTGGTGTATCACAAATCCAAATAGCGCGAGCGGCGCGATCACTCCGAAGAATGCGGGACTCTCGAGCCGGAATTGCCGGATTGCCAGCACCATGAGCAACACTTCGGCAACGACGAACGCCGCGGCAGCGGCATTGGCTAAAGTGAGCCGCCGGAGCGCCGCCCGCCAATCGCGCAGCGCGTGCAATCCCTCCGCTGACCGGAGATCTATCCCCCACAAAACGCCGGCGAGCCCAGCCGCCGCGACTGCGGTCTGTTTCAATCCAAAGACACTTGTCATCGTCGCGCCGCCGCCGACGAAGTCCGCCGCGATCGCGAGCGCCATCGCCGCCGCCCCCAGGCCCACGAGCAGAATCGCCAGCATGCGCTCGGCGGCTCCGGGGCTGTCATTGGCCGGCGTGTGCGGGTAATGTAGAGCCGGGCTTGCGTGGCGAGTCGGGGTAATTGAATGCGTCATTCGTGTTTTTCTGGAGTCTAGAGCCCGAGCCAGCGGGCGATGATGTTGCGTTGCATCTCCGAGGTTCCGGAGTAGAGCGTGCTTCCGACCGCGTCACGGAGGGCGCGCTCCACCTGGAACTCCGTGGTGTAGCCGTAGCCTCCAAAGACCTGCACGGTGTCGAGTGCCGCGCGCACCAGTGATTCGCTCACGAACAGCTTCGTCATCGCCGCATCGAGTGATACGTTGCGGGTGCGATCGAGCTTCCATGCCGAGCGATACGTGAGCAGGCGCGCCGCCTCGAGCTGTACGCGCATGTCGGCGATCTTGTGTGCCACGGCCTGAAACTTTCCGATCGTCTGTCCGAATTGCGTCCGCGTTCGCGCGTACTCGCGTGCCTTCTCGAGGAGCCGCTCCATTGCGCCCACGTGACTCGCAAAGAGGCAAATGCGTTCCCAGTCCATGGCGTGCGTAAAAATCCCCGATCCGCCCCCGGGCTGGCCGAGTACCATCCCGGCTGGAACGAACACGTCCTCGAATACCAGTTCGCCGAATGGAGACGTACGGAGGCCCATCTTCTCGATTTTCTGAGTCGCACGAAATCCGGCGGCACCCTTCGTCACGATGAAGCCCGTGACGCCGCCGTGAAATCCCCTCTCGCGATCCGTCATCGCGAAGACGATTACGACGTCCGCGACAGGCCCGTTGGAGATGAATGTCTTGGATCCGTTGAGACGCCAACCGTCGCCGTCACGCTCAGCAGTGGTCCGCATGCCAAAGGCGTCGGATCCGGAGCCGGCTTCGCTCATGGCGTGCACCCCGATGAGGGTCCCGCCGCAAAGTCCCGGAAGGAAGCGGCATTTCTGGTCTTCCGTGCCGAACTTCCAGAGCGGCACGACACAGCTGAGCAGATGCGCGCACACCGAGAAGACCAGCCCGCCGTCCTCGCAGCCATATCCGAACGCGTCGAGGGCGATGGCCGACGTAAGCGCATCGAGCCCGCTCCCGCCGTGCTGCTCCGGTACCGCGAGCCCCAGAAGCCCCATCTCTCCGCACTTGAGCCACAGGTCGCGCGAAAAAGTGCCGGAGCGGTCGCGCTCTATTAGCCCGTCATTGAGCTCGTTGCGAGCAAACCGGATTATCTCGTCGCGTAAAGTCTGTTGATCCTCGGAGAGACCAAAGTCCATCACGCCATCTCCATCAGGCGCTGGTAGTCCACCTTGTCGGTAGAGGTCTTTGGGAGCGCAGACTCGACCACAAATGCGTCTGGAATCATGGAAGCCGGCAGGTGCTCGGCGCAGAAGCGCTTCAGCTCGATGACCGACGGCTTCCCTCCCGCATGACAGCTCAGGAACGCCTTGATGCGCACTCCACCATCTCCGTCCTTCACCGAGATGACGGCCGCTTCCTTGACAGCGGGATGCCGGTAGAGACCGGACTCGATTTCCCCCAACTCGATACGGTAGCCACGACGCTTTACCATCCTGTCGCGACGGCTCACATACACGAAGTTGCCGTCAGCCTCCTCGATCACGATATCACCGGTCTTGTACCACTGCGTACCATCGGTGTCCACCAAAAAAGCAATGGCGTTGCGGTCGGGCAGATTCCAGTACCCCTGCATGACACCGGGCCCAGCGATGCAGAGCTCTCCCTCACTTCCGCGCTCGACCTCATTGCCTCCTTCGTCCACCACTCGGGCCCGCAATGGGGGACACACGGCTCCGATGGGAAAGGGATCCGTGCGCTCCTCGGGCATTTCGCGCGGAATCTCATACCACGTGCAGACGTTGGTCTCCGTGGGGCCGTACAGGTTGAAATAGCGCGGATGCGGAATGAGCGACTTGAGAAGGCGCAGGTGCTTCACGGGGAAAACCTCGCCCGCAAAGTGCACGATGCGGAGCGAGCTGAAGTCGTGCCGCGGCAGCTTTCCGTACTGAGCGAGCATGCTCAGAATGGATGGCGTGGAATACCAGCACGTGATCCGCCGCTCGGCAATGAATGCCGCGAGTCCGGTCGGATCCTTGCCCAGCTCGGGGCCGATGAGGACCAGCGTCGCTCCATGCATGAGCGGCAGATAAAGGTCCAGGATCGAGAGGTCGAAGTGAAAGGGGGCGTGCGACGAGAAGCGGTCCTGTTCGGTGGGACGGAATGTCTCCGCGCACCAGTTTACGAACGTCATCGCATTGCGATGCGAGAGTACCACTCCTTTCGGCTTGCCCGTGGAGCCCGACGTGTAAAGGATGTATGCGACGTCATCGGGAACGACGTGCGCATCCGGCTCCGGCGTTACCGCGCTGCTGGCGTCCTTCCGGTCGAGCGCGGCGTGCAACGGTGCGCCTCCGCCGGTCCCGTCCAGCACGAGAAGCGGCGGTAT
>JBPCJT010000148.1:0-10280 GCA_051005015.1 Gemmatimonadaceae bacterium | reverse complement strand
CCTCTGGGCCGAGGGGGATCATCTTAACGTAATTCGCGGGTAGCCAACTCGATACCCGCCACATACACTACTCTTAATCAAAACTACCAAACTACTAATATCTATATATACGATACGTCGTAATGTGGGTATTTGATCCCCGGGCAATCGAATCCGGGTCTGTAACCTTCGCGCGCGCGAACGCCGGTTGGGTTCAGATACCGGGACGCCACCAGGATGCGTCGGCCCGCCGATACCCTGATTTCTATGGATCAGCGACGAAAAGTACCCTTCCGAAACCATCATCGCAGAAACCGGCCCTATTGACTTGAAGCGTTCAGGATTGCGGTTTGTTGTCCCGCCGCTACATTCTGCAGGTTGATCTGCCATACAATGGCACGATTTGCCGATTTTCTGGCAACATATGTATTTCATCGCGCGTCCCAGCGCGATATTTCTATTCCACCCTTTACTGGAGAGAATCACGTAGTGAAAAAGTGTCCGAAGTTCAGTGTGGGTGATCGTGGATCGCAAGTCAACGCAAATCCTCTGCAGGGGGAACGCATGAGAAGTATCAGGTTCGGTTCAGCGATTTTCACCGCCGCGAGTTTGGCCTTGCTCGCAGTGGCGGCGCCGGCTCAGGCGCAGACGGTAATTAGTGGAAGGGTTGTTGGGGAGGGTGGCGAACCCCTCGGTGGCGCCAACGTGCTCATTCAGGAGTTGAGCCTGGGTGCCGCGGCTACTACGACGGGCTCCTACTCCTTTACTGTCCCGGCTGACAGAGCGCGTGGAGAGACTGTTACGCTCGTAGCGCGGTTCATCGGTTATTCTCCGATCCGCCGGCAGATCACCTTGAGCGCCGCGCCGCAAACCCAGGATTTTACTCTGAAGCGTGACCCGATTCAGCTCGACGAAGTAGTTGTCACTGGAACTGCCGACGCTACGGATATCAAGAAGCTTGGCTTCGCCGTGGGCGTTGTCTCGGAAGCGCAGCTCAAGGAAGTTCCGGCGACTTCCGCTCTTGGCGGGCTCAATGGAAAGGTGGCCGGCGCTCACGTGACTTCTCCGGCGGGCGCACCCGGGCAGGCGCCCGCTGTGAAGCTCCGCTCGGCGACGAGTTTGACTGGAACCCAGGACCCGTTGATCATCATCGACGGTACCATCACCCGTGCCACGCTCGCCGACATCAACTCCGAAGACATCGAGCGTATCGAGGTAATCAAGGGCGCCGCGGGATCGTCCCTGTACGGATCGAATGCGGCGAACGGCGTGGTGCAGATCTTCACCAAGCGCGGCGCGAACACCGCGGAAGGCGACCTCTCAATCACGCTGCGCAACGAATATGGGCGCTCGTACCTGCCCAAGAGAATTCCCAATGCGAATGCGCACGCTTGGCAGGTTGACGCGAATGGAGACTACCTCCGCGCTGTCTGCTCAAATCCGGACCAGACCCAATGCGCTCGAATCGCGGAAGATGACGGCATCGCGGATAACCCGTACAAGACGGTCTTCGATCACCAGGATGAAGCGCTACGGTCTGGCGAATTCCTTACGAACTACCTCTCCATGGGGAAGCGCGTGGGAAACACCAACTGGAACGCTTCCTTTCAGAACACCAAGCAGGAAGGAGTCATCGTCGGTCTCGACGGCTACACGCGGCGCAATTTCCGCCTGAATGTCGACCAGATCATCAATGACCGCTTCGACCTGTCGTTCGGCGGTTTTTACGGCAAGTCCAATAACGACGAGACCAGCCAGGGCCCGGGCTCGCCGTTTTTCACTTTGACATTCATTGAGCCCGATGTTGACCTGCTTGCGGACAATCCGGATGGAAGCCCGTTCCGGGCGCGCATCCCGGATCGCATATCCAATGCGGCCAACCCGCTGTACGCGCTCCACAACATCGACATTCAGACAGACCGGCAGCGGTACTCCGGTAACGTAAAGGGGCGGTATCGCCTCTTCGACTGGCTGTCTGCCGAAGGGAACTTCAACTATGACTCGGAGACGGAATCGTTCAAGCAGACGACACCATTTGGCTTTCTGGACGCTCTCGGTACCAGGACTGATGGTGGACTTTTCCGTCAGGATGCGAACGGCCGCAGCTACAACACCGGTGCAAACCTCACGAGTGTGTACACATTTGGTGCCGTGCGCAACACCACAAAGGCCGCGTACGTGTTCGAGGAGGAGACCGGTGACCTATTCTCGCTCAGCGCCTTAAAATTCACGGTCACACGCGTTCCGGAGTTTAACGCCGTTGATCCGAACGACTTAGAACCTTCGTCGCAGACCACGACGACCCGGAGCAGGAACGCCTTCCTGGTGTCCACGTTCGACATCAAGGACCGGTATATCTTCGATGGCCTGATCCGTCGCGATGAGTCTTCGCTCTTCGGCTCCGAGCAGCGCAAGGCGAACTACTATCGCGTGTCTGGCGTCTACCGGCTCTCCCAGGATTTTCAGATTCCCGGAGTAGATGAGTTTCGTCTGCGAGCCTCGCGTGGCACCGCGGGTCTTCGCCCGCAGTTCAATGCGCAATACGAAACGTTCTCCATCGTCGGCGGAAGCCCGTCGAAGGAGAATCTCGGTAACAATCTGCTCAAGCCCGCGCACTCCACCGAAAATGAGTATGGCTTCAACCTGGAGTTTTTGGACCGCTTCTCGGCCGAATATACCTACTCCAAGAAAAAGACCGAGGACCAGATCCTTCTGGTGCCGCTGTCTGCCGCGACAGGCTACAAATTCCAGTGGCAGAACAATGGAACGCTGGAGGGGAGCACCCACGAAATGGCCCTCGGGGCGGTACTCGCGAACAGGAAGGACTTCGTCTGGCGGCTGAACGTCACCGCCGACCGTACTCGGCAGGAAATCACGGAGCTCAACACAGCTCCTTTCCTGGTGGGACCGTTCTATCAGGGAAGCGACGAGGTAACCCAGATCTTTCGCATCGCCGCCGGACAGAAATTCGGCGTAATGTACGGCGCCAGAACTGTCCGCACCCTCGATCAGTTATACCAGGATCCGGCGAAGCAGGCGCTTTCCGGCCCCGGCCAGGCGTGGAGCTCCGACAGCGTGGTGATCAACGAGGAAGGTTTCGTCGTTCGCCGAAGCACCTACCAAACGGTCGACGAGCGCCCTCTCAAGTTTGTGAATGCAGCCGGAGAATCGATCGTCGAGATCGGCGATGTGAACCCCGACTTCAACGCGAGCTTCGCCAGCAACCTCAATTTTAAGAACTTCGCCGTCACCGGAGTCGTTGACTGGGTTAAGGGCGGTAACATCTACAACGGCACGCGCCAGTGGCCGTTCTTCGACAACCGCGACCGCATTTATGATCAACGTGGCAAGCCGGAAGAGGCGAAGAAGTCGCAGCAGTACTACAACTTCTTCTATAACAGCATTGACCCCATCGACTTTTTTGTCGAGGATGGCTCGTATGTGAAGCTCAAGGAATTGGCGGTCAACTACACACTGCCCGTCACGTTCCTGCACCAGATTCGCCTGGGCGCCCTCGAAGGCGCGAAGATCGGTGTCGTTGGCCGTAACCTGTTGACGTTCACGGATTATTCCGGTTACGATCCCGAGGTGGCGGGCCTGTCTGGCGATCCGTACTCGTTCCGCTTTGACGGCTTCTCATACCCCAACTTCCGGACATTCACATTCGTCGTGGAGCTGGGCTTCTGAGCCCGGCCCACGGCCTTTTACCGAGGATATTTATTTCATGAGAAGTCTTACTCGCATTTCAGGCGGGCTAGGCCTGGCGGCTTTGCTGGCCGTCGGCGGATGCGGCGACCTGGAGATTACCAACCCGAACGAGCCCGACACGGAGCGTGCGCTATCCGATCCTGGAAGCGTCGCGGCGATCGCCGGCGGCACCTTCCGCACCTGGTTCAACATCACCCAGGGCATGGAGTCGGCCGGTCCGCTTGTTACAATGGCGGATAGTTACACCGCTTCGTGGAACAATTTCAACATGCGTATCTACTCGTCCATCCCCAGGTCAGAGTGGAAGAACAACTTGGCCGAGGCAGCGCGCACGAGCATCGAACACTCATGGTATGGATATTACTCCGCTCTATCGTCCGCCAACGACGTTGTGAGGGCGGTCCGTGAGCTCGGGCTTGAGATCAACTCACCTGAGGAGACCAAGATGGTAGAGACCGGCGCCGTGTTGATGCAAGGCATGACGATCGGCTACTTGTCCCTCACCTTCGATCAGGCGTTCATCGTTGATGAGACCTCCGACCCGTTGGCACTCCAGTTACAGCCACGTGATGCCGTCCGTGATGCGGCCATTGCGAAGATCGATGACGCTATTACTCTGGCAGACGCGAACGTCTTTGACACTCCGGAGGCGTGGACGAACGGCACGAGCTATTCGAACGTGCAGATTTCGCAGCTCGCCAACTCCTTCGGCGCTCGCATTCTCGCGTACTTCCCGCGCAACTCGGCGGAAAATACAGCCGTGAATTGGGCGCAGGTGCTTGCGTACGCCTCCAAAGGCATCAGCTCCGGCACGCCATTCGACTTCGAGTTCACCAGCGACGGTACTTATGACGTCTGGTACGATGAGATGAAGGCGTGGAGCAATGACCCGACCACGATGCGCATGGACACGCGTATCGCCAAGCTCCTGGACCCCGCCACACAGGTGGATCCGTGGCCAAACCCGCAGGGCAACCCGCCACCGAACTCTCCTGACAAGCGACTGGGAGATGGAACGTACGGCAGCGTAGCACAGGCCAATGCTACCGGCTCCCTGCCGGCGACTGCAAATGCCGGAACTGACTACGCCTGGTTCGCACCTGCCATCTTCCGGCCGGCGCGCGGCCAGTACCACCAGAGTAACATCGGTCAGATCCGCTACGATTATGTCGGTTTCAGCGATCCCGCCGGTACGGGAGGCGGAGCTGGGACCGCGCCGGTGATGCTAGCGGCGGAGAATGATCTGCTCTGGGCGGAGGCACTTATCCGGACTGGAGGCAATCTCGCTACGGCCGCGACGCTTATCAACAACACGCGCGTCGGTCGCGGTGGTCTTCCTCCAGCCACGGCAGCGGATGGTGTGGCTGGGCTTCTCGCCAAGCTTCAGTACGAGCAGGATATAGAGCTTCCGGGCTCGGGGTCGGTCCCCTTCTACAACCGGCGCCGCATCGACGGGCTCCTGCCGGGGACCCCCCGCCACATGCCAGTCCCAGCCAAGGAGCTCGGCGTGCTTCAGCTCGAGTTCTACACCTTTGGTGGCCCTGGCAACCCGGAACTGAAGATGACCGGCGGTTCAGGGAGAAGGAATGTACACCAGATCTATAGGGACATTGAAAAGGCGAGCCGACGGGCCAATCCGTTTGGTCATAGCAGATAGTCAAGTTCGAAGATTCAATAAAGAAACGGGCGCGCCGAAGGTTGGCGCGCCCCTTTCTTTTCATCTCCTGCCCTACCGCGGAGCGGGAATACCCTGGCTTCTCCAAGCAGCAGTTACGGCACCTTCGATGCCCCCGCGCCCTCCTTCGAAAAATCCACTGTCGGCGCTTCCTTTGCGCCCGGTGTTGTCACCTCGAAGTACGGTCGAGGTTTGGAACCGATCACCTTGGCCGTAATGACAGTCGGAAACTTCCGGATATAGGCGTTGAACTGCTCGGCCGCGCCATTGTAGTCGGTACGCGCCACCGCGACTCGGTTCTCCGTTCCCTCCAGCTGGTCCTGCAGACGAAGGAAGTTCTGGTCCGACTTGAGCTGCGGATATGCCTCTGAAATGGCAAGCAGCCGTCCCAGTGCACCACCCAGCTCGGCATTCGCGTTCGCCATCTGGGAAGGGTCGCCACTCTTGATAGCCCCAAGCAACCCCGCCCGCGCATTCGCGACATTGGTAAAGATTCTCTCTTCCTGGGTTGCGTAGCCCTTTACCGTAGCCACCAGGTTTGGAATCAGGTCTGCCCGTCGCTGCAGCTGCACTTCTATCTGTGCTTTCGCCTGATTGGCCCTCTCATCGTACGTCTGGATCGTATTGTACCCGCAACCCGCCAGCAGCGGGAGCAGAGCGAGCCAGCGTCGTTTCATGATATTGCCTCCGATTCAGGTTCGTCTATTTGAAAGCAGTGCGAGTTCGAACTCCAACTGCGGATTGCGGATTGCGGATCCAAACGCCGCCGCGATAGTGATTCAACTTGCGATCAAAGCACAGGGCGTAGTCCGCAATCTGCATCCACTCACGTTGTCCCAAAGCTTAACGGCACTACGTAGCGCCCGGGTTTAACAGCTCCAGCGGCAAGCTGCCACGCCTGGGTCGCCTTGGTATTGAGGCATGTGTTTACTGCCTTACCTGCGGGTCCAGTCCAATTGTCATTGCCCACCACCGCCTTCGTGATGCCGCCGGAACCGACCGTCACGATCATCGCTACGCCGCCACGCAGCGACGGATCCGCCTTGAGACCAAACTCCTGGTAGCAGAATTTCGTGAAAGACTGCTCCCGCTCTACAGCCTCCATAAGCGCTGGAGGTGCGTTGGGAATGCTGGCCGCAGCATTCTGATTTCCGGTGGGTAGTTTCGGCGGCGTGAACGTATCCGGCGCGGGTGGCGGAATTACCGTCACCAGCGAGTCGAGGTCTACTGGCGTCGTATCGACCGTGACAGTATCGATCCCGGCCTTCTTATCCTTGGGGCAGCCGACTAAAACCATTACCACAAGCGGAATGATCGCGAATTTTCTCATGAGTCTCACAACTGGTCAATGTGGGTCTTGAGGCGCTGCGCTCCGGCGAGGTAACCGGCCAGCACCGCGCCAACGTCTTTCTCCGACAATCGCTCTTCTCGTCGCACATGCCGGACCACGCGCTTAAATGGGGCAGAATCGAGGCCGGATAACGCGGCAACACGCTCGGTCAGGATGGTATAATCCGCAGCAGGCTCTTCCCCATGCAATCGCACGAGCGCCCTGAATATTACCATAAAGGTGGTGAGGCTCGCCGAGAGCAGCTCCGCCTGTCGCTTCCACTCCCCACGAGCCGCGAAAATTCCCTGGCGAAGCTGAAGCAGTTTTCCCATCGCCTGTTGCTCCAGCTCCAGACGGAGGTGCTCGGGGTCGACGGCGATTCCGTCAAATGGCGGGTTGCCGTGCAAAACCTTGTGCCTGCCCAGGATGTCCGCGTACTCCATTGGAAATATATCCGCGGAGGAGCGCCATTCGTTGGTGGTGAGAGTGAGAGGCGGCGGGTTGCCGCTCTCACTCCATGCCCCAGCGACCGCCGCGCCCCGGTTGAGTTTGCCAACGTCGAGCGAATCCACTATCACGAGAACGTTGTAGTCGGAGCGTTTCACAACGTGCTGTCCAGACGCAGCGGAACCATATAGCACCACCGCGCGAAGCTCTGCGCCATACGCCTTGGTGAGCTGCTCCACCAATTGATCCAATGTCATTGTCGCCATAAGGTCACCAGCTGGAGCCGCCGCCGCCACCACTGAACCCGCCGCCACCACCGAAACCACCGAAGCCACCGCCAAATCCGCCACCACCACCAAATCCGCCGCCACCCCAACCGCCGCTTCGGTGATGCCCGCCACCGATCGGGAAGGGAATAATGAGCGGCAGCCCACTTCCGCATCCGCGCCTTCGTCCCCTGTTTCGAAATGAACTGAGAACAAAAAACAGCAGAATGAGGAAGAATATAAGCTGAGGCGGAATTCCGGAGCTTCCGCGTCCACTCCTCGCCGGCTGGTCCGGAATCTGGATCGTGCTCGCCGCGAGAGCGGTGTCGAGTGAGAAGTTGAACTCGCGTGCGAACAGGCTTCCGACCTGCAGCGCGATCTGCTCCAGCGCGGTACCGTAATCGCGCTGCATGAAGAGCGGCGTCACCGAGCGGCAAATCGTTCCGGACGCCGCATCGGTGATGAACCCTTCCACCCCCTGTCCCGTCGAGATGTAGCACCTGCCGCGCCCGTCAGAGTTGGTCTCCTTGGGTACGAGCAGTATCACGGCGCCTGCGTTGCGCGACTGATCGCCGATGTCGGCGAGCCGCCCTACCTTCCACTGACGGCCGATCTCGAGAGCTACCATAGCGGGATCCCGGTCGCCGATGTCGGGGAGTGTCACGACGGCAATCTCTCCGCCCGACTTCGCGCGCACGTCGAACGCGACGCGGTTGACAAGCGCGATATTTGCGGGCGTCATGACATTCGCCGCGTCAACGACGATGTCGGCCTCGTTTGTACCGAAACCTCTGGGCGGCCCTGGAATTTGCGGCGCTTGCAGCAGCATCCATACGCCGATAGCTTGCACCCCCCTATGCCACACGCACTCGCTCCCCCTACCGTCCCTGGACGGTCCGTTTCGCTCGTTCTTGTCGTGATGCTCGCCTGCTCGAGCGCGAAGACCGGCGAACTCCATGTTGTGGTGCATACTACGACTGGTCATGACGCGCTGGAAGTGCTCGCGCTCCCGTTCGATCCGGCGACGATCCGGATGCCGTCACGTGTATCTGCGAATGGCGCGCCATCGTTCCCTGCCCCGCCCGGCGTCGCCGCCGTACGCGACAGCGCTATTCAACTGGACGCCACCTTTCAGAGGTCCCGCGTCACGCTCAATCGCGAAGCGCTCGCTATGCACAGGGCAGAGCGAGCGTCAACCTCCTACGCTCGTGCTTTTGACCTCTGGAGTAAGCGCGCACTGGAAGCTGAGGAGATCCGCACCACCAGAGACCGACTCCGTGCCAGACTGGCCGCTTCCGGCGCCGAAAAGGAGACTGGTACGCTGTCCTCTTCGTACCTCCCCCTGCAGAACAGATTGGCACTCGCACAAATCGACGCGGCAGCACGCCGCAACAGCGATGACATCGTGCGCGCAACCGTCCGTAATGGAGTTGCGACCTTGATGCTTACCGCGGGCGCCTGGTGGATCGCGTTAACCTTCGAGGACGGGACGGCGCTTGTATACCCGCAGAAAATCTCGATCGCAGCGGCCATGCGCGACACGCTCCGCCTTCCAGTCCCGGGTTTGATACGTGATCCGTGATACGTGATACGTGATCATCATTCATCATCCCCTTCATCCTCATCCCCGTGATTTTGCTGGACCGTCGCTACCTGTGACACTACGGCCGGTAAGCTGCTTCGCTATTTTCGGAACGATGATACCAAAAGGGCCGACATCTTTGGACGTCGACCCTTCTCTTATTTGCACATTCACTCGAGGCTCACCCTGGTGTGAAATTGAATGGAAAGCCATATGTGCCAGCCCCCGTCGCTGACGAGGGAAACCTCCACGAACGAATCTTGGACCTAATGCAGCCTTCCGCCTCCGAGGCACCCACTCCGGACCATGTGCGACGGGTTATGTCAACATCATTCACGCTGCCCGAGCCGGACAAAGTGATTGCAACCGTAACGGTTCCAGCGAGACTCGGATTCGCCTTGAGCCCGTACTCCTGATAGCAGAATCGAAGCTGCGACTCTCGACTCCGCACGAAGCTTCCCAGCTCTCCAACATCCCGGCCTGGTCCACCACCCAAGGGAGGCGCAACGACACTGGGTGCCTGCACTCGTACAGCTGCGCGAATCACGCCGCCGCCTGGCCCTACTCCCCCAACTCCACCACCGCCCCCACCGCCGGTTCCGAGGCCCCCACCAAAGCCACCGCGCCCAGGAGTCCGCGAGCCTTGTCCTCCCTGACCGTATCCGAGCACCGCCTTGCCGCCACCGCTACGCCCACCGCCCGTGCCGCCGGTGCCGGACGAGATTTCCGTGCCTCGAAGAATATTCGACACATCGCCTACCATCCCACCCGTGCCGGTGCCTGCACCCGTACCGAAGGCGTCCCCGATTGCGCCAGTCTGGTTCCGCTCAGTCTGCGATCCAGGCCGGTCTTGCTTGGGGGTACCGCTCTCCGGGCCTTTGCGTCCAGGCGGCAGCTTCGTTGGCCCGGGAGCGGGCGTCTCCACCGCGGCGCCCTCCTGAGGTGATGGAGGCGTTGCTGTCTCATCCTCGAGCTCGATCGTCACCCCGGTTTCATCCTGCGGGAGTAACACAATGTCTGACACAGCTTTCGGGCCGAAGATGACCAGAAGTATCCAGATGAGTCCGAGCGAAACGGCTATCGCATACGACACGACGAGAGCGCGCCCCTCTTCATCGAGGAACTCCCACCGAAGATTGCCCGTGAACGCTGATTCCCGCGTTGGGCGCGGCCCTCCTGCCGGCTGTAACTCGGCCATTCTAGTTTCCTGCTCCTGGTGAAGCGACCGCCACCTCGGACTTGTTCACCTGCAGTGACAAGGTCCGGAAACCCGCGAGCCGCGCACTCTGTATC
>JBPCJT010000147.1:0-21145 GCA_051005015.1 Gemmatimonadaceae bacterium | reverse complement strand
GGCTGGGCGAGAATACTGCGGATCGCACCGTGCTGGTCGGTCGTTCGGCCACCCGGGCCAAACGCGGCCTTCGCGGCAAGCAAGCCGATCACCAGGTACACGACTCCTTTGGCGGCATACCCGACGCGAGCGAGCCCTTCGATCCACGGCGCGGCACCGCGCGCGGCGCCAAGGGCGGACGACGCGGCTTCCTTGGAATAGCTGGAAATTGTCATTGGTCAATCTCAGGGGTGGCGAAAGGACATATGGAAGGATCGCGCCAGAAGCTTCGATTGGAGCAAGGGAAATCAGGCGCGTGTTCGTGACGCTGGCTGCTTTGTTTATTGTCGCAGCGGCAACATTCGCCGCACTCGTGCTGTTCGTCTGGTGGAAGCAGGAGCGCATCGTCTTTCAGCCGACGCGGGGTCCGCACCCCGAAGTACTGGATGTAGAACGCGTCACTTATACGGCTGAAGATCAGCAACCGCTGTTCGCCTTCGTCATTCGCCCACCCCAGCGCGCAGTTGTGGTTGAAGAACCGGGAGTGGATCGCTCCCACTCACCAGCCCCCATTCCAGACTCGCTGTTTCTCATAGCTTTCCACGGCAACGCAGATCTGGCTGCATGGGTAATTCCGTGGGCAAAAGAGGTTGCGCGCCGCACTGAGCGCGTGGTCATGCTCGCCGAATACCGAGGCTATGGCGGACTTCCGGGCGTCCCGACAGTCGACGGGGTGCGCCTCGACTCCCGCGCCGCGTTTCGCTACGCTCGTGACTCACTCGGCGCCAACTCGAAGGGAATCGCGCTGTACGGACACTCGCTCGGCAGCGCGATCGCGGCGGAGTTGGCTGCGAAGACCGGGCCCGAGGTACTGATTCTCGAGTCCCCTTTTACCTCGGCGCGCGCTATGGCCCGGATCGTGGTCGCGAGACCCGTGGAGCTGGTCTGGGGAATGATCTCGCGCGTGCATTATGACACAGAGGCCCGGGTAAAAGAAATCGACGTACCTGTTTGGGTGGCGCACGGCACGCGCGACATGGTGATCCCGGTGCGAATGGGGCAACGGGTGTACCGAGCGGCCAAGCGGAAGGGCGAATTCCTTCTCGTGTCAGGAGCGGGACACAATGACGTGGCCGTCACGGCAGGTGAGTCCTATTGGCGGTGGATATCGGGGGCGCTTGACCGGCGGGGGGGCTTGGTCGGAGCCGGGGGAGGCTCCGTCGAGTAAAGCACATAGATGTCCTTGGCGCGAGGACACCCCACTACCCACTCCCGGCTCTGTGCTCATGTGCCGGGTCTCACCAGCAATCTCTGGCCGGCCTTGATACGGCTGTCCGTAAGGCCGTTGAGCACTTTGAGAGAATCCGGGGACAGCCCATACTGCTCGGCGATGGATGACAGGGCGTCTCCGGCTTTCACATCATGATAAACTGGCTGGCGCGCAAGGAACGCCGCGTACTCCTGCCGGCGTCTTTCACGCTCCGCCTCCGAACGAATTGACGCCAGCCTCCGCTCCATTACGCCGGTAAGCCTGCGAATGTTTGACATCTCGTTCGATTCCACGATGAATGCGTCGCGTTCAGGCCCCCGCCTTACGACGATTCCGCGCCTTGTACCGAAAAAGACGCGTCCCGGGCCAGCCGTCACCGAATCGTAGGGATAGAATTCCACATCGAACGCGGTTGGCTGGCTCGCGTCTCGCTCGATTAACCCGCGAGGAGTTACACCCACCCAGATCAACCGTCGCTCAGTCGCGGCCAAAACGCCTGGTGTCGCGTGAAAGTAGTCCCACCAATGCCTGCGAGAGACATTTGCAGTCGCTTCCACACTTTCGCCCTGCTCAAGCTCGATTACGAGCTGCGCAAGGGCGGCATCACGCGGCGATCTGGGTATATCGCGGGGTGCGTACAGCACAAACCCGATGGCGGCAACTATCGCTGCCGATAGCAATGCCCACACCGCGGCTCGCAGTACAGATGTGACCGGGAACCGGGTCGCCGTAAATCTGGCTCGGCCTGCCAGGGACGCACCGGCAACAGCGGGTTCGGCCAGACGCTGTTGGGCTGTCCGGCTGGCTGCATCGTTAGCATCTGCTACGATTTCATCGACCATCACGGTGATCTTAGGAGACGATCGCCGGGATGCAATGTCCGATTGTCAGGAGCGGAGGCGTGCAAGGCCTGCCCTTGCGAGCGGCATATAATCAGTGTAATATATATGTCATGGAGAGAACGACCGTATTTGTGGACCACAGCACCCTGCGCCGCGCAAAGGATTTTGCCCGGCGTGAGGGAAAGAGCTTTGCCGCCGTGGTTCGGGAAGCGCTTGCGGCGTATATTGCGATGCCTGCGCACACCGCCGGCGGCCTTCCGAGCGTATCCGGCCAATTCGCGAGTGGGCAGTCTGATGGGTCGGAGCGAGTAGACGAATTACTCTGGCCGGACCCGCACCGCTGACCGTTCTGGCGGACACTGGTGCGCTTTACGCGCTGGTGGACCGGGATGATGCCTGGCATCGCCGCGTCGTTGCATGGTGGCGAAGGGCGAAGGAGGAGGTCTTGGTTCCGATGGCGGTGCTTCCTGAAATCTCGTATCTGCTGCACACGCGTCTCGGAGCTCGTGCCGAGTTGGCGTTCCTGCGTGCCGTGGTATCCGGCGAGTTCACGGTCGAGCCGCTTTTCCCTGAGGACGTTGCGCGCTCCGCGGATATCATGGCGATCTACGCGGATACGCCGTTGGGATTCGTTGACGCATCGCTTGCCGCGTCCGCCGAGCGGTTAGCCGTTGTTAATATCCTCACCACCGACCGCCGCCACTTCTCTCTTATTCGACCGCAACACGTTAGCTCTTTTCGGCTGCTGCCGTAAATAGTTTAATTCTCGGCTTTTTGTCGTGCGCACGTGGTGCCTCGTTGGATATGATCCCTCAATAACACCCGTGGCGCGAAACTTTCATTGCGCTTGTGCAACCCTTCTCAACGGAGAATCCAATGCCGTCTCTCACTGACATGGTCGAGCAGCAGCTTGCTGGAAACACGCTCACGGACATGAGCAAGCGGCTTGGCGCCGAGCCTGCCACCGTTCAGCAGGCCATCTCGGTCACGCTTCCGCTCCTCATGGGTGGACTTGCAAGCAATGCCTCGCGGCCGGATGGTGCTCACGCTCTGGATACGGCGCTCGAACAGGATCACGATGGTGGAGTTCTCAATGATCTCGGGAGCCTCGTGAGCAATCCGGAGGCCTTTTCAGCAGCGGGTATCCTCGGCCACATCCTTCGCGGCAAGCAAGCGCCCGTGGCGCAGGGTGTAGGCAGAGCAACCGGCCTCAGTGCGCAGCAAGTCACGCAGCTCCTAATGATGCTCGCGCCTATCGTAATGGGGGTACTCGGACGCCAGAAACGGCAACAAAAGCTCGATTCCGGCCAGCTCGGTACTGTACTCCAGCAAGAGCATGCGCACATGGAACAACGATCGCCAGGCGCCGGCAGTCTTCTCGGCGGCCTCGATCGCGACGACGACGGCAGCGTAGCCGACGACATCGCGCGGCTGGGTCAGGGGATGCTGGGCGGTCTCTTTGGCAAGCGGTAGCGCAAACCAGCCGCCTTATACACAAGTTGCGCCTATGATTCGGGCGGAGATCCTTGTTTTCGACGGCTTCGATCCAGAGCAACCTCACTCGTACCACCGATAGCCGCGCCAGATTACGAGACGTCCTCCGCTGATTCCATCTTCAGCGCACGCCAGCCGCCTGGTTCGCGTTTGAGAAGGAATTCCATCGCCTCGCGCGTACCGTCGGTGCCCACAACTTCGATGATCAGGCGCGCGAAAGTCGGTTTCGATGGCGGCTCGAAGCGAACCGCACCGAGGATGAGCAGGATCGCACCGGTGCGCGCAGGCGCGCTGTGTTTCATGCGGATTCCCTGGTATCCCTGCCGAACCAGGAGCCCCGCGACCTCACGCGCGGTTGCCGCGTCGGCGGTATGGGGCGCCCCGGACGCGCGGCGCGCACGCGTCGCTCGACGCTCTTCGGCGGCAGGGAGGACGATGACGTTCTGACCACCAGGAGCGCCGAGGAGCTTGGCGGACGCCACTGCGAAGAGCGGCGCGAGTGGAGGGTCGGACGCGCCGATAGAGCCCACATCGAGAGTGGGCAACACGCTGAACGTCACGAGAAAGCATAGCGAACGCATTGCATCACACTGATGTCTTGAGGGCTTGTCGTCAAGGGGTTCGCATTCCGTCGGAGGCGGTGCCCGCACACAGTCAGAAAGCTCACATCTGGCATCGTAGCCGGAACCTGCAACGCCCAATCGTTGCGCGCAGGATCCAACTATCATTGCCAGATGCCTTGACGGCACCGCGATCCGGTCGCAAGCTGTAGCGACTCAACTTGGACCCGTGGCAAGAATGGCGGCTCCGATCGTGTCGTCTTTCATAAAACGATGGCTGGCGGCGAATGCTTTGGCACTCGCGCTTCTGTCGGCTGTTGCGCTCCCGGCCCGGCTGGTGAGCGGCGCGCAGTCTTCGGCGTCAATACGTGAACGAGCAAGTGGTTCCTGCCGCGCCGTTGCGCCCAACGCCGCGGCGGCGTACGCGATTCGCCACGCGTGTACGCGAGCGGCAACCCAGGTCGCGCGCCTGCTTGGACGCGCTGTTCCTCCCGGCGTGGTGTCGCAGGCAGCCGGACCTCAGATGGCGGATGCGGATGTTGCGCGGCTCTCGGGAGAGCGCTGGGCAATGGCGGTGCCTGCGAACTGGGCTCCTGCCAAGCCGCTCGAGCTTGGTGTCAACCGTCAGATTAGCGCCGAAGGGTACCTTGCACATGAGATCGCGCACCGGATGGCGTTCGCGGTTCTGTACCCTTCCGGCACCCCTGACAGCACTCCCGAAGGGTACGGATCTCCGCTTCCAGACTGGCTCGACGAGGCGATGGGACTGCTTGCTGAGCCGGACACCGACCAGAGTGCCAGGCTCAGCATGCTATTCGAGGACGAGATCATATACGCGATGCCGCTCAGGCGATTTCTCTACACGCCGCATCCGGCGTTGCGTGGCGCGCGAGCGGGAGACGCCAACCGCCGTATCTTCTACGGGCAGTCGCTGGCGTTTGGACTTTACCTGCGCGAACTGGCAGGCGTTAGCGGTTTTCAGCGACTCGTTCGCGCGCTGCGGTCGGGGACGGCACAGGGCGTAGCCTTGACGGATATTAGAGGACTTCCGCGCAATGGTGGCGACCTGGAACAGGCCTGGCTCGCCTGGTTGCGAACCCGGCGCGATGCCATGCGCAGGGTAGGTGCGCTGCAGCATGGGTCTGGAGCGCAGGACGCGCGCCATCGGAAACGTTCCGGAGGGCTTGCCCGTTCGCCTCCTGCATGGGTGGCTTTCCTGGTCGCCCAAAATGCATCGAAGCTTGATGCAGCTCGAACACGATGAAAGATTCCGCGGAAGCATGCAGCACCGAGTGCGAAGGTTCGGCAGTTTCCCTCATTCCCACGTTTGGAGGAGATCGCATGAAACGATTCAAGGCGGTTGCGACGGTTGCCCTGGCGATCATCGCGTTTAGCGGCATGGCGGCGGCACAGGACGCGCCGCAACAGAACTGGATATTCAAGGCGCCGGTTTTCGTATTTCAGCCCGGATTGGTCACGTCGAACTTCATAGATACCCCTGAAGGCGCCGAATCGGAAACCGACTTCCTCTTCCGTGTTGTCACGGCCATTCCGACGACTATTCCTCGCACGACCCTCGTGGCAATCCTGCAGTTTACTCCGTTCAACAAGGTAGACGCGGGCGGCGGGAACGAATTCACGGCCAATGCTCCGGCCTTCGTGTATGGTCCGGTGTTCAACATCTTCAGTACGCCCCTCATAGGCTTCGACTTCGACGTACTCGGCGCCTACACCCCGGCTGCGCGCTCTGAAGATGAATCGTCCTACACCCACAAGCTGGTGCTCGAGGGCGACCTCTTCATCAAGATCGGCGGGATGATGATGAACGACCAGGCCAGCCGGTGGCGCAACCTGAACATTTACACGTTCCTGGCCTATGTCGCCACGGGACTCCCGAACCCGGAAGGTTCAGACAACGATCCGTCGCGATGGGTCCTTCTGACGGGCCTCTCCCTCCCGCTCGCCCCGTGATGAATTACCACGTACCCCTAACCGAAGTGAGGACGGTAACGATGTTACAACCATGGCGAAGCACTGCGATGCTGCTGGGCGCCCTGTTTCTGACGGCGTGCGGCGGCGGTGGCGACGAAGCCGATAAGAAGGAAGAGGGCGCGGCTGGCGAAGGCCCGGCTGCCGCACCCGCCGGCCCGCCGCAGTTCACTCAGGTGACCGACCAGATGCTGCTCGATGCCGGGAAGGATGGCATTAACTGGCTCATGTACGGTGGGTCGTACAACAACCAGCGCTATTCCCGGCTCGAGCAGATCAACAAGGACAACGTAAAGGATCTGCAACTCGTCTACGTGTACCAGACGGGCATTACAAAATCCTTTGAGACGACGCCACTCGTCGTCAACGGGATCATGTACATGACCACGCCGGACAGCAAGGTCATCACGCTGAACGCCGTGACCGGCGAGGAAATGTGGCGCTACGAGCCGAAGCTGGGAACGACCATCATCTGCTGCGGCCCGAATAACCGCGGCGTCGCGCTGTACCAGGACAAGGTCTTCGTCGCGACGCTCGACGACCGGCTCATTGCTCTCAACCAGAAGGACGGGAGCGTGGCGTGGGAAGTGCAGATCGACGATCCCGCCGCGGGATACAGTCAGACCATGGCGCCGCTCATAGCCGATGGGAAAGTCATCATCGGTACATCCGGCGCGGAATACGGAATCCGCGGCTATATGAAGGCGTTCAATCCGGCGGACGGGAAGCTGATCTGGACATGGTACGCAATCCCGGCCCCGGGCGAAGCGCCCAACGGATGGTGGGGCGAGTGGAAGGAAACCGATCCGTTTGGAACGCCGCTCAACCGTAACATCGCGCAGGAGAAAGCCGACTCTGCGAAGTACGCTGATTCCTGGCGGCGAGGCGGAGGTTCCATGTGGATGACGCCGGCATATGACCCCGCCACCAAGACGCTGATAGCTGGAATCGGGAACCCGTCACCGGACCTCGACGGCAAGATCCGTCCGGGCGACAATCTCTACACCGAAAGCATCGTCGCCGTTAGTGCCACGGACGGAAAGCTGAAGTGGTACTTCCAGACGGTTCCGCACGACGTCTGGGATCTGGACGCAGTGAGCCCGCCCGTGCTCTTCGAGCGTAACGGACGCAGGCTCGTCGGTCACGCCGGCAAGACGGCCTGGTACTATGTACTGGAAACCGAGACCGGCAAGGCCGTTCTCCGCTCGGAAGATTTTACTCCGCGTGAGAACATGTTCGCGCAGCCCACCAAGGCTGGCGTGCGCATGCTTCCGGGCGCAAACGGCGGCTCCGAGTGGTCACCCACCGCCTACAGCCCCAAGACCGGATTCGCTTACGTGCTTGGTCTGCACCAACCAATGAACTACAGCACCACCAGCGTCGGTTATCGCAAGGGCCAGCTGTGGCTCGGCAGCGCTTTCCGCGCGATACCTGGCGAAGATCAGTGGGGCACTTTCTCCGCCATCAACGTCGATGACGGCAAGATAGCCTGGCAGCGCAAAGTCGCGGACCCGATGATCGGCGGCGCGCTCGCCACAGCCGGAAACCTGGTATTCGTCGGCCAGGCTAATGGCAATTTTGACGCATTCGATGCCGAAGACGGTGACGTACTCTGGCGCTTCTACGCGGGGGCGGGCGTCAACTCGGCGCCGATGACGTTCTCGGTTGGCGGCACTCAATATGTAGCCGTGGCCGCGGGCGGAAACGCCCAGATAGGCTCGAAGCTCGGAGATGATCTGTATGTGTTCGCCCTCAGGGAGCGCGCGTCGAGAGCAATGCAGCAGTACGAGACACCCGGTTATCCGCGCGGATCGGTGAACCGGATGGGTGCGGCTAGCGGTGGCGGACCGCAGAAGATGGCGGACACGACGAGAAAGCAGCCCTAACGCACGAGGGATGGGCAGGACCGGTACGAGTCAAAACACGAATTGGCCAGGCAATCCGCCAGCTGTGGGATCGCTTGGCCGTTTCGCGGGCTCGCAATGGCCGAGCGTAACGCAGTCATGCTGCACACGGAGCTGATTATGCCGGTGTGGAAAACTGTAGGTGTAGTTTTCGCGGTCGTCGGTATCGGAGCGCTCGCGGGAGGAGTCGGCGCATTTGCTGCAGGGACCGTGTCGCGCGATCCGGTCTCGCTCAATGGATACGACTGGCATGGATGGTCGCCGGACGCGCGCGAAACTTATCTGGCCGGCTTCCTGGCCGGTGCCGCCGCCCACCAGGCTGTGCGCCAGAGGCCCGCGGCATCGGCCAAGCGCATCGCCGCGGATGCCGCCCGGCTCAAACGGGGAGGAACGCTAACGTTTCCGTTTGGGGCGAACGTGTATCGCAGCCATCTCGACGATTTCTACTTTTACGAGAACCGGCGCGTAAGAACGCTGATCGAAGCGCTCGCTGAATTCAATACTCAGGCGCGGGAAAAGCCGTGAGACCCGTCGCGTGAGGCGTGAGACCGGTTTTGCACGCATCACGTATCACGTGGCGAAATAACTGCTAACACTCGCATCCAGCAACACCAGTGATGGGTGTCCCGGCCACGCCAATTGCTCTACTTTACCGAGGGCGTCTTCGTGCTCGCGGAGACTACGAACCTCACCCACATTCCGTTCACCGCGTGGCCTGGTACGCCACAGATGATGAGATAATTGCCGGGCTTGTCCACTGTGAAGCGGACAACGTCCATCTCGTTGGCTTTTAGCCCAGTCTCGTAGCTGCGCGTGGCGGCACCGGGAAAGACGGGTGCGCCGGGAGCGGACGGGATTCTTGTCGGAGAGTCGGCTGTGATGCCGAATGAATGCGGCACCTTGCCGTCGTAGCCGACGAAAGGCATCACCATCCTTGCGCCCAGTGGGACAGTGAGGGTCATCTCCCCCTTCGCGCGTCCGTTGAAGTTCCAGACGTTATTGACGGGCGTGAGGCCGACGACGGTGGGGAAAGTAACCGTGTTCGTCGAAGAGTCGAAGGCGAGTGACGCGGCCAGATCGTTGGGGTCGACCTTGGGCGGCTGACTGGCTGGCGGCGTTGTGTCAGGCGCCGAAGCGGACGCGACGACGGAGTCTGCTGTGGCCCTGGCGACGACATCCTCCTTTGGGCCGGCGCAAGAGGCAAGCGTCAAGGGCACTAGAAGCGACGTGAGTGCACTGGAACGATGGTTGACCCTATGTCGCATGAAATCTCCGCCGCTTTTTATGAGCACGTGTGAGGGGTGGTAACATACGGGTAGTGAATCGTGGCTGGAACACGGACTGCGGCGCGGCCGGAATATCTAGGCCACTCTTATTTCCGGCCGCCTGGCCTTCGCCGACACCTCGAACCAGATCCACATCCCGCCAGTCGCATGGCCCGGAACGCCGCACACCAGGAGATACTTGCCCGCGATGACCGCCGTGAAGCGGACAATGTCCGTTTCGCCCGCACGCATTCCGGCTTCGTAGCGCCGCGTTTCCGCTCCGGGGAACACAACTTTCCCAGGTGCCGCCGGCATGGCCGATGCCGAGCCGGCGATTACTCCAAAGCTGTGCGGGGCGTTGCCATCCATGTTCGAGAACGGCATCTCGATCTTCGCGCCAACAGGTACGATGATTCGGATCTTTCCGTTCGAGTACCCGTTGAAGTTCCACGCATTGTTGTCGCTTGTGAGGCCTGCAACGATAGGGAATTTGACGGTGTTGGTAGCCGAGTCGTACTCGAGCGATGACTGAAGGTTTGCCGGGTCAAGCTGCGGTCCGGTGCTCGTGGAAGGAGGAACGGGCGCGGGTGGCTGCATCGCCGGCTCAGACTCCGCTGGCGATGAATCAGCGGACCCTCGGTCACCGCCGGCATCTTTTCCGCCCGCGCATGCCACCAGACCAACCGCAAAAATGGCGGTGAGGAGCGGGTATGCCACTCGCACGCTGTCACGAATCATAGAGTACCTCACGTAGCATGTATCACAAACCACGTATCGAATCATAGACTACATCACGCCTCACGTTCCACGTACTCACTTCCTCCAGGTAAACCGCCCGTACTCGATACTTACGCCTTCGCCGTGACTTCCCGTGAGAACCGCGCGCCCGTTAGCCTGCACTACCAGAGTAGCATCCGACAGATTCCTTATCGGCGCTTTCGGCTCGCAAACCAGCGGTGGTGATTCGGCAGACGGTCCGAGCGCGCATGTAAACTCGCCCCTGGTCGAATCCCCGTTTCCCCCGAGCCTCAGCCGCGCGAGAAATAAGGGCCCCGCGTACTCGGGGTAGGTCTGCCGCACGCGCGAGCGCGTTCGCTCGAAATCCGCCAAGCCCTGCGCCATCGGCGCCACCTCGAGCGTGCCGTCGGCCTGACGGCCTCCCTCCAGTGTTCCACCAAGCGAAAACGTTCCCGCCCAGTCTATCGGCGCGGACGGTGCCGTCGCGGTAGCTGCCACAGCGGTATCGGAGGTCCGTGACGCGGCAGTGCCTGCTGTATCGCCACTACCACCGCCGCATGCGCTGCACAGTAGCGCCGCGAGCAGCGAGCCGGCCGTGTACGCGCCTGGTTCCCTCATGTGTCACCGTCCCGTCCCAAGCGTGAGCCCCGCGTAAACGACGCGACCCGCCGCGGGCTCGAAAAATTTGCCACCGGCCGCATTGATGTTCACCGACGGAACGTAGTGTCTGTCGAAGACGTTCTGCATTCCGATCACGGGGGATAGCCAAGCCAGTCCAAATACGGCGCGCCCCCCAACCCGCAAGTTGAGCACCTCGTACCCGGCGGATCGTGTGCTGTTCGCGTCATCGACGAACATCGAGCTTGCGATGACTCCATCGGCCGAGACAAACCAGCCTAGCCTGTTCCACGTCGCGTACGCCTGGAACTGCTGCCGTGGCGCGCCTGGCAGGCGATTGCCATCGTACGTGACGCTGTCGACAGTGTATTCGGCAAAGCGAAAGTGCGAGTAGGTGTAAGCAACACCGAGCTCCGTGCCGAATAGCAACGTGCTGGCCGCGGCTTCGAGTCCGCGCCGCCGGGTTCGACCGGCATTCCGGAAGTAGCGCCTCCCAGCGCCGTTAAGTACCTCGAAGGGCAGCAGCTCATCGCGGACTCTCGACGCGTAGCCGGTTAGCTCGTAGCGGACGCGAGCGAGCGCGATCCCCTTGACCCCAAGCTCGTAGGTCGTCGCGTACTGCGGATCGAGACTGGGGTTGATCCCGGCGGTTCCATCCGCGTGGTTCGCGAGCTCGGTGGCCGTTGGGGTCTCGAACGCGGTCGAGACGTTGGCGTACGCGGCGTGCACAGTGCTGATGCGCGCTACGATGCCGGCCATGGGGCTCACAGCGCGCAGGGTGCGCTCGCCGGAGTCATCGGGATTGCTCCCGGCGATCAGGCGGTCGTTGACGCGGAATTTCACGTTGTCCGCGCGAGCCCCGAGCATCACGCGATACCGGCCGCCCAGTTCCGCCTCGGCCCGCGCGAACGGCCCAATGCTCGAAATGAGCTCGCGCTGGTCGAGCCTGAGCACACCACGCTCCTTTCCAACTTCGGGACAAGGCAGCGTTGGAGCCGCGAGCGGCGGTTCGTCAACGCAGTTGGCGAAATTACGCCGGTCGTCGCGCTGGCGCTGGACATCGAGTCCCACGCTCAATCGCGCGGGTAGGCCACCCGGACGCACCGTCGTCGATGCCCGTAACGTCGCGCCCGCGGTCGCGCGCGCAATGTCCACGATGGCGAAACTGAGTGGATTGTCGAGCGACCGCCGCCCCGCGTATACGGAAGCCAGTATATCGCGCTCAGCCGAACCGCGAGATGCGCTGAGCCCAAATTGTCCCTGACGAACCGCTTTTCGCGCGCCTTTCCGCACGTTCAGGGGATCTGCCATCCGGTCATCGGACTCGAGCTGCGCCGCCGTCAGAGCGCCCGGGTTCTCAGCAACCGGCATGTGAAATCCGATACCGCTCAGCGCCAGTTCCGTTCGCGCGAGCGATGCCGTAAGACGGCCAGAGCCGCTCGTTATCTCCTGATGCGAATGCTGCCGGTAACCGCTGGTCGTGGTGCGCGCGAAATGTCCCTGGTAGCGCGCGACTCCGGAGCGGCCCCCGGCCGCCCCTACCCACCGGCGATATCCCGAGCTCCCCGACCATCCACGAAGCTGCACAGCGACAGGATCGGCCGGAGCGTCGTCCGAGCGCAAATCGATGACCCCCCCAGCCGCATTGCCGTAGAGTGCCGACGCGCTCCCCCTTATCACCTCGATGCTCCCGACAGATTCCAGATCCAGATAATCGACCGGCGTCTGACCGTCGGGAAGCGTCAGCGGAATTCCGTCGCGTAACACGCGCACGCCCCGCACACCGAATGCCGAGCGCGCGCCGAAGCCGCGTATGGCGATGCGGGGATCCTGAGTGGGATTGGTGCGGTTGGCGATGATTACGCCCGGCAGGAGCGCCAGCGCTTCCTCGAGAGAGCTCTGACGCTGCCCCGGGCGGGCGCTATCGGGGTTCGAACGCGTGACGGCAAACGGCAGATCCATGGGAGACCGCGCCGCGTCGCGCGTGACCGTAACCTCAACGGTGGGCAGGGGAACGGCAGGGGTCGCCGAAGGCTGGGCAGAGGCGGGTAGTGCGAACACCAGTGCAGCCAGCCAGAATTTGCGTATCATGCTAGAATGTGCGGACTATTACGCTCCCGGGCAATAACCCCATTGTCATCACCTGCCTGGCAACCGGCATCACGCGTCCGGATATTCGCATGCGCTTTTCACTGCTCGCTCCATGCTTCTCTTTCGCCTACGCGGGTTGTCACGAGACGGCTACTGCGCGTCCATGGCCACAGGCTCGGTAACCTGCCGTTGCCATGGGGGCGAGCTGATCACGTTCGTGCCTCGGCCCGATAGTAGACTCATTACCAGGAATCCAATGACGCCTGTCGCAATCATGGCTGCGTCACTTCTGACGCTCCTTGCCGCTGCCGTTCCTGCTCCCGCGCAGCGCCAGGACAGCACGCACCGAGACGTCCCGCGCGACACGACAGTCGCACGACTTCCCGCCGTGCACGTGATCGGCTCCGTTCTCCACGTTGCCGGCCCCGCGATCGCATCTGGCATTCCAGCTCGCGTCTCAGTGCTGCCGGCCGAGGATATCCGGGCATGGAAACCGCGCCTGCTTTCCGAAGCGCTCGCGCGCGAGCCGGGCGTTTCGCTATACGACGACCTCGGGAGTCCGTCGAAAATTACCCTGGTAACGCGCGGGTTCACCGTCAGTCCCGTGGTCGGACTTCCACAGGGGGTTTCCGTCTTTCTCGATGGTGTGCCCGTCAATGAGCCGGATGCTGGACAGGTGAACTTCGATCTTCTCCCACTCGAGCACATCGAGCGCGTCGAGTTTCTGAGCGGGACGGCGTCAATCCTCGGGCCGCACTCCCTCGGCGGCGCCGTTAACCTAATGACCCGGCATGGCCAGGACGACCCCAAAGGAGAGATCGAGCTGGCTGGCGCATCGTATCAGAGCTACTCCGCCAAGGTGTCGCATGGCGGTCGCGCTCCGAAAGGATGGAGCTACTACGGTGGTGCTGGATATTCGAATGAAGGAGGTTGGCGTCAGCTCACGGAAGCCACCGAATTTCACGGTCTTCTGAACATCGGGCGCCTCGGCCCTCAGACAGGGATCAGACTGCAGGCGTTCGCCGCGAACAGCAATGCCGAAACGGCGGGATCGCTCCCCGTAAGTGTCTATCGCGTCAAGCCGGACTCGAACCTTTCAGCGGGTGATTTCGAGGACATCAGTCAGGTACACTTTGCATTGTCGGGGTACCGGCCCATTGTCGGAGGCCACAGCTCCGCCGTAGTCTACTTCCGGAAGAGCGATGCCGAACGCTTCAACGTGAATCAGGTCGATGATCCGGATGTGCGCAGTTTTTCCGACAACCGGAGCATGGGCGGGAGCGTCGATTGGCGCTCGGTTTTCACAGTCGGCCCTGGGACACTCGGATTTCGTCTCGGAGCAGGTGGCTCAACCAATCGAGCAAGGATCCAGATCTACGCCGAGCGGATCGACCCCGGACTGACGACCGATATCGAGAGCCCGATCGCGAAGCTTGATGCGTATTCGCTCGCTGATTTCGTCGTTGGACGCCTCACGCTCTCCGGTGGCGCTCGATACGATCTCGTGCGAATACCGTTTCGCAACCTCCTCGATGCGACTCGCGACACGACGAGCACATTTCTGCGCCTGAGCCCGCGTGGTGGCGTGAGCGTCGCGGTCGGCAAGGCGGGATCGATCTACGCGTCCGCAGGTCAGAGCTTTCGAGCCCCGGCACTGATCGAGCTCGCCTGTGCCGACCCGAACGAGCCATGCCCGCTTCCCTTCGCGCTGGGCGATGACCCACCGCTCGACCCCGTGATAGCAACGACGTTGGAGGTCGGTGGTCGCTGGACGATGGGCGCGGCCGGTCTAGCCGCAGCCGCGTACCGTACCAATGTACGCGACGACGTTTTCCTCTTCCCGTACGATGACGCGAACGCCCCCTCAGGATCGACGATCGATGGCTACTTCGCAAACATTGCGAACACCCGCCGCGAGGGTGTCGAGCTGAGCTCGCATGGTACGCTCGGGTGGTTGGGTCTATACGCGAACTACGCCTGGACGCGCGCCACGTTCCAGGTGGAAGGCGTCGAGATCTTCAGCATTCGGGAGGAGGTTGGTGGGGATAACGAGGTCGAGAAGGGCGATCGATTGCCGCTCGTCCCGAGCCACGTCGCCTCGCTCGGCGGCTCGGTCGAGCTCCCCCGCGGCATGACCCTCGGGATCGGGGGACGCTACACGGGCGAGCGGTTCCTCCGCGGCGACGAGGCGAACATCGAGGAGCCGGTCGACGGATACTGGCTGATGGACCTGAGATTCGGGGTCCACTTCGCCGCATGGGACCTGCAAGCGATTGTCCGCAACCTCTTCGACGCCGACCACTCGACCTTTGGCACCTTCAATATCAATCAGGGAGCCGGAGATGTTCTCGAGCGGTTCCTGACGCCCGGCTCACCGCGCACTCTGCAGCTCATCGTCCGGCGTATGATCGGTCGCTGACCAGGTCGTATCATGTTTGCCAGGTCGACGCCTTCTTCACCCGCGCAGTGGGCCTCGGCCTGGAGGCAGGCTGCACAAGCTGACGGAACAATCAGGCGTCAGAATTCGCGGCGCTTCATCTCGTCAAAGAATTGCTTGCGCTCATCCTCCACCGCTCCCTCCTCTCTTGGCGGGAGCGTCGCGTCGTATTTCCGAGCTGGCTTCTTCTGTGCGCGCGTGGCCTTCGCGGAATTCTGCCGAATAAGCTTCGCTAACTGCTTGTCGTCCATTCTATCTCCATGATAAAGGACCATGAAAAAGTACCCTGTCCAGTCAGGGCGCTCAACGGCTCCGATCTAACGACGCACGGGCTGCCCCGAAAGATCCCGAATCACGACGGCACCCATTCCCAGCCCCTTGAGGCCCGGCTCGATGGACTTCCGGTCACCCACTATAACGATAGACATGCGCGCCGGATCCAAATACCTGTTTGCCACGCGTTGTACGTCGGCCTGAGTGACATCCTCGATGCGCCGCACATACGTGTTGAAGTAGTCGGCGGGAAGGTCATACAGCACAACAGGGATGATCTGGCTGGCAATGTCGGCAGTTGACTCGAAGCGTGCTGGAAGTCCCAGCTGCAGATAGCGTTTCGCCTTCTCGAGCTCCGACGCGGGAACTGTGTCGCGAATAGCTCTCAGTTCCTTCATGAATTCGATGAGGGAAGAATCCGTCTTGCCACCCGTTACCTCTGCTCTCGCCGTGAATGGCCCAGCCGCGCGCCTCATGTCGAAGCGGGAATTGGCGCCATACGTGTACCCCTTCGTCTCACGAAGATTTGCGTTCAGGCGCGACGTGAAGGATCCGCCAAGGACGGTGTTCATCACCAGGAGAGCAAAGTAGTCATTCGTGGAGCGCGGAACCCCGACCGCCCCAATCCGAACGGAGGACTGTGATGCTCCCGGCTTGTCGATGAGATAAACCGTGGTTGCCGCGGGCAATCCGGGTTCGCGGAATGCGACATTGGGCACCTTGCCCGCCAGCCACTTGCCGAACAATGCCTCGACGCGCTGCGTGATGTCGCCCGCGCTCACGTCGCCAACGATGATCATCGTCGCGTTGTTCGGCCGGAAATAGGTGCTGTAGAAGTGCTGCAGGTCTGCGCACCGAAGTGCCTTCGTCGATGCCTCTGTGCCAGTGAGCGGCCGGCCATACGGATGCTCACCGCCGTAGAGAATGGAGGCGAATGCACGGTCGGCGATTGCGGGGGGGCGATCCCGGATCTGCATCAAGCTCGTCATGCGTTCATCGCGAAGACGAGCCAGCTCGTTCGCCGGCCAACTCGGCCGGAGCGCCACGTCGGCGAAGAGCGCGAGTGCACTGTCGAGCTGGGCGGTCGGAGTATGAAGTGCGACGCTGGTCGCGTCCCACCCGCTCCCTGTCTGGATGCGTGCGCCCAGGTAGGCTTCCTGGTCCGCGATATCGAGCGACGCTCTCGAGGTTGTTCCTTCCTGCAGCATCGCCGCCATCAGAGATGCCACGCCAGCCTTCCTGGCGGGATCACCTTCTCCCCCAGTTCGCACGAGCAGAATGAAATCCGCAACCGGCAGCTCGTGCTGCTCGACGATGACGAGCTGGAGCCCGTTCGGCAGCGTCGTCCGCGCCATGACCGGCAGCGTTAGATCCGGAGGCGCACCAAGTGTCGGCGGCCTGCTTCTGTCCAGGGATGACACCCTCGGGGTATCCGTGGGTACCGCGGCCGGCTGCATGACCGGCGTGGGCATCTCCTCCGCGGTTGGCCGGCGAGCGCAGGCAAGTGAGAGGAGCGCGCAAAGCACAATTGCGTTTCGAATACCGAAGCGCGACTCCCCACTCTCCACTCCACACTCCCTGGTCATTCTACACCTCCCTTCACCATCAAGGCTGACTTGCCCGTTGGCACCACCGTCAGCACCACCCTGCCCTTTGCGAGATAGGTGCCCGCCACGCGCTTGATGTCCTCCGCGGTCACTTTGTCATACCGCGCGGCATCGCTCTGCACGTACTCTGGTGTTCCCACGAAATAATTGTAGGTGTTGAGCAGCGCCGCCTTGTTCCGAACGCCCGCGAGCCGATCGAGAAATCGCGAACGCGTCGTGTTTTGGGCTCTCGTCAGTTCACGTCCGGTTATTCCCTCGCTTATGACCCGCTGCACCTCCTCGTTTACGAGCTGTGCCATGCGGGCGGGGCTTTGGCCCGGCTTCGGCGTCACGATGATCCAGAACTGTCCCGCCAGGCGCCCGCTGTTCTGGAACGCGGTCACATCCTGCGCCACCTGCAGGTCGTAGACGAGTCGCTTGTACAGCCGTGAATTCTTGTCGCCCGCGAGTACGTAAGCGAGGATGTCGAGTGTGCCGTCGTCCTCGTGGAAGTACTTCACCGAATGCCATGTGTTGTACAGACGCGGAAGCTGCACTCGGTCTTCCAGCACGAGGAACGTGTCTCTCGCCATGGAGATGGCGCTCGGCGCGGGACGTCCGGGCAGCGCCGGTCCGCGCGGGATGTCGCCGTAGTAGCGCTCGACCCACGCCTTTACCGAGTCGCGGTTGAAGTCGCCCGCGATGGTGATGCTCGCGTTGTTCGGCGCGTAATAGGTGCGGAAGAATTGCTTGACGTCTTCGAGGGTAGCGGCGCCCAGGTCGGCCATCGAGCCGATCACCGGCCAGGAGTATGGATGATCTTTTGGATACAGGGCAGCGGCTACCACTTCGGTAGCCCGACCGTACGGGACGTTGTCTACTCCCTGCCGGCGCTCGTTCTTTACGACGTCTCGCTGAAGATCGAGCTTCTGCAAGTCCATCGTCGGCAGCAGGAACCCCATGCGGTCGGCGTCGAGCCACAGGGCGAGTGGGAGCGCGTTGGAAGGCATCTCCTCGTTGTAGTCCGTCCGGTCTTCCGTGGTGGAGCCGTTATTCTGGGCCCCCGCGGCTTCGAGCATCTGATCGAACGCTCCGACCGCTACGTTCTGTGACCCCATGAACATGATGTGCTCGAATAGATGCGCGAAGCCCGTGCGTCCGGGCACCTCGTCCGCCGAACCGACCTTGTAGAACGTGTTAACCGCGACCATGGGAACTGAACGATCTTCGTGGAGAATGACCTCGAGCCCGTTTGCCAGCGCGTATTTTTCAACCGCCAGGTTGGGGACACTCTGCGCCGCGGCCAACACCGGCGTCAAGAACATGAGCAGCGCTGTCAGACAACGTGTCCTGTTCATGGAACTATTCTTCACCTGCAGGTCTCCTCTCGAACAGGTAGGCAAACGGAACCTTGAATGATTCGCTTAACAGATATTTCCACTCCTCGTTCGAGTACTCCGCGATTGGACTGGTCCGCGTTGGGGAAGTAAGGGGCTCCATCCCCATGCGGTTCGCGAGCACCGACAACCTCAGCATGTGGAACGGATCGCTGACGAGGATCGCTCGATTGTGCCCGTGTGCACGCATGAAAGCGGCCACCGCGCGAAGTGACTGACGCGTGGTTCTTCCTGTATTCTCGGTGTAGATCGCGGAGTCTGGCACCCCGTGAGTGATAGCATAACTCCGTCCGACGGCCGCTTCGCTGGTTGTATCCCCTACCCCGGTGCCACCCGTAAGGATCAGCCTTGGCGCGAGACCGCGGCGCCAGAGCGCCAGCGCATGATCCAGCCGAGCGCGAAGAACCGGAGACGGACGGCCCACGTACTGCGCCGCGCCCAGCACGACTATGGCGTGGGCGGTGCGGGCTTCATCCCGGCGAGCACGGACCACGACGGCCACCAGGCATGTCAGCCAGGCGAGCACTGTAACAGCCAGCAACGCCGCGGCAAGCCGTGACTTATGACTGCGACGACGCATCAACAAGACTGCTTGCTGGTTTGATCCCGCGCAGCTTCCCGGGGCGCAGAGATCGTGGCTGTGGCCAGTCGGTGAGACCGAGTCCGAAACTCAGCGAACACCCACGAGTCCTCTAACCGACTCGATCAATTTCGACGCGTCGTAGCCCACTCCTTCCTTGAAGACCGTGACGACATTTCTGATGTCCGCTGGCCTGGCCGATGGATCGCCACGGATCACCACCAGATCGGCGAGCTTCCCCACCGTGACCGAGCCGTAACGATCGTAGGCGCCGAGCACTTTTGCGCCGTTCGCGGTCATTATTTGAATGGCTTCGACCGGCGTAAAGCCGGCCTCGATAAGCAGCTCGAAGTTGCGCTGGTCGCCGAAGCCCGGCAGCGCTCCGCCATTCCCCGTGGGATCAACTCCGGCGGCGAGCAAACCTCCCGCTTTCACAAAGGCATACTCGAATTGGAGAGCCTTCCCGAATACTTCCGGGCTGATACCAAAGCTGGCGTTCTCGGATATGCGTGAGCGCGTCGTCAGATACTCGGTGCGAACGTCCGGCGCCATCGCCTCGATCACACGCTGCTCCAGGGGTGGCCGATTCGGGACCGAGAGCTCGAATACCGCCAGCGTCGATGTCATCGCCACCTTCCTGCCGATCATCTCCCTGAAGGTCGCACTCACGGCGTCGCTCTTCATATCGAGGCTGGCTAGCTTGGCCATGCTGCCCTGGGGGCACACGTCGGGTTTTTTTTCAGGGTCGTAATCGGTATTCACGAACAGCCCGTGCTCCAGGTTGTCGATGCCGAGTGACACCGCTTCCCTGAAGCTCACCGAACACAGATGCCCTGTGACCTTGATACCGCGCCTGTGCGCTTCATCTATTGCGGCGCCCATCGTCGCGCGGCTAACCGTCGTGTAGAACTTGAGCCATGTCACGCCTTCTTCGGCCCAGTACGCAACGACTCGTCGGGCCGCTTCCGGCGTCAGGAGTTGATGCATGCCCCCTACTCCGGTTTCTCCCGTCAGGTATGGCCCGGTGATATACATCCGCGGCCCGGGAGCCTCCCCATTGTCGATCACGCGCTTGAGGTTGATCTCGGCGTACGGCGAAACGCTTCCGGTCGTGCGAATCGTCGTTACGCCGCTTCCGAGATACAGGCGCGGTGCACTCGTGCTGAGTTGAGTACTGCGCGCGCTCGTCGTGTAGAAAGTGTGATTGTGCAGCCCCACCAGACCGGGTATCACGGTGTGACCGGTCAGCTCGACCACCCGCGCTCCAGCCGGCACACGAATGGATCCCGTCTTTCCCAGTGCCGTGATCTTGCCGTTGGAAATAACGATGGTCTGTTCGTCCGCGGGAGGGACACCAGTTCCATCAATGACGCGCACGCGCGTCAGGGCGACGACGGGCGCGTCAATACTTACGAACTGGCGGGTGGACGGGGACAAGGATGGGGCTTGTGCGGCGAGCTGTATCGGCTGCCCAGCGAGTATCGTGGCGACGAGAAGACAGGAGCGCATAATGGGATGCGGAGGGTGTGAGCGATGAGGATTGCGGACACTATTGGGACGCATTCGATGGTTACGGGAAAGCACCCAACGGCGCAATACCACAGCTGGTGGACTGAGTTCGCATCCCGGCATAGTTAAACCGATCGTCAGCGATGGCGGCCCGGCACGCCAGTCGCTGTTTGCCAATCCTTCACCGAATCTCGAAGACCGAGTGCATTCCCGCCTCGATATGCTCGGCGATGTGACAGTGCAACATCCACCGTCCCGGATTCGACATCTCGATGAGGATGTCGGCGGTCGAGCCGGCCGGCAGAAGCATCGTGTCCTTCCACACCAGGTTGTCGTTTTGAACGCCGTTTCGAGCAAGCACCAGAAAACGCTGGCCATGGATGTGGATCGGGTGGTGCATCGCGTGCAGGGTGTGACGGTCATTGGACAATCGCATCTTTACGATGTCCCCCCGCCGGAAGCGCCAATCTATCGCCATGTTCTCCCGTCCGGTTGACGGCTCTCGGAGAAGCCACGTTATCTGACGCCCGGTACTCAGCCAATCCATCATTGGCATCGTGCCGCTCCATTCCACTGGTTTCACACCTCCCCTCTCCACACCCACCCCCCCAAC
>JBPCJT010000146.1:0-3344 GCA_051005015.1 Gemmatimonadaceae bacterium | reverse complement strand
GACGTACTCATCGGCGCCGGAAGAGTTCCATTCAAGCTGGCGCCGGGGATCCGAACGATCTGGCAGCAGACGCCGCACCCCAAGTGGTGCAGTTCCATTGGGGCCTGTGCGTCGTCGGGCGGGATGTTCGACAACTACGCGGTGGTGCAGGGTATCGACACCATCATTCCCGTGGACGTTTACGTGCCGGGGTGCCCTCCGCGCCCTGAGGGATTGATCTACGGCATTCGCATGCTGCAGGAAAAAATCACGAACGAGCGGATGTCGGATAAGGTCATCCGTGATGAAATGGAACCGAATGCCGGGAGTGGTCTGTACATACCGCCGGCCGCAATCGACGAGCTCTCCGAGCCTTTCGGCAACTCGGTACACCAGACGCGATCCGGTTTGTGAAGTCCGGCTTCTCCGCGATCATTCCCGGGAGTGCGGCCCCGGACGCGCCCGCCCCCGCCACAGCGAGGAATGTCCCGAACCGTGGCGGCCCGGCCAATCCTTCCGCTGCCGATCTGCAGGGCCGCTTTGACGCCGGCATTGAGCGCGTGGATGTCATCTGGGGAGAGACTACCGTTTACGTCGAGCCCGCTCGGACCAAGGAGATCATACAGTGGCTGCACGATGATCCTTCACAGCGCTATGATTACCTCTCCGACGTAACTGCGGTCGAATACCGCGATCTTGAGCAGCCCATCGAGGTAGTCTGGCATCTTCGCTCGCTCCCATATCGCCGCTTCCTCCGCATCAAGGCGGAATTGCGAAAGGATTCGCCGCTGCAGGTGGACAGTGTGTGCAGCATCTACAAGGGCGCGGACTGGCTCGAGCGCGAGTGCTACGACATGTTCGGGATCAAGTTCAATGGACATCCCGATCTCCGGCGTATTTTGATGTGGGAGCAATACCGCGAAGGTTATCCGCTGCGGAAGGACTTTCCGCTGCGCGGTCGCTTCAGCCGCGCCGAGCAGCTTCGGCAGGCGCTTTCGGCAAACCCCGAGGCGCGGTATACCATGGAGGAGCTGACGATCGCGCAGGCGTTCGAGGATCTACCGGCGGATATGCGGACTCGCCTGCGCGGCGGCGAGAGGACGGGGGAGTAGAGCGATGGCAACTACCAAACGAACGGTGGAAGTCACGCTCGGCACCTCCGGAATCGACCCGTCCGGTCGCCCGGTCCGCTCACCATTGACCGTGACGGAGAATGGAGGCGTCTCGACGCTCGAGCCGCCACCGGCCATCGAGCCGCAGCTCGAGGGCGAGCACATGCTGATAAATATCGGGCCGCAGCACCCGGCGACGCACGGTGTGCTCAGACTCGTACTGCAGCTCGATGGCGAAACCGTTGTCCGGTGCATTCCGCACATCGGTTACCTCCACTGTGGCTTCGAGAAGATCGGGGAATACCGGCAGTACAATCAGATCATCCCGTGGACTGACCGCGAGGATTACCTCAATTCGCTCGGCAACAACGTCGCCTTCGCGCTTGGCGCCGAGCGGCTCTTCGGCATCGATGTCACGCCACGGTGCGTAGTGTTGCGAGTGATCGCGATGGAGCTGTCGCGCATCATCTCGCACCTCGTTTGGCTCGGCACCACATGCATCGATATTGGCGCCTTCACGCCCTTTCTCTGGAGCTTCGAGCAACGGGAGAACGTTTACAAGCTTCTGGAGGACTGGGTAGGCGCGCGCCTCACCACCAGCGCCACACGCGTGGGCGGAATGGCAGCCGATATACCCACTGGCTGGATGGAGAATCTCAATAACTTCATCCGGACCTTCCCGAAGACGATCGATGAAGTCGACCGCATGCTTACCCGCAACGCGATCTGGGTGGGGCGCACTGTCGGGATTGGCGTCATGACGGCGGACGAGGCCGTGAATTACGGATTGTCGGGTCCGATGGTGCGCGCGAGCGGTGTCGCTTTCGATGTGCGGCGCGACTTTCCGTACCTCGATTACGAGACATACGACTTCGACGTGCCGGTTGGCTCACACGGCGACGTGTACGATCGCTATCTGGTTCGAATCGAGGAGCTGCGGCAGTCGGTCAGAATTCTCGAGCAGGCGGCCAGGCGCCTGCCGGACGGCCCCGTGAACATCGACGACCATCGTGTGATTCTTCCGCCCAAATCGAAGGCCATGAGCGACATGGAATCCATGATACACCACTTCAAGCAAGTGATGGAGGGCGCGCGGCCCCCCCTTGGCGAATCGTACGTGGCCGTGGAAAGCCCGAAAGGAGAGAAGGGCTATTACATGGTTTCCGACGGCACGGGGAAACCGGTCCGGTGGCGGATTCGCCCGCCATCGTTCGTCAATCTGTCGGCAATTTCAAAAATGGTTGAAGGTCACCTTCTGTCGGATGTCATCGCGATTAATGCCAGCATAGATATCGTGATGGGGGAGATCGACAGGTGACGCCTCCTGCTGGCGAAACCGGAAGCATGCATCCTCCCGCGCACTCTGCGCACGGCGCTGCGGGTCATTCACACGAGGACAGCTATCAGCCTGTTCTCGTCGGCGCCGTGCGTGGTGAGCTGGATAGGATTCTCGAGCGCTACCCCACGAAAATGGCGGCGCTTCTTCCGGCGCTCTGGCTCGTACAGGACGCCAGGGGATGGGTGAGCGACCACTCCATGGCCGAAGTAGCGCAGGCGCTCGATTTGACGCCGGCGTACGTGAAAGGCGTCGTCACGTTCTACACGATGTACCACCAGCACCCGGTGGGCCGCTACTTCGTTCAGGTGTGCACGACGTCGCCGTGCGGTGCTTGCGGAGCGGAGGACACCGTGACCGCTCTGCTGCAGCACACCGGCTGCGGGGAGCTGGGAGCGACATCCCCCGATGGAAAATTCACCGTCATCGAAGTGGAATGCCTTGGAGCGTGCGGGTTCGCGACTCCAGTGATGATCAACGACGAGTTCCTGGAATCGGTGACGCCCGACAGGGTGCCCACCATTCTCGCGCAGCTCCGCTAATGGGCTTCCCGCACGCGATTCACGCACGAGAGGAGGCGGTTCTGTCACGCCACTTTGGTGATGCGGACGCTCTTACCCTGCAGGGGTGGAAGAAGCGCGGGGGATACAGGGCGCTGGAGATGGCGCTGGGAATGGAGCCCGCGGCGATCGTCAACGTTCTCAAGGAATCGGGATTGCGCGGGCGCGGGGGCGCCGGGTTTCCGACCGGACTCAAATGGTCATTCATGAAGCCTGGCGACGGCAAGCCGCACTATCTCTGCTGCAACGCCGACGAATCGGAGCCCGGTACTTTCAAGGATCGGGAGATCATGCGGTGGACTCCTCACGCGCTTATTGAAGGCTGCGCGATCGGCTCTTACGCCATCGGCGCGGAGA
>JBPCJT010000145.1:0-8126 GCA_051005015.1 Gemmatimonadaceae bacterium | reverse complement strand
GCTCGGCATCGCTACCAAGGCGTTCAAGGAGCACGATGTCCATATCCATTTTCCCGCTGGTGCCATTCCCAAGGATGGGCCGAGCGCGGGCTTAGCGATCACGCTGGCTGTCGCCAGTGTGCTGAGCGAGCGCCCAGTTCGCCGCGACATCGCGATGACAGGCGAGGTTACCCTGAGAGGGCGCATACTGGAAATCGGCGGGCTCAAGGAAAAGGCGCTCGCCGCGTATCGTGCCGGATTGCGGCACATCATCCTGCCCAAGTCCAACGAAAAGGATCTTCGGGATGTGCCTGCCGAGGTGCGCGCCAACATGACTTTCACCTTCGCGCAGACGATGGACGAGATCGTACTTCTAGCGCTTCTCCCCCATGGTCGCGCAGCCGTGGCTGATTTCGGTCCGCTTCAGGAGACCGAACCAGCCGTCAAGCCGGCGGCGGCGGACCGCGAGGTGACCATCGGGACACGCGGCTGAGTGGTGGATCTGGCGAATACTGAATCGGCCAGTCGAGCGATAGCCAGTACTTTGCAGCCGCTCGACGATCCGGTCAAGCAGGCGCAGCTCAAGACGATGCAGCGCCGCGCCAGTGGTCTGCTGGTGCTCGCGACAATCGTCTTTGTCGTCGCGCGGTTGCTCGAGGAAGCGTATCCCTGGCTCGGTTACGTCCGCGCCACTGCTGAAGCATCCATGGTGGGCGGACTCGCGGACTGGTTCGCGGTCACCGCGCTATTTCGCCACCCTCTCGGTATTCCGATCCCACATACGGCAATCGTGGCAGCGCGAAAGGAGCAGGTGGGACGCGCCCTTGGCAGGTTCGTACAGCAGCACTTTCTCAGCCCGGCGATCCTTTCGCAGCGGATCGAATCGCTGCGGATAACTGAACAGCTGGCGCGATGGCTGGTTAATCCGGACAACAGCCGGACCCTGGCGCAACACGCCGCCAAAGGGCTCGCCAGCGCCGCGCGAGTTCTTCGCGACGAGGATGTACAGGGACTCATCGACGGCGTGCTGGTGCGCCGTGTCCGTGATACGCAGGTGGCTCCGCTTCTCGGCCGGTTGCTGTCCGTAATGACGGCTGGCGACCGGCATCAGGAGCTGCTCAATGAAGCCATCAAGCTTCTCGCACGCGCGGTGGACGAGAATCAGGAAATCATCCGGAATCGCATCGAGCGCGAAACTCCCTGGTGGGTTCCGGACATCGTCGACGCCAAGATTCATGAGAAGATCGTCACCGCGCTGGACCGCACTCTGCGGGAGATACGCGACGACCCGCACCACGAGCTGCGCGCGCGTTTCGACGCCGCCCTGCACGCCTTTATCGAGAAGCTCCACACATCGAGCGACGTCCAGGAGCGCGCAGAGCAGATCAAGGAGGAGTTGCTCGATGCGAAATCAGTTCGGCGCTTCTCGAGCGGTATTTGGGAGGAGGCAAAGAGCGCGATCATTCGGCGGGCGGAGAGCGCCGAATCGCACCCGCCCGGCGCAATTGAAAGTGGCGTCGAATCCCTGGGGCAAGCGCTACTCGACGACCCCGCTCTGATGGCAAAGGTAGACGGCTGGATCGCGAGCATCGCGCTCGCCGTCGTCGAGCGATATCACGGTGAAGTTTCGGCGCTCATCTCACAAACGGTGGACTCGTGGGACCCGCAGGTCACCTCGCAGAGAATAGAGCTCGCGGTGGGCAAGGACCTGCAGTACATCCGCATCAACGGTACGCTGGTCGGCGGCCTGGCGGGGTTGCTGATCTATGTGGTTTCGAAGTTCATGTAATAAATAATCGACGCGGTGAATAGCATCCGCCATCGGGTGACCGACGAGCGGATGCGTTCACAGCGTTCGCGCGCATCCCCGCCGACTGAGCTCACTGTCGCAACGTTACTTTCCCCACGTCGAGAACGTTTGTGTCGACTCCCTGCGGTACGTCGACGAACAGCACGGCCGCACGGCCGCTCACCTCTCCGCCCCAGAGCATCAGCTCCCGGGTTCGCGAAGAGTAGCGTTTTCCACCCGACGGAATGGGCTCGGCAGGCGACTTGAATCGTGCCGCTATGCCCTCCTCCATGGCGTTGCTGAACTCCGCCGCGTCGACAGCGGAATCCCATATCGTGAGCCAGGCGATGCCGTCACCCCGGGGGGTGCTAATCACCACGTAGCGATCGCCATCCCAGCCGGCCGCGGCGCGCACCGCAAGATTCTGATCGCGCGTGTGCTCGAAAAGAAGTACGCGCGTTTCGAACTCACCCAGGTTGTTCTCGTATGTGTTTTCGCCGGTCGACGGCGGAGGAAGTGTGATGCGAACGGGATCATCCCGGGTATCGAAGTAGGCGTCTGCGTGCAGGATCTGCTCGGTCGACACCGGCAGAGCGCCACTGAACGGAGACGAGCGCGCATGACGCGCATCGTAGCGGCTGATGAATTCCGCACCGCTGAGATACGGGAAAAGCAGCGTTTCCTGAATGATGGTTGGAGCTGTCGAGAAGAGCGGCATTGCGCTCTGGCTCTGCCGTATCATTTCACGCGCCTTGTCCCAGGCTATAAGCTGGCCGCCCATGAGACGCAGGGATACGAATGTGGCCTGTCCTTCCATCACGGATGACGCCGCTGTAACGCGGTCGTTGTCGCCTGTTATCTCCTGAATGGAGTCGAGATTGGCGTACTGATCCTGCAGAGCGTGCACCAGCTCATGGGTCACCGTCTGCTCGAGCACCTCCGCACGTGCGTCGTCGGGAACGTATAGAATTTTAGTCTTCGGGTCGTAGTAGCCGGCTACCTGCTCCGTGAGCAGGTTCACGAGAAAGGCCGGCAGATCGAGCGTTTCCGGGAGGAGCGCAAGACGCCGGTAAGCCGTCTGCTGGCCAAGCAGCTCGCGCGTAGCTCGCTCTTCCTTCACGCGACCCAGGAGAAACTCTCGAATCTGGTCGCGGCTCCGTTTCTCGATCCTGGGAGCAGTCTTGAATTTGAGCCCGGTGGCGCGCTCAATACGCGGCACATTCTCCGCCACAATATCGGCGTACGGTCCATCGCCGCGATCGCCGCCGCCGTTACATGAAGCAAACGCAAGCCACACAGCTGCCAGACCTGCAAGCTGCTGTGTACGAGTCAATCCTGCCATTCCACCCTCTGCCCTGTAGCCACGCTCACCACACGCGCTACATCGTGACCGCGCACGATCAGGCCTTCGTCCATGAACCGCCGCTGCAGATCCCACTCGACCGCGGCTAGCCGAATAACCGGATCGGGCTGCCGGACGCGATCCTGAGCCGGTCGCGGCGGCGGGGACTCATGGCGTACCGGCGTGGATCGGTCCTGCCGAGCCTGGCCGGCGAAAGCGGCCTCGAGGTCAGCCCCGAAGCGCTCCAGGGCGGCAATCCCGTCGCGAGCCAAACGCTCGAATTGGTCGTCCGGAGTGAGGCCCGTCTCCCCCGCTGCCTCGCCCGCCCGATCGCCCACATCCGGCATTCGCTTCGCGCCAACGCGCAGCAGCTCCCGCCGCTCGAGTATAAGAGCTTCCGTCTCGGGAGAGTAGCGGGCCCGCGCTTGCGCGTGTGCGCACGCTTCGTCAAGAATGTCGATGGCGCGATCGGGACGCGCCCGATCCGTGATGAAAAGATCGCTGAGGCGCACGGCCGCGAGCAGCGCGTCGTCCGCTATGGCAATGTTGTGGTGCCGCTCGAGACGACCCTTGCGTGCCTCGAGAATCTCCAGAGTCTGCTCCGCGCTCAGCTCGCGCACGGTGATTTTCTGGAAGCGCCGCTCCAGGGCGGGATCACCGCAAACCCAGCGGTCGTACTCGTCGCTCGTGGTCGCGCCAATCACGCGGAAGTCACCCCGTACGAGCGCCGGTTTGAGCATGTTCGCCGCATCCATTGCGACACCCATCGCGGTCCCCTGCCCGATAAGATTATGCAGCTCGTCGACAAAGAGTATGATGTTTGGATCGGCAGATGCCTGCGCAACCATGGAACGAAGCCGCTCTTCGTACTGGCCGCGGTACATCGTTCCCGCCAGCAGCGCAACGTGATCCAGCGCCAGCAGGCGCGCCGATCGTAGCACGGCCGGCACATCCCCCGACACGATGCGTTGGGCGAGCCCTTCCGCGATTGCCGTCTTTCCCACACCTGCGGGTCCAACCAGCGCGGGGTTGTTCTTGCTCTGCCTTAGCAGAATGTCGATGACCCGCGAAATCTCGTCGTCCCTGCAGCGCACGGCCTCCAGCCGGCCGAGACGCGCTTCGGCGGTCAAGTCGCGAACGATGCGCGAAAGCGCGCCGTCGTCAGGACGCAGAATATCGCCCAGCATCACCGGCCAAGAACCCCGTGAACATACCAATTAGCCATGGACTGCCCCCACAAAAGAGCGAGTATTGCGGCTGGCGCGAGAAATACGCCGAACGGCACGAGAGGCGGGTCGAAGGCCGAGCCTCGACGCTTGCTGCTTACCCACCCAATGGGAAAGACGACTGCAAGAAACGCGACCGCACCTATCAGAGCGCCAAGGAATATTGTGAGCAGCGTACGCCCCGGTCCAAGCGCCGCGCCCGCCATCGCCATAAGCGTGACGTCGCCAAATCCCATCGCTTCCTTCTTGAACGCCATCTCTCCCAGCCAACCGGAGATCGAGATTGCTCCCGCACCGACACACGCACCTATCAATGCATCATACAGGTCAGCGAAGGGATCTGTTTCACCCACGATCACCCCAGCCACTGCCATCACGAGCATCCAGATGAGCCCGAACGCGGTAAATCCGTCCGGGATAACGTAGTGCTCGGCGTCGGTGAGGGCGATTCCCAGCAGGAGAGTGCCGAACACAGCCACGCGAAGCGCGGTGAGTGACGGGCCGTATTCAACGACCGCGGCGAGCCAGCCCAGCGCCACGACAAGCTCCACGAGGGGATACACCGGCGAGATAGCTGTTCCGCAGCCGCGGCAGCGGGCCCGCAGTGCCACCCAGCTAACCAGCGGGATGTTCTCGTACCAGGTTATTTCATGTCCGCAATTTGGACATCGCGATCGCGGCTTGACGACCGACAGTCCGAGCGGCCATCGTGCGATGCACACGTTCAAAAAAGATCCGATGCATGCGCCGAGTACGAATGTCACGATACGAAAGGTCGTTTCGCTCACGGCCTGGCACCATAAAGAAGGATGCCGGCGGCGACTGCGACGTTAAGAGACTCGACCGACGGATCAATCGGGATCGCGATCAGGCGCTGCACGCGCGCTCTGGCGAAACTGCTCAGTCCACTTCCCTCATTACCCGCGGCAATCGCGATACGCTCGGGGAATTTCACGCCGGACATAGGCTCGCCGTCTCCGCTCGAGCCCCACAGCTGTATTGCCTGCCGCTGAAGGAACACGTCCAGAGCTTCCCAGGTACAAGAAAAGACGGGATGCCGAAAGAGCGCACCCATGGCACCTCGCACGACCTTGGCGTTCCACGGGTCTACGGTACCGGGGAGCACGATTGTGGCAGTGGCACCAAAAGCAGCCGCGGTTCGAATCAACGTTCCAAGATTTCCGGGATCCTGAATCCCATCAAGGATCAGTAGACGGGCTCGCGCGGGAACGACGAGCGCTTCGAGGTTGCGATCGGGAATCTCGCCAATGGCTAGAATGCCTTGCGTGGTTTCGCTGTCCGACGCGCTGAGGAGCTCGCTTTCCGTTACGGCACGCACAGGGATGTCGCGTTCGGCGATGGCCGTCAGCAGCGAAGCGCCACGAGGATTGCCGGAAAGCGGGGGCGACACGATAACGCCCTTAAGTGGTATTTGAGAGCGAAAAAGTTCCTCTGTCGCACGAACTCCTTCGGCGACAAAAAAGCCACGGCGTTCGCGACCTTTGCGACGCTTGAGGTCCCGCGCCAGCGTCAACAGGTCCACCGCGGCGTGGTGAAAGTATGGAATGGGACTTGCCTCCAGAAGCCATGCACGCTCACGACGGAGAAACCATGAAACGATTCATAGCAGGGGCCGCCCTCCTCGTCACCACCGTCGGCTGCGGAGTGTCGACGCAGCAGGAAGTGGAGCTGGGGACACAGTACGCACAGCAAATTAACGCACAGCTCCCGATCGTCGACGACCCGGAAATCAACCGGTACATCAACATCCTCGGCGACTCCATCGCGCTGCTGTCCGACGATCGCGCTCTCGACTGGCATTTCTTTATCGTGAATAGCAAGGAAGTCAACGCGTTCGCCGTCCCTGGCGGTTTCATTTACGTCAATCGCGGCCTGATCGAGCGCTCCGACAACCTCGCTCAGCTCGCCGGCGTGCTCGGCCACGAAATAGCGCACGTGACCGAGCGGCATTCTATCGAGCAGATGGAAAAATCGCAAAAGGCCAACATTGGAGTGACTCTGGCGTGCGTACTGCTAAAGGCATGCGGCGATCCGGCTACCGGTCAACTGATAAACGTAGTGGGCACAGCGGTTTTTGCGGGCTTTAGCCGGAAAGCCGAGTCCGAAGCCGACGAAAAGGCGGTAACATACGTGGCGCGCGCCAACATAAACCCGATCGGGATTCCGCAGATGTTCTCGCAGCTCCTGGAGGAGCGGCGCAGGCGGCCGGCGGGAGTTGAGGCATGGTTCGCGACCCACCCGCTCGAAGAGGATCGTATCTCCCAGACAACAGGTTACATCCAGAGGATCGATCCCGCCATCCTTCAGACTCTGACGACTGACACTCCGCGGTTCCACGAGTTTAAACAGCGTGTTTTATCCCTTCCGGCTCCTCCGCCGCCGAGACAGGTGCGATAGCAAGAGCGGGGAGTAGGGAGCAGGGAGTTTTCAGGCACTTTATTTTGTACTCCCTACTCCCACTCCCTCCCCCCATGAAGATCGCCCTTACCATCGCCGGCTCGGATTCCGGTGGGGGCGCCGGAATCCAGGCTGACCTCAAGACATTCTCGCGATTCGGGGTATTTGGCACCTCGGTGATCACGGCGATCACAGCCCAGAATACCGTTGGCGTCAACCGGTATAGCGTCGTCGCCGTGGAGATGATCCGCGCGCAACTGGAAGCGGTTGCCTCTGATCTTCGCCCCAGCGCCATAAAGTCTGGAATGCTCGCGGACACAAGTGTCGTGGCAGCAGTGGCTGAGGGAATTCGGCGTCACTCGCTGGCACCTTATGTTCTCGATCCTGTGATGGTGTCGACGTCGGGCGATCTGCTTCTTGAGCCGGATGCGGTGGCGCTGATCGGACGCGAACTCCTTCCGCTTGCGAGCCTTGTGACGCCGAACATCGACGAGGCGGTGATTCTCACAGGCGGACGAGTGGCGGACGTATCGGCCATGGAAATCGCGGCGAAGTGTCTGGTAAACATGGGTGCAGCCGCGGCCCTCGTGAAAGGCGGGCACCTGCGCGACGATATGGTCACCGACGTGCTGTGGGACGGGACTACATTGACCCGGTACAATCACGCCAGGCTCGACACGCGCAACACGCACGGAACCGGCTGCACACTGTCTGCCGCCATTACGGCTCACCTCGCCCTCGGCGATTCGCTTCTCGAGGCGGTGCAGCAGTCACTCGGCTATGTGCACCGCGCCATTGCTCTCGCGCCCGGCCTGGGAGCTGGTCACGGGCCGTTAAACCACCTGGCGTGACTGGACTGGGTAACCACCCGTGTAGTACTGGTCATTGATCACTGAGACTCAGACTGAAAGCTGGCACTGGCACTGGCTGTGGTTGTGGTATCGTCACCCTTATCCTTCAGCATCTCGACGAATGCCCGAACCAGCGTTATGAAGCGCTGTCGCACCCGTTCGGTGGTTTCCAGCACTTCCGCGTGGCTGAGTGGAATTCCGGACATGCCGGCCGCAACGTTCGTTATGCAACTGACGCCAGCCACTCGCATCCCCAGGGCGCGCGCCACGATAACTTCCGGAATGGTCGACATGCCAACCGCGTCCGCTCCCAGCCGCTCGAGCATGCGCACTTCGGCTGGGGTCTCGTAAGCGGGGCCCAAAAGGCCTGCATAAACACCTTCCGCCAGGGGAATTCCCGCTTCCGAGGCAGCCAGGCGCATGAGCTGAAGCAACTCTGGGTCGTATGGTCCGGACATGTCGGGGAATCGTGGCTCGCCGTGCTGTGGGGGACCGGCGAGCGGGCTGCGCCACATGAGATT
>JBPCJT010000144.1:0-14195 GCA_051005015.1 Gemmatimonadaceae bacterium | reverse complement strand
GCTCACACCCACGAGTAGCGCACCGACGAGTCCCGGGGCATGTGTGACGGCGATGGCGTCGACGCCGGCGAGAGACATGCCTGCCTCGTGCAAGGCGCGCTCGACCACCGGCACGATTGCCGTCAGGTGTGCGCGTGATGCGATCTCGGGAACCACTCCGCCGAAAATGCTGTGCACATCCTGCGACAGAATCACGAGCGACAGAAGCGTGACCTTGTCACCGCGGCCCTCGAGCACCGCGGCCGATGTTTCATCGCAAGATGTCTCGATGCCGAGTACTCGCGTCACCGGATGGTGTCGGGCCGCGTATGGGCGTGAAGGCAATCATCCGCCGGGCCAATCATTCCTGAGAACCCGGGATGATATCCGCTTTTGGCGCAACGAAATGCGTGGCGTTCATACCACAAAGTTACACATTCCTCACGCAATAACGGCGCGCCGAACTTCCCAGCACCAACAAGTGGACCCTGCCACTGGCACCTGATCTGCCTCTGGTCTATACTGAATTTGCCCTCAGAGTGGAAGATACGCCGTACGGCCATCACCGAATGACCTGCCATTCCATCGGCGCCATGGCCGCCAATTCGGGCTATGCGAGCGCACACGCCCCGGTGCAGACGTCCCTCTAACGCAAGCACCCTGCCCTGCATGATTGAGAGACCACCAACTCAGCCGCGATCACGTGCGGAGCTGCTACCCGCGGAAATAGCACTCATCGCTGCATGGATTGCGCTTCTAACAAGTCTGGTCGAGCTCGCAGCGCCGGCTTTAAAGGAGTTCGTGCTGCACCGCGGATACATCCTGCGGCCACAGGTCGTTTGGTTCACGTTGCTCGCGCAAATGCTGGTGTTCGCTGTCCCGTACGTAATTCTTGCGCTGCTCGGTCGTCGTTGGCAGACCCTGCGCACGCGAGGACTGGTGACCACCGTATTCGCGACACTCGGTTTTCTTGTCCTGCTGTTGCACGAGCGCGAGAAGCTACACCCCCTGGCATTAATCGCGCTGTCCGTCGGACTTGGCGTGCAGGCCGGGCGTATGATCGTCGCGCACCCGCAAGGTTTTGAGCGCTTGACGCGCCTGACCACCCCAGCGTTCGCGGTGATCGCGCTCATCGCGGGAACCGCGCTAGGCATCCGCCCCCTGATCATCGAACGGAGGGCGGTATCGGGAATCCCGGCGGCTCGAGATCGCGCGCCAAATATCCTGCTCCTGATTCTCGACACCGTTCGTGCCGAGAGCCTCAGCCTGTATGGATATGCGCGCTCGACTACGCCAAACCTCGAACGGCTCGCGAGCCGCGGCGTTCGTTTCACTCGCGCGTTCGCCCCGGCGCCGTGGACCCTTCCGTCGCACGCGAGCCTCTTCACCGGGCGTTATCCGCACGAGATGCCCTGGTTGTTCGCGCGAAAGCCACTGGACGGCACCTACCCAACCATCGCGGAGATACTCCGTGACAACGGGTACGCAACCGCGGCGTTCACGGCGAACTGGGCTTACGTAACGCATGAGCATGGCCTGTCACGCGGATTCGCTCATTTCGATGACCATTTCGAATACTCTTCTTTTGGAATGGAATTGCTCAGAAGCTCGCCGCTGCTGGAAGCTATCGCCGCCAACCGCCGGGTGCGCCTTGCCATCAACTGGAGGGACATCATCGCGCGCAAGCGAGCGGCGACGGTCAACACCGAGTTCCTCGACTGGCTCTCAAGCCGGCCGCCACGCCCTTTCTTCGCGTTTCTGAACTATATGGATGCGCACATGCCGTACATGCCACCCAAACCGTTCGATCGGCAATTCGCCGAACCTGGCGAGGTAGAACCGGATTGGGAGGACATCCTGCCGAAGGGCGACAAACCGGGGCAGCTCACGGCGATGCGGAATCGCTATGACGGCTCTATCGCGTACGTAGACCAACAGATCGGACTGCTGTTGAATGAGCTCGAGGAGCGCGGTCTGCTGGAAAACACGATCATCGTAGTCTCCTCCGACCATGGGGAAACTCTCGGCGAACATGGCCGAGCCCTTCTCCACGCGACGAGTCTGTACGCCACGGAATTGCACGTCCCCCTGGTCATGACGTTTTCGGCGCAGGTGCCAGCAAACACCGTAGTAGGCGTTCCGGTCACGCTTCGCGATGTCCCCGCAACCATTCTTGCGCTCGCCGGCTTCGGTGGGATGCAAAAACTGCCTGGCCGCTCACTGGCGGGCTTCTGGCGTGGGGAAGTCGGCGGTGATGGGGAAAGTGGGCCAGTCCTCTCCGAAGCGCAGCCGCTACCGGGCTTCACAAAGCCATACCATCCAGTGGCCAAGGGCAACATGCGGTCGCTCGTGAGCGGATGGCTGCACTACATAAGAAACGGCGATGGACGCGAGGAGCTGTACGATCTCGAGAGCGATCCCCGGGAGCAGCGCGATTTGGCCAACACGCCGGAGAAGGGACAACATCTACGTGCACTCAGTACATCCATGGACGTGTCACGTGGAAACCGTCACATAGCGCGTTAATAGCAGAGTGCGGACGCTCCGCACGATGTCTCGATGCCGAGTACTCGAGTCACCGGGCGGTGTCGGGCCGCGTATGGGCGTGAATGCGGACTCGGGCTGGTATCACACGAACTCGCAGACCAGCCGTGTCCAGCGCGACCGGCTGCTGCGTGGAATCTCTCACTGTGAGTACAGTTCGCACGGTCAGTACCGAGTCTATGGCGGCGACTTCTTCGCGACGTCCGGTGACGCGCACACTTTCCGGCTCCATTACGGGAGCATCGATGATATGAAAACCGCTGTCAGCCATGACGGCAGCGAGGGAACGAACCGGCACCATGCGCGACGCGCTCACCTGGAAGCGCAGCGCAAGAGTGCGCGGCTGCACATCTCGAACACGCGCATCGATACCGATTGGTATCTCGACATCCGTCGGCAGCAGGCGCCAGGTGACCGCGTTCGGAATGTCGCTGTTGATCCTGCGCCGAATGAGCGGCGGCGCACTATACAGCTTGAGCAGATCACGCCCGCGGCCGACCACAAGCGCGCTCACGCGTGGAAGTGGCGACTGGAGTTGGACGAGAGTGTCGGTGAGGATGTTGAGGCGCACTTCAACCCGTTCTTCGGTGGGCTCCTCCGCTGTCACGACGAACCACAGAAGCAGCGCGAAGAAAATTGCCGCCCCCTTGAGTGGCAGACGCTCTGAGACTGCGGAGATTGCTCGGCGCTGCAGAGTAGTGCGGGGGCGATGAGCCGGGGTTGGCATCTGATTTGGACGGCGAGTGCTTGCGAGCGCCGGTCAGAGACCGGTCGCGGATGCGCACAAGATAACGTACTGGTGAGGGTCCCGGCCAACGCTGCAGCTCACTTCAATATCAGCTTTGCGATTGTCTGAAGCTGCATGTTCGATGTCCCTTCGTAGATCGTGCCGATCTTGGCGTCGCGATAGAATTTCTCGACGGGGTAATCAGTAGTGTAGCCATACCCGCCGAAAAGCTCCACGCACAGAGAGGTTACCCGCTCGCAAACCTGCGAGGAAACCAGTTTCGCCATTGCGGCCTCGGTGGTAAATGCACGCCCCGCGTCCTTGAGGCGCGCGGCGTTGTAAACCATGAGACGCGCTCCCTCCAGCTCGGCGGCGGCCTGCGCGAGCTGAAACTGAACCCCCTGAAAGTCGGCGATGTCCCTGCCGAACTGCTTGCGCTCGCGCACGTAGGCGATTGTGGCGTCGAGCGCACCGCGAGCCACGCCTATCATCTGCGCACCGATTCCAATGCGCCCCTCATTCAAGGTTTCGATCGCGATCCTGTAACCCTGCCCTACGGGGCCGAGCACGTTCTCACCAGGTATGCGGCACCCGTCCAGAATGAGCTCCGTGGTGCTCGAAGCGCGAATCCCCAGCTTGTCTTCCCTTTTCCCCACCGAGAAGCCCGCGAACTCACGCTCCACGAGGAACGCGGTAATCCCCCTGTAACCGGCCTCCGGATTGGCGTTGGCGAAAACTATGAACACGTCCGCTTCCGCGCCGTTGGTGATCCACATCTTTCGGCCGGTAACTACCCAGGCGTCGCCGTCCTGTCGAGCGCGCGTCGCGAGGCCAAACGCGTCCGAGCCCGATCCGGCTTCCGAGAGAGCGTACGCGCCGACAGTTCCAGCGGTGAGCCTGCTGAGATAACGGCTCTTCTGATCGCTGCTGCCGTAGCGCGTTATGGGATAGTTCACCAGCGTATTCTGCACGTCGACGAGAATCGCCGCGGAAGCGTCTACGCGGCTCAGCTCCTCCACCGCCAGAGTGACCATGAAGAGTGAACCGCCAGCTCCCCCGTACTCCTCCGGCACCTCTATGCCCATGAGACCAAGCTCGAAGCATTTCGAGATGAGCGACACATCGATCTTTTTCGCCTTGTCCATGGCCGCGACGAGCGGACGCACGTCCTCGTTCGCGAACGAGGCTACGGCGTCGCGAAACATCACTTCCTCGTCGGACAGATCGGTGAGCGCCGGACGCGGCGTTGGGACTGTCTCGGTGGACATGCCGGAATTCTAACTGGGGCTGGTAGCCACTGACAGCAAACCTCCCGCGTCCGGTGCTCCGCTAACCGCTGCCCGCTTCCCGAATACTTCCAGCGCCAACTCCACCTTCCCGAACGGCGCGGATACCTGCACCCCCTGAACCGATCCGCGCACGCGAGCAAGCATCTCCTTCGCGATCGCAATGCCTTCCTGCATCGCGCGATCCTTGGAGACAGCGTTGGACTGCCGCATGCGGTCGATGATTATCTGCGGCACCACGACGCCCGGGACCTCGTTCGCGAGAAACTCGGCATTTCGAGCCGAGACGAGCGGCCAGATGCCGGCGATTATCGGGATGCGGACGTGAGCGATTCGCTCGAGAAACCGCTCCAGCTGCTCAACGTCGAAGACAGGCTGCGTGATGGCCCACTCGGCGCCCGCCTCAACCTTCCATTCGAAGCGACGGATCTCGTGCTCTGGATCGATCGCGCCCGGGTTGACTCCCACGCCGATCGAGAATCGCGTAGGACTGCCAATCGCGTTGCCCCCGGGGTCCAGTCCCCGGTTCAAACGGCTGACGAGGTTGGTCAGACCAATCGCATCGATGTCGAAGACCGCGGTGGCGTCGGGATAGGGACCCATTTTTGGCGGATCACCGGTTATGAGCAGCATGTTCCGCAGCCCGATAGCCGATGCGCCGAGCAGGTCCGATAACATTCCGAGCAGATTGCGGTCGCGGCAACAGTAGTGCGTCACCGACTCGATGCCGATCTGCTGTTCGATGAGGACGCTGGTAAGCAGCGCTCCCATCCGGCTCTGTGCGCGCGGTCCATCGGGGACGTTCACAGCATCGACACCCGCATCTTTGAGAGCACGAACTCCGCTCAGCATTCTGGTCGCGTCCACACCCCTTGGCGGCACAATTTCCACGCTCGTCACGAAGTCGCCAGCGGCAATGCGCTGCGACCACCGGGACCGTTCGGCAAATGGAACGGGCTCGACACCGCCATGCGCCGGCGTGTCGGCGCCGTCAGCCGGTGGCGGCGTCTTCCGGCCCCGGGTTGCACCAGTGGTGAACGACGGCCGTCCGTGCCGCGGGAGCAGCGGCCGGATGCCCTGTACCACGGCTCGTATGTGCTCCGGCGTCGTTCCGCAGCAGCCGCCGATGATCCTCGCGCCAGCCTGGATGAGGTGGCGTGCATAGCTGGCCATGTACTCGGGACTCGCCATGTACATTGTGCGGCCGCCGACATCGCGCGGCATGCCGGCGTTCGGTTGGGCACTGAGCTTCCGGCGCGTTACCGGCGTCATGCGCTCGATTGCATCGAGAATTATCTGCGGTCCCACAGAGCAGTTGAGCCCGATGACGTCGGCACCCCATCCATCGAGTGTCCGCGCCACATCCGCGGCGTCGGCGCCGTACGGCGTGTGGCAGTCGCTGCCGATTGTCATCTGCGCGATCACGGGGAAGGACAAATCAACGTCCCTCGCGGCCAGCAGGGCCTGCTCTATCTCGTCCAGATCGCCGAATGTCTCCAGAAGGAAAAGATCCGCTCCCCCTTCTCTCAGGGCGCGCATCTGCTCGCTGAAGTGCGCGCGCGCTTCCTCCCTGCTCGTGGGGCCGTAGGGCTCGATGCGCACTCCGAGCGGTCCAACAGCGCCTGCCACCCACACCCCGTCTCCGGCCGCCTCGCGTGCGATCTGAGCCGCCCGCACATTGAGCTCGGCGACCTGCGACTCCAGCCCGTATTGGCTCAGCTTCATCCTGTTGGCGCCGAAGGAATTGGTTTCCAGCACCTCGGCGCCGGCTTTCACGTATGCTCGGTGCACCTCGCGCACCAGGTCGGGCGCGCGAAGATTCAGCTCGTCATAGCACTGATTGATGAAAATGCCCTTGGAATACAGCATGGTTCCCATCGCTCCGTCGAAGACGACGACGCGATCGGGATCCAGCAGCTCGCGGGCGTTGCGGGGCTCGGTCACGACCGGTACCCTACCGTATACCCTTCCACACGATTCATGCGACGTCTCTCTGCCATTTTGATCCTTGTCCTGACCGCTTGTGGAGACGGCGCCAGTGGTCCCTCCGGGCCAGTAGACATTTCAGTGCGCACCATTCGCTTCGGCGCTGACACGTCCACGGCGATCGTGACGATGGATGACACGCTCACGTTCACGGTGAGGGGTGACACGGTAATCGCGGCTGTCGCGAGCGGACGGCACACATTCAGCGCTCGAACGTCGCTCGACTATCTCCCCGTGACATTTTCCGCAATGGTTGACGCTGGCCAGCGAGTAGTCGTGATTCCACGGCCAGCGACTTGCCGCATCTACCAGCGCGCCGGGCCATGCGAGGGAAGGAATGCGTTCTATTGGCCGGGTCGCACTCTCGTGGCGTGTCCGGCGAATGACTACGGGGAGATCTGTACGGCAGCGAGCGATTTCGCGCTGCTCGGGCTTACGTGGCCGGATTCGGGGAGCAGCGCACTGAACGCCTACGCCTACCATGGAAAGCTCCTGGTGGGCGCGCTTCGCTCGAAAAGCTCCGGCGCCGGCGATGATACGATCGCCATGGCATTCTACCAGGCCGGGGACTACGCGCCGCGAAGCCGGATTGACGTGGTGAGCGGTGACAGCTCCCAATGGCGCACGGAAGCATGGACGGATGTGCGCCATATCCCCCTTTTCGGACTGGATACAGCCCGGCTCAGGAAGTCTGACAGGCTGGGCCAGAACTTCGGCCTGTCTGTCAGAACTACGGCCGTTCTCCCGCCGACTCAGCGAAACGCAATTCTTTTCCGATTCGATGTAAAGAACATCAGCAACCACCCCGACTTTCGCCTGGTGCACCCCGAGGAACCCGCCGCTGGTCATACGCTGCGTGACATTTACCTGACACCGTTCTTCGATCCCGACATCGGTGGTGGGATTTCTGGGCTGGACCGGAGCAACGACGCCGAGGCCAGGGACGACAACGCTACGCTGTTTCCAGGGGAGCAGTCGCTCGCCGCATACGACCAGAGCTTTGCCGTCAGCACTTTCAGCCCGGGTTTCGCCACGCGTCCTGGATTTCTGGGGCTGCAAGTTCTTGAGATGCCGGCCGGCGCAACCGCGCGCGGGATTATTCTTGCCACTATTCTGAATGCCGGCGGCATTGACCAGACGTTGATTCTCGATTTCGTTCCGGCGGCTCAGGAGGATGTCCTGTACGCCATCTATTCTGGCGGGCGCGCCGGCGCACAGCTTGTCCCGGCCCCATGTACCGCAGGAGCACTGGCGCTCCTCTGCACGGCCGAATCCTCGAACAACACCCGCATGGGTTGGTCGATCGGTCCGGTCGGGTCGCTTGCTCCTGGCGAGGAAGTGTCTCTTACCGTTGCGCTGCTGCTCGCACCCCCTACCCCGGGCACGTTCACCAGTGGGCAGGCCGTTCAGCCACAGAACTCCGCGCTCACCAGCACCGCTCGTCCGATATACGCTGTTGCGGGTGATCTCCGCGCACTGGCGGCTCAGGTACAGGGACTTCGAGTCGCACCCTGAGCTGGGGAGTGCGCAGTGGGGAGTGAGGAGTGGGCCGCGCTGCACACCTGCGAACCAGCTTCCCGCGCTCCAACTTGCCGCGCGTTCCCACCCCCTGCTCCCAACTCCCCACTCCCCGGCGCGTATCATACTCCCGCCCCCTCGGTGGAGCGCGTCCGTTCAGCCGTGGCGGCACCCTCCGTGCGCACTGCGTAGTACTTCGCTTGAGGGTGATGGATGATGAGAGCCGCGGTCGATTGCTCGGGAATGAGCTGGAACGCCGTCGTCAGCTCCATGCCGATGGCCTGAGCCGGAAGAATGCGGAACAGGTCCTTGTGCCCCTCGAGATCCGGGCACGCGGGGTAGCCCCATGAATACCGCTTGCCCTGCTCAGCGGGGATTCCCAACTCGCGCCGCACGCGCTCGTGCATCCACTGCGCCACTGCCTCCGCCGATTCCACCGCCAGGCCGTGCGCGTAGAATGCCTCGCTGTACTCGGCGCGTGCCTGGAGCTCATCAAAGAGCCGGGTTGCCGCGTCGCCCACGGTGACAATCTGGAAGGCGGCAACATCCATCTCCCCCGATTCCACGCTCCGGAAATAGTCGGCAAGGCAGAGACGCTCGCGCCCATCCTGCCTGGGAAAGTGGAAGCGCGCAGTCTCACGAAGCGCCCCGCCATCGCTCTTGTAAGCGGCAGGATCGTAGAGTATGAGATCGTTTCCGCTGGATTGGGCCGGGAAGTACCCATACACAGCTTGCGGTATCAGCCATCCGTCGCGCTTCGCCGCCGCCTTCAGCCTCTCCAGCGCAGGCTGGAACTCGTCGCGAACCGTCGCGTCGAACGCTGGTCCGCTGCCGCGACCTCCCCATTGCAGGCGGAAGAGCTCGTCCAGATCCAGAAATTCGTAAACTTCGTCGAGCGGGATCTCGCGGAGAACACGAGTGCCGAAAAACGGTGGCGAGGGAACCGCGTTATTGGACGCGACTTCGCTGCGTGCGCCGGCCGCAGTGCCGGCGGAGACATCCTTCCCAACCTGGGACTTGAGGAAAACGTCCCCTCTCGCGTCGTCGAGCTGGCGCTGCACGAACGTTTCGCGGCGCGGAGCGTCGATGAGTATCTCCATCGTGTCCAGACCCTCGAACGCATCCTTGCAGTAGAACACGCCGGGCGCGTATGCCCGCTCGCCGTCCACGAACAACGCACGACGCCCGAAGCGCCGGTTGATCGCGGCGCCGCCAATGAGCACGGGGAATGCAAGCCCGCGCCTGTCCAGCTCCTGCACGCAGATCGGCATCTGCTTGGAAGTCGAAACAAGCAGGGCCGACAATCCGATCGCATCCGCGCCGACCTCCACCGCCTTGTCGATAATCGTGTTGACCGGTACCTGCTTGCCGAGGTCGAACACCGTATAGCCGTTGTTCGAGAGAATCGTGTTGACGAGCGACTTGCCGATGTCGTGCACGTCGCCGTATACCGTCGCCAGTACGACCTTTCCCTTGGTGTATCCCTCCTTGCGCTCGAGGAACTGCTCCAGGTGACGCACCGCCTTCTTCATCACCTCCGCGCTCTGCAGCACGAAGGGCAGGATCAGCTCTCCGGCGCCGAACTTGTCGCCCACCTCCTTCATGGCGGGGAGCAGCACCTCGTTGAGAAGACGGACGGGCTCCTGCCGAACCCCCGCTGCATCGAGCGTCTCCTCGATCCCTTCCTTTTTCCGGTGAAGAATCTGCCAATGGATACGCTCTGCCGGCGTCATCCCGGCAGTCGGGTCTTCCTTTTCAGCGCCGCCCGTCTCCCGCTTCTCCGCTCCCGAGAACGTGTCAATGAATCGCTGCAGCGCATCCTGCCGCCGGTTGAACACCAGGTCGTCCGCGAGGGCGCGCTCCTCCTCCGAGATTTCGGCGTAGGGACGGATGTGCGCGGGGTTCACGATCGCAGCGTCGAGCCCCGCCTCCACGCAGTGGTGCAGGAAAACGGAGTTCAGCACGCCGCGAGCGTCGGGTGACAGGCCGAAGCTCACATTGGAGACGCCCAGAATCGTCAGCACGCCCGGCAGCTCCCGCTTGATGAGGCGGATGCCCTCTATGGTTTCAGCGGCGCTGTCGATCCATTCCTCATCGCCCGTGGCGAGCGTGAAGGTGAGCGCATCGTAGATGAGATCCTCCGGCGCAAGGCCGTACTCGCCAACGACGATATCGTGGATGGCGCGCGCTACTTCCAGCTTCCGATCGCGCGTCTTTGCCATCCCGATCTCATCAATGGTGAGCGCCACGAGCGCCGCGCCGTGCAGCTTTGCCAGCGGCACGACGGAGTCGATCCGCTTTCGCCCGTTCTCCATGTTGATGGAGTTGATGATCGCGCGCCCCGGAATGTGCTGGAGCGCCTGCTCGATCACGGAGGCTTCCGTCGAATCGATGACCAGCGGCGTCTCCACACTCATCGAGAGCAGCTTCACCACCCTGGACATCTGCTCGGCTTCGTCGCCGCGCTCGGTGAGGGCGACACACACATCGAGCACGTGAGCGCCCGCGTCCACCTGCTCGCGCGCCACCTCGAGGATGCCTTCGTAGTCATCGGCGAGGAGCAGGCGCTTGATCTTGCGGGAGCCCTGCGAGTTTACGCGCTCGCCGACGAGCAGGGGGGGAGGGTCCTGGTGAAGGGTGATTGCGCGCATGGCCGAGCTCACTCGGGGGACATCGCCCCTGGCCTTTCTGTTTCTGCCCGCAACCAGTGGGGTGCCCGGTGCCCGTTGCCCGGGCTCCTGCTTCAGCGCACCGACGGCCGCTACAACGGCTCTGAGATGCTCGGGCGTGGTTCCGCAACAACCGCCCACGATGCGCACTCCAAAGTCGCGCACGAATTCCGCAAGCGCCGTGGCCAGCGGCTCGGGCTCCAGCGGATAGACCGCGTCCCCGGTCCCCGTGTTCAGAGGGAGCCCCGCATTTGGAATACACGACACGGGCAGCGATGCATGCTCGCCGAGGTAGCGGATCGGCTCGCGCATGTGCTCGGGACCGGTGGAGCAGTTGAGGCCGATGACGTCTACGCGCAGGGCCTCCAGAGTCGTCATCGCGCTCGCTACGTCGGTGCCGAGCAGCATGCGGCCGCTCGTGTCGAGCGTCACCTGTGTCTGAATCGGGACTCGGCGCCCCAGCTCGGTAAAGAGGCGCTCCAGACCGGCGACAGCGGCCTTGACCTCCAGAATGTCCTGTGAGGTCTCGATCAGGAGGACATCCACTCCGCCTTCGACGAGCGCCTTCCCCTGGAGATAGAAGTTCTCGCTCAGCTCCCCGAACGTGATGTCGGAGAGCGCCGGATCGCTGCTCGACGGCAGCATTCCCGTGGGCCCCATGGAACCGGCAACGAAGCGCGGACGGTCGGGGGACGCGTACTTGTCGCATGCGGCTCGGGCGAGGCGTGCCGCTGCGCGGTTTATCTCCTGGAACTTGTCACCGAGCCCCCATTCGTGCAGGCGGCGAGGCGTGCTCTGAAATGTGCATGTCTCTACGACATCGCACCCGACTGCGAGAAAGCTGTCGTGAATCGCCTGAATGACATCGGGGCGCGTGAGCACGAGGTTGTCGTTGCAACCCTCGAGCGACTTGCCCCCGAAGTCGTCCGCCGTGAGGTGATAGTTCTGGATGTTCGTGCCCATCGCGCCGTCATAGATGAGAACGCGGCGGGCGAGTTCGGCGAGATAGGAGTGGGAGGTCGTGTCGATCGACATACGCGCAGCTCAGAAAACGAAAAAGCCCGGTGCGCGGGCACCAGGCCGGCGCTTTAGCGAATATTTAACGTGGCCGCAAGTTGCCTGAAATCGCCACACGAGCAGTTTGTACCACGGCGGTGAAGCCGCTTCCACTTCTCATTAAATAGTATTCTGTCGAACACGTCGTGGCAAGGCTTGTCCAGGTGCAGGTAGCGGGCACAGTCGTTGCGGCGACGGGCGGCTCGGCGATCACGTTTGTGGCGACTCGAACCGCATCGAATCTGCTACCGCTGCTTAGCATGTCTCATATTTCGCAGGCAGCGGACTGCTCCAAAGGGGGTGCACTATCTTGTTCGGCAGTGACCGTTGACTGCATCATTGCTATCATGAAAGGGAGTGTAGACATGGGCCTCGACCGCCCGATCTTCGTCGTTGGTGTAGGCAGAAGCGGTTCCACCGTTTTCCATCACCTCATGACGAAGCATCCCCGCGTGGCGTGGTTATCCGAGCTATGTGAGCGATACCCATCGACACCTTGGCCCAACCAAGCCTTGATGCGCGCGATCGACCTCCCGTTAGTCGGTCCGGTCCTCGTACGTCACGTCGACCCGGGGGAGTGTTATCGCTTCTGGGAGCACCATGTGCGGGGCTTCAGCGCTCCCTGTCGGGACCTGGTGGCAGGTGACGTGATGAATTCCTCTGCTACGCGGATCCGGAAAGCACTGTCGGGAATGACGACTCCTGCGCGGCCGCGACTCCTGATCAAGATCACTGGGTGGCCACGCCTTTCCTTCCTCGATCAGATTTTTCCCGATGCGCTTTTCATCAACGTCATGCGTGATGGGCGCGCTGTGGCGAGCTCACTCCTCAACGTTCACTTCTGGCAGGGTTGGGGCGGCCCGTCACGCTGGCGGTGGGGAGACCTCACCAGTGAGCAGCTGGAGGAGTGGGAGCGCCACGATCGCTCTTTCGTCGCTCTCGCTGGTATCCAATGGAAAATCCTGATGGACGCGATGGAAAGGGCAAAAGAAAAAATCGCTCCCGCGCGTCTGCTGGAGTTGAAGTACGAGGAGCTGTGTAAAGCTCCAGTTCCGATGTTCCGCCGTGTGGCCGAATTCTGTGAGCTGGACTGGTCCGAGTCGCTCTCTCAGGCTGCCTTGTCTGAAGGACTGCGCAACGAGAACGAGAAGTGGAGGAGCGATTTCACCCCTGCTCAACAGGAGATACTGACTTCGGTACTACGGGAATACCTGTTAAGGTACGGCTACGAGTAACGCCGCCTTCCCTATGGCGCGCTCACGTACGCGTGATCCCACCATGCATACATGTCGTAGGGAACGTTTGCCGTGCTAGCTCCGCCCCATATGGATGTAATGCTAACCGTGTCGAAAGGCTTTTCTCCGGGCGCCAGATAGGTAATCGTGCGACTGTCCAGAATCTTGGTGCCGTTGAGCCACATATGCGCTTCACCATTTGGTTGCCCGGGCGTGTTTGCGACCAGAAGAAACTCAATCCGATGCCATACACCGCGGGTTATTGTCGCTCCGGGCATAAGATTGAGAGGAAGATTTCTGCTGACTGGCTGTTCGGCGATGCCCTGGAGACGAATCTGCGGCTGTAGCGCTCCCATTCCCTGGCCTTGCGCCGAGAAATAAATCTTGGGCTTGCCAGCGGCCATGTAGAAATAGTTTAGTTTGTTCACGCCGGACGGGTGGCCGTAAAAGTTCGCGGAAATCCGTACTGCGGTGGCCATGGAGATGGCGCGGTTATTCGGAAGCCGGAGGCTCATGCCCGCTGGACCTATGCCATCCTGCATTCCAGCGGGGTATCGGATTTGGGCCACACTGCTCGGTGAAATAGGCGCCGTCACATCGCTCACGATTGATAATTGTGCGGCGTTCCATTCTGCATTCGCATTCCACCATTCCGCTGCCGCATCGTCTGTTCGCGAGATGGCTCGGGATTTGAACGGCCGATCGGAGATAGCTATAAACCCCAGCGGCTCGTTCCTGCCTGCTCCGACCCGGGTCACGTAACCGGGAAGGGGACGTATTCCGACTCCGGCCAGGTAGACATTTACTACGGTGGTATCCTCGGCGCCGTTTCGCCGCGCGAAGATCATCGCCGTTCCTACGGCAACGGCACGCACGGTGCCGAGCGTTGTAACCGTTGCTACCGAAGAGTTGTTGGTAATCCACGTGACGCTTTGCGACGTCAGAGGCGCGCCGGTGCCGTCTACGACCGTGGCGTGAACTCGAAGGGTGTCCCCGGCGTGCATCGCGGTGAATCCGGGATCAACCGTGACCCTGGTTGTTCCTGCGGCGTTGATGCCGAGCGACGGGCGCTCGCGCGGGTGGGTGGGGGAGGTCGCATCGGTGCATGCGGCCAGGAACAATACTAGTGAGGCGGTGATCGCGCGCATGGCGATAACTCCATGTGGCTCCGCTCGACAACCCGACCGGCATGACA
>JBPCJT010000143.1:0-10796 GCA_051005015.1 Gemmatimonadaceae bacterium | reverse complement strand
GCTCGGCTTCGAGCGATTGCGCTTCCATGGTTATCGGCTCGAAGGTGTCGAGGCCGAGCAGGCGCACCTGGTACTTCTCCGGCTCACCGCGGGCGGCTGGCTTGAGGCGCACGATCTCGATCTCAGGCAGGCCGCAGACGCTGAAGATCTGGCTGGAGCGCATGTTCTTCAGCAGGTCGCCCATCATGAGATCGGGCGTGGCCTGCACGTACGTGGCGGGGACGCCGAATATCTCGGCTGCTTTCTCGATCGTCTCGCGCGCTGTGGGCTGGATGGCGAAGCCGATGACGTACAGGTGTGTGTACGTCTTGGCGCTGGCTTCGCGGCCGGCGTTGAAGACGAGCTTTTCGGTGACCGCGCCGCTCTCGGGCCCGAACACGATCGCGACCGCGGCGTTCGTGTCCACTATTGCTTCCGCCGAGAGCGAGAGGGTGCGTGCCGGCGGACGGACGTTGCGCAGCGTAACGGTTTTCCCGCCGGCGACCTGGAGCACCGGACTTTTCTGGAGCACGTAGATCATTCTTTCGACGAATGAGCCGTGCTCGGCGGCGATCAAGGGCGCGCCGCTGTCCTCGACGCCGTCGCCTTCGAAGTCCACCGGGGTCGGAATCGTGGCTTCGACCACGAACGGCCCGCTGACGCGCGTGATGGACCTGTCCACGTTGGGCCGGTCCACGAGGACTTCTTCTTTTGGGGGCTCGTCGTTGGCGATGGACTTGAGCGTGACGTGGGGAACGATGCCGCCGACTTCCTCGCCGCGGTTGTTCTGCTTGCGGTCGTAGACGAAGCCGCCCGCGGGGCCGCGTGCCTGATCGCGGAGCTCGTACCAGGGGAAGGTCGCGGTGAGGATGCGCTGGCGCGTGAGCGCGAGGGGCACTCGCGAGGTGTCAATGGTGATCCAGCGTCGTCCCCACTGTTCGGCGACGTAGGCAGTTGTGCCAGAGCCGCATGTTGGATCGAGGACTAGGTCGCCGGGGTCGGTGGTCATGAGGAGGCACCGCTGAACAACTATTGGACTGGTCTGCACCACATACTGCTTCCGGTCCGCGAACCCGGAGACAACCGTGTCGTCCCATACATTACTGAGTGCAACCACGGGGAAGTCATCCAAGTAGCGGACGTAGCACAGCGTGTTACCCAGTGCGATCAGCCTGCCACGCTCGGCGAGGCGAGAAAGTCCCCTTTTATCGCTCTTGAAAGTGCCTTTCCCCGGTGAGAACTCTCTCCCGTCAAAGGTAAAACGGGTCACATCGCCAGCACCTGCCGGCCGTTGGCTCGTCAGGTTGTCCGGACGAAATACTCGGGCTCCACGTTCGGTTTCGGCGCGCGCTGCGGGAGCAGACCCAAGATTCCGGCGCGTGCGGTTAGAGTCTTCGATCCATGTGTACTGACCAGTCGGATCAGTCTTCGGCATGTAAAGCTCGTGAATCTTTACTACGGTACGATCTTTAGCATACCAGACCAGATAGTCGGCTACCGCGCTAAGACCTTTCCCGGAGGCGCTCGTCGTCTTTGCGAATGCGACTTGGGCTATCGCATTTTCAGCCCCAAACACCTCATCCATCACCTCTCTGACATGATGGAGATTCTCGTCCGAGATCTGCACAAACACGCTCCCTGACGGCGTCAGTAGATCCCGCGCGAGAAGTAGCCGGTCGCGTAGATACGTCAGGTACGAATGCAGCCCGAGCTCCCATGTATCGCGATACGCCTGCACCATCTCCGGCTCGCGCGTCAGATGCGCGTCGTCGTTGTGTTTGACGTCCCGCTTGCGCACGAACGGCTGGAAGTTGGACCCGAACTTCACGCCGTACGGCGGGTCTATGTAGATCAGCTGCACCTGCCCGCCGAGCCCTTCGTATTCGAGTAGCGAGTTCATCACCACCAGGGAATCGCCGAGCACCGCGCGATTCACCCACCTGTCCCGGTGCTCGTACGCGCGCAGCACCTGGTCGGCCACCGAGTGCTGCGGATCGCCGAACAGATCCAGCGTCTCCTGCTGGTCGCGGCGGTGGCGCTTGAGCGTTTCCAGGATCGCGCTGGTCGCGAGCCGCTCGTGCACGAACATCGGCAGCGTCGGCACGTCGAAGGAGAGACGCTCTGCCTTCCCGGCCCAATTCAGGAACGGCGAGCTCAGCCGCGCCAGCTCGTCGGCCGCCGCGTGCGCCTCATCCACCGTCTTCGCGTCGCGAATGCGCTGGATGAGCGCTTCGGCTACTTCCCGCGCGGCATTCTGCCCGTCCCAGTCCAGCGCCGGCGAAAGTGAGGAATCGTACTTGTAAGTCTTGGGCGGCTTCTTCTTCCTGAACTGAGCCTGGGTTCCGATCTCGGGGCGCGTCGCCAGCTCGGCGTCACTATGGCGATAGGCGTCAGCGCTCGTTTCGCTGGTCGTCGCGCGAGTCCGCCGTGAGCCACCGCGCCCTTTGCCCTTACTTCCACGATCGCTTTTGGGAGAAGACGGTTTCGATCCGCGTTTACGTGGGGGCATGGGCTTGGTAAGGGTCTGTCGGGCGGGCCGGCCACACAGAAGGCGTGGACATGGAAGAACTTGTGCGGGCTTCGGGCTGAATGCAAATGACTCCTCAGCCCTGACGCACGAGTTGATGATAGAGTGGAACGACTACCGAGCCGAAGCTACGGAGGCTCGCGCTGAAAAAATTTCTTAGCCTTTGGCCCTCGTCGTTCGCCTTCTGGAATCTCCACCCGAATCCCGTGGAAGCTCAGTGCACGAAGCATCAAGTAATGTTGCACGCAAGACACTGGTTGCTCTGGATCGGTTAAGGTGTGCCAGCTTAAAGGCCATCTAATACCGCTGGCTGCGTTTCTGATCTCGAACCGCCTCAGCTTCTAATTGGCGTCCCCAAAACAGGACGCATTTTGGCTTACAAACACGAGTTGTGCCTCCTCGTGAAACGTTTTACTTCCATTGGTGGTAGCATGATGATACCATTCCTCACGTAATGGCGTCTATTAGGCGGCCTTCATATGACCTACATGCGATCCTCGAACTTGTCGGCCACGGTGAATACGAGACGACTCGCGAGGCAGAAATCGGCATGGAAGATCTCGGGCTTTCGTCCGATGATCTCGAAACGTGCATCCTGGGACTAACACCGTCAGAGTTTCACAAACCCATGCCTGCGGAGCAGCGGCCGCAGCTTCTCCAGGACGTTTATCGCCCGCGGTACGACGATGTGCCGATCTATTTGAAGCTGCAGCTCGTGGGTACGCTGGATTTGCAACGCTATCCACAGGGCCGCTTCGTGCAAGTCATTTCTTTTAAGAGGAAATAGTGGAAAACATCACCACTCTCAATGTCAACGAGTGCAGCCTCTGCGGCGGCACCGTCGGTCCTATTCGCGAGTCCGTGGATGTTCGCATCGGTGAACGGGCGGTTGCCGTTGATTTCACTCACCGAAAGTGCGACACGTGCGGAGAGGTATTCCACCGTCCTGAGGAACTTCGCGAGCTTCGCCGTGAAGCCGCCGCGAAACTCCGACATGAAGATGGTCTTCTCTCACCGGACGAATTACGCGCGTTAAGGGCGTCGCTCGGGATTAGCCAAGCGACGCAGGATCTACTCATCCATGCGGGCAGAAAAACAACGGCCCGCTGGGAAGCCGGAACGGTGTGTCAAAGTGGAGCCGCGGATACTTTGCTTCGCGTTTTACGCGAGGTGCCGCAGGCGGTCGCCTTTCTGGGTCAGTTACGGGGAATTCCGATATCTGCGACGGTGCCGATGCCCCCACCGCTCGACCCGAAGATCATTCACATCGAGCCGCATTTGCAGCGTAGGGCGCAAGAAGCTGGATTGCGCCGGTTCGACTCAGATACTGATGGAAAACCTCCTGTAGAGGCAATCAGATGATTGCTCCAACGATAGGACGTCAAAGCGGGTATTTCATTGACCGCGTTTACGTTCTTCGTCAAAGCCACGAAATCTTACAGGATCGTGCTGCTCTGCCTGATGGGGAGCCGTCGGTGCTGTTTGGCTGGGATTGGCACATCGACGAGGAAGAGCCGGCGTTTTTTCATGTCGCCGTTACGCTTGGCATCGAGGGATCGAAGGAACGGCCCGAGAATGCAGAGGTGTGGCTGGTCGGTCGTTTTCAGCTGGGTGAAAAGGGCGCGCCACATTCGATTGATTTCGATCATTTCGTACGAACGAACGCACCGGCGATCCTCTTTCCGTACGCGCGTTCGGTGTTGGCGAATCTGACGCTCCAGGGATTGTTAGGCGTGTACCACTTTCCGCCGATGAACGTCATCCGGTTGATGGAGGACCAAGATCCGGCTGCTGCGACGGGCGCACAGCAGTTACTTCGCGATCCAGCGTTGGCGGAGCGGTATGGGCACAGCGCTGGTGAAACCGGCGGATGATTCTTCTACAGTAGCGTGTAGTCTTGCTCTGGGGATCACCTTAGGACGCCGGGAGTTGACGCGGCGCCGAGAGGAAACCGTCTTACCCCGGCGTACGGGATGTCCTCGACCTCCGCCGCGTGAAGATCTCCGACCGGCCCGGAGGCATCATACTTGGAGCTCCGATCACCCGAATCGCCGAAGACTTGGCCGGACCGGCGAGCGATTACGTGGCCGTCCGCGCGGCTCACAAACCGGCCAGCGGTGGTGATGAATCCATCATGCGCGCTCTCGATGAGCTTCGCTTGTTTCGCGTCGATGAGATGCTCCACAATTATGTAGTGTGACGGGCCGGTGAAGATTCGACCGTCCTTAAGGCGGACGGCCGCGGCTTGGATCGTCTCTCGTCGTGCGCGCAACGTGCCACGCCCATTCCGGAGCTGGCGCGCTCCGGGCGCTGCGCGGTCTGACGTCACGGGAGAAGCTACCTCGCGGCCGCGATCATTTCGCGCGCGGCCTGCACCACCATTGGAGCGAATGGCCGACCTAAAGGGCGAGTGATGGCCTTGCCTATGGCGGAAGTCATTGAGCCGAAAAAGAGGGCGAAGAAGAAGCCGCGCTAATCGGTCACCTCTTTTAAATAATCGAGAAAAGCATTCGTATCCAAGTAAAAATTCGGATACGCTCGCCGCAGTGATTCAAGCGTATCGGCAGCGACAAGCACCGCCTGAGCACCCGGAACGTTTTCGGCTGCTAGGCGTTTTTCCACTTCGAGGTACGTTCGGTTAGCCGTCACCAATTGCTGAATCGTGTACCCACTGATTGTCACGGTATTCTGCTCCGGCTGGAGTTCCAGCAGAAAGAAGTGGCTATCCTTGTGGGTCGGCTCCGAGATTTCATTTATCGCTGCACCAAAGGCGCGGAGGTTTTGATCTACCTGAAGTACCTTCGCCTGACTCTTGATCTTTCTTTTCACCTCTCCAGGGCTCTTTGGTGTGCCTGGTACGGGAGGACATTTCTCCTTAAGCGCAAAGCCAGAGCTGACGAGCGCAAAGAATTGCAACCATTCGTCAGGACCTTGGCTTGACTTGAGCGAGCGTTCCAAGAACGTCCCGGCGGTCTCCACCGCCGTAGCCCACGCGTGCTGAAGGTGAGATCGTAGTTGCATCTCAATTTGCAATCCGTTGTGATCGCCTTGCTGCCGGTCGCTTAGGTATCTGTACACTAGGTGAATCCCGCGATAGCCGGAGTCCTTCGGTTCCTTTATGTAGTCCTTCTCCCGAACGAGCGTATGCCGAAGTTGGCTCCTTAGGTAAGCGTCCCGAAGCTTCATCGTATTGCTGACGCTACCGACAATGGCTCTACATCCCCCGATGTCCTGCATTTGCGAAAGGTTCATCGAGGGGAAACGTTCTAGCTTCAACATGATCGACGGAACACGCTTGATGCGCTGCGCGACAATAGCGTTGGGGTAAATAGCGCGCGCCTTTTTTCGGAGTGTCGACTGAAAGGTGTTGAGGGGGAAGCTGTGAGCTGACCGCCAGTTGTTCAAAATCGCCAACGACGCATCAAGCCGCTCCAATTCGTCAGCTGGGAATCCCCACCAATTAGACGCGAGGTATTTGCCTGCTGCATCGACTTCGGTTCTCTTGTATCCCGGTTTGGTCCACGCCACGTATTCTCCTGGCAGGGCTGCGTTAATCATCGCGCATTCCCCACAGATGGGGCAAATATATTATTGCACAGCATGTCGAGCTGGACGGCTGCCAGTGCAAGCGAGCCGTGCGCCGCGCAGCCGATCTCCTGCTATCATCCTCCGATGCCACCCGCCCGGGATCCTCGAAGCACGATCGCATGAAGGAAGTATCTTACGAATCCCATGGCCGTTGACACCGCCGCCGCACCGCGCCCACGCTTGCTCTCCAAGTCGGACTACACGCTCGCGCGAACGTGCGAGGCCAAGCTGTTCTTCCGCGAGAACGGCTACCCCGACGCGCGCGACGACGACCCGTACATGCGCATGCTGGCGCAGGGCGGGTACATGGTGGAGGCGCTCGCGAAGGCGCAGCGTCCCAACGGCGCGCAGCTGGAGTACCATCCTGATCCGGAACGCGCCTTCGAGGAGACGCGCAGACAACTAGAGAAGGATCAGGTCACGCTGTTCCAGGCCACGCTTCTGTGGAACCGCAGGTTGGCGCGCGTCGACATCCTGGAGAAGAGCGGTGACACCCTCCGGCTGATCGAGGTGAAGTCCAAGTCGTTCGACGGCGCCGCCCACTCCGCCAGCCTGGCCGAGGGCGGCAAGGGATGCTTTCGATCCACCAGAAAACCGTATGGTCTGCTGGCGAAGTGGGACCGAACATTCGAGGACCTCGCCTACCAGACGCTGATTCTCGAGCAACTGTTTCCCGATCTCATAGTCGAGCCGCACCTCCTCCTCGTCGACACCAGCAAGCGGTCAGGCGTGGACGACGTAATCAGCCTGTTCGAAATCGATCGCCGCATCGACCGGGATGGAGCCTCGACAGTCCACACGGCCAGCTTCATCGGTGACCGCGCGTTGCTGCCGAAGCTGGACGTGTTAACGCAGGTAAACGTCGCCGAGGAAGTTGATTTGCTGCGCGACGAAGTCGATCTCGCCGCGAGTCAGTTCGAGCGGCTGCTGGACGAGCCGCTCGAGAGCTACAAGCGGCCGCATGGCTCGCAATGCGGCAAGTGCGAGTACAAGCAGGCGGAAACGGTTCCGCTGAACGGCTTCCGCGACTGCTGGGGCGAGCTCGCCGATGCGGAGCCGCACGTCCTCGAGCTGTTCAGCATCGGCACGGTGAAGAGCGCGGACAAAAAGACGCCTATGATCGAATGGCTCGTGCGCGCGCGCAAGGCATCGCTGTTCGACATCCCGGAAGAGGCGCTGGTGAAGGTGGACGGCTCTGTGGGCCCGACGGCGGAACGCCAACGCCGCCAGATCACCTGCGCGAGGACGGGAGAGATCTGGGTCGGACCGGAGTTGAGCCATCGAGTGTCGGCAGTCACGTACCCGCTGCACTTCGTGGACTTCGAGGCGTCGCGGCTGGCGTTGCCGTATCACGCCGGCATGAGGCCGTACGGCCTAGTGGCGTTTCAATGGAGCTGCCACACGGTCGCCGCGCCCGGCGCCGCGCCCGTACATAGCGAGTGGCTGAACGCCGGGCCACGCTGGCCGAATGAAGAGTTCGCGCGCACGCTACGCGCGGCTATCGGCGATTCGGGTACCGTGCTGACCTGGTCATCCTTCGAAGGGACGACTCTCGAGACGGTGGCCGGAGAGCTACCGCGGTTCGGCGTGAGCGATCCTGGGCTTGTCGCCTGGCTCGCCGACGTAAAGGCTCGGCGAATCGTGGATTTGCATCAGTGGGCGCAGCGGGACTTTCATCATCCCGGCTCCCGCGGCCGAACGTCGATCAAGCCGATGCTCGACGCGATATGGCGTTGCGACGACACGATGCGCGCCGCGTTCGAGCTATGGACGGGCAGGCGCGCGGACCCCGACACGAATCCGTATTCGTCGCTTCCGGGGATCGAGATCAACGGCGTGCCGCAGGACGTGCACGAGGGCACGGGTGCTATCCGCGCGTACGAAGCGATGATGTACGGCGTGGAGAAGAACGATCCGCTTGCGAAGGCGGCGTGGCGCGAGCTGCTGCTGCAGTACTGCAAGCTCGACACCCTCAGCATGGTCCTGATTTTCGAGTACTGGAGGCGGGTAGCCTAGGAGCCGATGGGCCGTGATGCCCTGCGGCGCAATGCCGGAGGTTTCAAGTCGGCTTGACATGCTGACCCGCTAATCATATCGTTGAAGTGCGCGGTGATTTCACCGACTTGTTGGACCGCGCAGGCCACCACATCCAACTAAGTCGCGGTGCACGAGGCCCGCGGCTGTCAGACGCGGGTTTTTTGTTGTCTCATGACTCAAAAGTACCGGCAGCCTCCGTCTCGGCTGCCAGCATGGAGAGGACGGGGAGAGAATCGGCTCCGTGATCCGTCCGCCATCCGTCTCCAAACGGTGGCAATGCCGGCCCGTGTTTTTTGCGGGAACCATGCGCGAGTGAGACGGGACCTCATCGAAAGGAGATTGTATGGAAACGCGAAACATTGCCGAACAGCTCGACTTCCCGGAGCTCATTCTGCTTGGAACGTCGGATCGTCCGCGCGGCAGTACCGATGTGAAGCCACTCGATGTAGCAAAACCAGACGACCTGCCTCGCAGGCTTCTCGTCGGCTCACTCGTCCACGAATCAATCAGCATCACCGCGGACGAATGGCATGCCGAGTGGCGCGATGATGAGCTGAACGCATCGGTATCCCTCACCTGCCTCCGCTCGAGCAGGCGCGTGTTATTCCACACCGCGTGGCGTGGGATCAGGGGGTACAGCGGCAGTACAACCTGCCGGGAGTGGATGGATGCGGTCAAGGCGATCTTCGGCTGGCCGTTCGAACTAGATCTCCCGACAGACTGGCTCGATCTCTGGCATGTGCGGCTCGGTAGCCGCTTTAACGTTCTTGTCTCGGACGAGGTCCCCCAGGGTTACGCGGCAGTGCATTTCCCCGACGGTATTCTGTTCGACATCACGGTCCCGTTGCCGATAGCGCGGCTGCGTGACGCTCTGAGCTGTCAACAGGCCATCAATGCGGATCCGACAATCGCCGCGGTGGTGCACAGTCGCGTCGAGCTCGGTCACACGGTAGTGAATTACATAGACAAGCTTTGCCCGGATTTCGCCGATTCATCGGGGGGTGCATACGATCAGACGTTCGCCGAGATGGGGCTGCCGCCCAGCGAGGCGCCTTTGTGGGAAGCGCCGGCGGGCAAGCCTGCCGCGTTGACTGTGCGCCGCAATCACTACAATCTGATCGTCGGGTGCGCTTTCCGGGACACGGAGCGTGTGCTTCAGCAGCTCAACGCGCATGGGATCGTGGGGTCGGCGTACACGAGCCAGGGAATGGCTGAGCGATCCTCGGCGCCGGAATACAAGGCGTTGGTGACGCGTGGGGGTGTGGTGGAGCTCGCGGACCAAGTCCAGTACTTCGACACAGATCGCACACGCCGGATCACCTGGGCGAAGATTTCCGACATCTCATCGTTGACCGCGGTTTCCCTGGCCGATTGCAGCACGGTGTTCTGCGAGGCCGAAAAGTTGATAACCAAAGCCGAGACGTACGCTGCCGAGCTTTGGTCAGAGTATCAGGAGGAGGTGGGGCGAAAGGCGGTCCGGCGGGTGTCGTGAGTATCGAGGATTATCGGGCGGGAAGTTGAGAGCGCTGGGAGTGGTGGCGCGGTTCACTGGAGAGAGGGCATAATGGCGTACGAACTGGCTGTTGTGAAGAATCACTTGTTGATCGCCATGACGGACGGCCTGGCACTCCTGGATACCGGGTCGCCGCAGAGCTACGGTGCCGGCGGGAGCATGCAACTCGGCGTTAAGACTCACGGCCTCAGCCCCGACAGCTTCGGTGTGCTCGATCTGGTGCGGGAGCAGGTGCACCCCGACATCCGATATTTCCTCGGCCACGAAACGCTCAAGGACTATCGGACCCTGGTGGACTGGCCCGGGGGCAAGGTCACTTTCTCCGCCGAGCCAATTGCGCTGGACGGTGCGGGTGTTCTGCCAATGGAGTTGGTGATGGATGTTCCGCGAATTCCGATCGAGTTCAACGGAGCTCGCACAACGGCCATCCTCGACTCTGGCGCGGCGCTCTCCTACGCGCCGGACGAGGCCGTGGAGAATCTCCAGGTCGTGCGCACCGTGACCGATTTCTTTCCCGGAGTGGGGGATTTCGAGACCGGCGTCCGGGATGTGGAGGTCGGATTTCCCCACCGCCGGCTTTGCTTGCAGGCAGGGACCCTGCCTCAAATTCTTGCGCTGACCCTGGGAATGATCTGCAGCGGGTGGATCCTGGGCGCGGATTTCTTCAGGGACCGACGAGTCGTACTCGATTATCCCGGCGCCCAGGTGCTCGATGCCGATGGCGCGAGAGTGATGCGATGATCGGTCGTCGTGGCGCGCTGGATCATTCCGTCTCCGGCAGCAGGCGTTTGGCGGATTCAACCACACGCCTGCCGGCCTCCACCGTGCGACGCCCTGCTTCCTCGTCCGGGATTTCCACGATGCCGGGATATCGCGCTTCCTGCCCATACTGGAAAAGCAGTTTGAACTCTGCCGTGAAATCAGGAAGCTCGAGCCCGAGCTCGCGGATCTGATTCGCGAGAACGTATAGCTCGTGCGTGCGGATTGGCTTCTGCATGCGGGAGACAACCACAGCCTTCAGGTACTTCTCCGCTGCCTGCTGCGCGTGGAAGCAGGCGCCGGCCCAGGATGGGGTAGCGCTCGCGAGGTTATTCTCGAGGTCGAGTACGTCCGCCTCGGCGGATTTTACCCATCTCCCGACCGAATCTGGAG
>JBPCJT010000142.1:0-7804 GCA_051005015.1 Gemmatimonadaceae bacterium | reverse complement strand
TTCCAGGCCGATACGCATGTGACAACCTTCACCTTCGAGGTGCTCGTAAGCTCAGCCTGGGCGGCGCCCAACGAGACCCGCTGGAAGATCGACTACCAGGCGGATTCGCTTCCCGACACGCAGAGCGAGCCGCGGTGGACGCAGTATCGCGACGCGACGGGGCTCGGGGTGTACACGTACTCGGCGAGCGACGGCATTCTCAACCTATTACCCGGCGGCACGTTGAGCGCGCTCACATTTTATCGGCGGGATTCGGTCGCAGTGGCGGCGAATGCCTACATCGAGGTCCGTCTGCGCTACAACGGTATTGTGAACGACGCCTCGACGCCCGGTACGGTGATCGATGACGGCGTAAAGACGATCGCCTTTGGCGTCGCGGCGAACACCGTGGGCTTCATCCATTCCGACCGGTCGTTCTTCCCGGGCGTGTATCTGATCAACACCACTGCTGCCTTCCACGTATACCAGCTACGCAAGTACGCCGCGGACAGCGCCGTGTTCTTCGTGGACGGCGTCCGCGGAGGAAGCATTCTGTATTCGGCGCTCCAGCCCACATCCTTTCCGGGTACGTCACCGCTGTTCCAGTTCGGGCAGATCAGCATCAGCCCCCTGGACACCTCCGACTGGGACTACGTCGTTTACGAGATCGGCGCGGTCTCGCCCTGATTGGCATGCCCCGCGCACCGCTGGTCGTAGGTTTCGAGCTCTCGAACCTGTGCAACCTCCACTGCACACATTGTATCCGGGGCTCGCATCAGGCGGTTATCGAGGAGCTTGACCCCGCCCTGTTCTGTCGCGTGGTGGACGAAGCAATGGCGTTCGCGTCTTCCGTCACCGTCGTGTTTACCGGCGGGGAGCCGCTCGTAGCGCCATTCTTTTCCCAGGCGGTGCGCGAGCTCGAGCGACGCGGCGTTCCGTACCGTGTGGTCACAAACGGGTGGCTCGTGCCCCGGCACCTCGCGCTCTTCGCCCAGTACCCGCCCGCCTTTGTGCGCATCAGCCTCAGCGGCGCCAGTGAGCGTACGCACGACCGGCAGCGGGGACGGCTCAGCTTTCGCAAGGCGCTGCTCGCCGCCGCGGCGCTGATGAGCCGCGGCCTGCGGGCGGAGATGTCCATGGTGGTAACGCGGGACAGCTGGAGCGAGCTGCGAAACGCGGTAGCGCTCGCGAACGAGCTCGGGGTCGCGGAGTTCCATTTCATCCTCCCGCAGCCCACCCCCGAGAGCGCCATCGACGGCAGCGACCTCTCGCCCGCGGAGTGGAACGACGCCGAGGCGGAAGTGCGGAGCCTCGCGGCCACCAGCGCGGTGACCATAGGCCTCGACTACGGAACGTTCGAGCCCCTGCCGCGTCGCTCCTGCGGCACCATGGCGCTCAGGCAGATCTACGTCGACGCGCGAGGCCGCGTTCCCTTCTGCTGCCAGCTCTCGCGCTATGGGTCGGGCGCTGACCCGATTCTGGGAGATCTCACCGCCGAGCCGCTCTCGGCAATCATCGAGCGCGGCGGCGGCGCGTATCGCGACTTCGCCGGGGAGACGCAGGCGCGCTGGGAGCGGCATGCCTGGGACGCGGCGGACGACTACCCCTGCCTGAGCTGTGCGCGGAGCCACGGCAAGACGGGCTTTCTCGCGAACTTTCCCGAGCATCCCTGGGCGGCGCTCGCGCGGACTCCGGCGTGAGCGGCCGGGTCGCCTGGCGGTGGGGCGAGGTGGATGCCGTGGATGAGGAGGGCGGGGAAGCGCTCAGGCTCGTGCACGCTCTCGAGCCCGCCGAGCTCTGGGTTCGTCGCGGACGCCTCTTTCGGGGGCAGGGCTACGCGACAGCCACTCGGCGCGCGCGGCAGGAACTCGCGCGAACCGGCGCCATCGTCCGGCTGCGCGAGCGCGGGCGGTATTTCATGCACGCCGCTGGCGCGGTTGATCCACTCGGCCGAGCCTGGCTGCTCGCAGGCGACAGCGGCAGTGGCAAGTCGACGCTGGGCTACGCGCTGAGCCGCGCCGGCTGGACGATTCTCGGAGACGATGGTGTCGTGCTCGAGCTCGCGGAATCGCGCGTCATGGTTCACCCGTGGCGGGCACCGCTCCAGGTGAGCTCAGCGCTTTCGGACGACTTCCCGGAGCTCAAAACCAGCCCTCGCACGCTGGCCGATCCGACGCCACTCGAACCCGCGCCGCTCGATCCACGGCGACGGTTCGGCGTCGTCCCCTCTGCCGCAGCGTGCGCTCCCGCTGTCGCCGTGGTTTTCCTGCAACGCGGATTTTGCTGCGAGATGACCCGACTCGACGGAGCCGATGCCCTCGCGGCGATGATCAGACAGTCGCCGTGGGTGATCCTGCGCGACGCTGCCAGCGCGGCACATCTCGAGAGTCTTCGCAGGGCGGGAACGCTGGTGCCGGTCTTCCGGCTTACCCACACTCCCGCCCAGCTCCGATCCATCGCGGACGTGCTGGCGAAGGCGGTCGCGTGAGCACCCATAAAATCTCCGGCGATGCGGTCTTCGCCGAGGTGGAGGACGGCGCCGTCGTTCTGCATATGGTAACAAAACGCTACTATTCTCTCAATTCGACTGGAATGGCGATCTGGGGGCTGCTCGCCGGGAACATTGGCCTCGACAGAATCGCGAGCCGGCTCAGCGAGGAGTACGGCGTGGATCGCTCGCTCGCGTTCGCATCGGCCGAGCGTCTGGTAGACGAGCTCCTTGCCGAAGGTCTCCTCGTCGTGGTGCCGGAATGAGCACCAGCAACGCGGAACGCGCGCTCGCGCTGGCGGCCGCGATCGTGGTTCCTCTGTCGCTGCGCATGCTTCCTCTCGGTACGGTGCTCCACGCCTGTGACCGGTGGCCCGTGCGAGCGACGTCCGGCGTGCGACCGGTGGTGCTGGCCCGGCGTGTGGACCGCTGGCTTGGCGTGGGGCGAGGCCCCTGGAAGAGCACCTGTCTAACGCGGTCGCTGGTACTGTACACCATGCTGCGGCAGCACGGCCTCCGTCCGCGCGTGCACATCGGAGTCGCGGGCAACTCCAGCAAGTTCGCGGGGCACGCCTGGGTGACGCTGAACGGTGAGCCGGTCGGCGAACCTGCAGAGGGGCTGGAGACCTTCCGGCCCATACTGGTTCATGGCGCCTAGCCTGGATGTGTACGATTTTGCCGCGGCGGTACTGCGCGGCGATCGCCCGTCACCGCGCCTGGCCAATCGGGCCCTCGCCGCTCCCGAGCGATACTGGACGCGCGTTTTGGCCTTCGAGGGGTGCGCCGTGCAGCTACACCGGGCGCTGAGTGGCGCGAATTTCACCGGGTTTCTGCCGCCCTGGCTTGGCTGCATGCTGCAGCGGGAAACCGCCGAGTCGGTGCGCCGCGCCATCATGCTACGGCAGCAGCTCCGCGAGGTGGCGGCACTGGCTGCGCGTCACGAGATTGACGTGGCGGTGCTCAAGGGGGCCGCGCGAATCGCGGCGGGAGAGATGCCCGGACAGCGATCCATCGCGGACATCGACCTGCTGCTCCGTCCCCGTGACGCCGAACGATTTCACGGGCTGCTGCTGCGGGAGCTGTCGTACGAAGCGAGCGGCGTGGCGGCCCCCCATCACCTCGGCGGCCTGGTTCGCGCCGGCTCGTTGGGCATCGAAATTCACCACCGCCTCTCTGGTGGGGCGGACGCCTCGTCGCCGAACGGGATATCGGATGCCACAGGAAAATCCGCCGAGCTCCTCGCGAACCTCTGGCGGGAAGCGCGGCCGGTGGATGTGGGTGGGGCTACTCTCCTCGTTCCCACGCCGACCCACCTTCTTTTGCATGCGCTCGAGCACGCGGTGACCGTCAACTGGACACACCGGTACCGCCAGCGCGATCTCGCCGACGTGGCTCGCCTCTACACCGCGGACGTCTCGCCTGCTGCCCTCGATAGCTACGTCGCGCGGAGCCCACAAAGCTCGGCGCTTAAAACACTTATCTCCGCCGCCGGCGAAATCGAGCAGAGGCTGCCGCTGTACCGTTCGGGAGCATCAAGAACGGTGCGCCGCGTCGCCAGAGTGCGACTCGCGCTCGCGGTGCCGCTGCGCGACAACCTGCTCGCCGAACGAGTGTTTCAGTATGCGGGCGTCATCGCGGAGGGCTCTCCACGCAGCGTCCAGCGGCTGGGCGCAAATCTGGTCCGGCGCCTGGGCCGGCACGTCCCCTCCGCAGCCACTGTCGTCGCTGTCGCAGTGGTGTCAGCCAGCTGCGGTGACTCCGTCAGTCCCAACCTCACCCCAGTTCCTCCATTCGTCTTCACTTCGCTCGTGGACGGACTGCCAGGCATCTACCGTTCTGACGCGAATGTCGTACGACGGCTATCGGCCCCGGGGCAGGAGGACACACAGCCGCATAGCGCCGCTGGCCGCATTGCGTACACCTCGCTGCGCGACGGGAACGCCGAGATCTACGTCGCGGACACGGGGCTGCAGAATCAGCAGCGGCTCACGAACGCGCCGGCTCCCGACGGCGAGCCCGCGCTCGACCCGGCGGGCACGACGATCGCCTTCGTGAGCGCGAGGAGCGGAACGCCACGCATCTGGCTAATGGATGTAACTGGCGCCAACCAGCGCCCTCTGGCGACCGGGTCGTCCACCTTCATCCCGGAGCGGTCGCCGGCCTGGAGCCCGTCGGGCGACGTGATCGCCTTCACCTCCGCGCGCACGAATACGTCGCAGCTGTTCAGCATCCCCCGTGCGGGCGGCACGGCCACCCAGATAACCCACGAGTCGACCGGCGCGTTTGCCCCGTCCTGGAATGGCGACGGCTCCGCGCTGCTCTTCGTCACCGGAGGTGACAGCGCCTCCGTTCGCCACATCGCGCGCACCGGAGAGCTTGCCGAAGTCTTCACCAGGGCGTCGAATCGCCTCGCCGACTTCACGTGTACGCGTTCAGTCTGCCTGGCCACGCTCGGCGCAGCCGACAGCGACGGCGACGTCGTCACGCTCCCCGGCCACGGAGCACAGGCGGCAGTCGTTCTGGGCCGCCTGGCAGCGGACTACGACCCCGCCTTCCTAGTCCCGTAATTACGCATCACGTATCACGCCTCACGTATCACGTCTCCCGTCTCGCTTCATCCAGCACCTCCCGTACCTTACTAGACAACCGTGTGGGGCTGAACGGTTTTTCAATTAATGCCGCTCCCTGCTCCAGAAACCGCTGGCGTATGACCGTGTCTGCCTGCCGGCCCGCACGTCATGCCTCGCGGTAAGCGATACGGGGTGCGGTATGAGCCGCGAGACGCAGGCCCACATTTTCAAGGCGACCGCGTACGGAATTGTAAAGCAGTCCAGCGGCAGCCTCTGGGCCTTCAAAGGGTCCTCGACGAAATCGAGCAGGGTAAAGGTCGTCACTTCGATCCCAAAGTGGCTGATGCACTGCTGGAGGGCGCCTCGTTCGATAAGGCGGTCACGCATCTCCACGCCATGCGGCCTACCTTCCGCATTCGCGCCATGGCCGGTTGACGCGGAGCGGTCCAGCGGGGGGCGATCGCTGGTGCCAGACGAGGGAGGCGGGAGTGGAGGCTCAAGAAGCCCCTACGCGGAAGAATCTCCTGGCAACTCCTTGTTTTGTGGTGCGTTTTGGGTGGGTTACATAAATATGACAACGCACCGAAAACGGGGAAGCGCCCCGGGTCAACGCGGCGAACGAAAATCGCGACCGCTCTAGGAAAAAAGCTTTGACAGGATGAACAGGATTGAACAGGATACAAGCGGAAATGATTCAGGTGGATTGTTTTCTCCTGTCAATCCTGCCCATCCTGTCCCAATATTCCGGTGTCGGTAAGGGCGCATCTGCCACCTCGCGCCCCCCGTCTGCTATTGAATGTTGCCGCATTCAGGCTGTCTACCCCGCCGGCAAAGGTGTAAACGTCAGTATTGCCTCCGCAAGCTGAGAAGCCTATCATGGAGTTGTCCACCTCCGGCGGGGCACGGCTCACTGGCTCCACGCCTGGATGTTTCCTCCTTTCACATCGAGGCCTCCCCAATGATGCGTCGCTCACTCGCCGCTCTCTTTCTTGCCGCCGCCTGCAGCACGGCGCCCGAGGATGCTTCACCCGTCGCGCCCAGTGCCGCTGTTTATAATGATCCTTCTCGAATTGACACTATTGGGCTTGCAGATCTCATCGTCGATCAAAAGAGCACCGAGAACAAGTGGCGAGTAAAAAACGAGAATCTGTCAGGCAGCTTCTGTAGCGTGCAGGAGGGCGGAGTCACGCCCGGCAACCGCCGGCTGCTCCGCTTCACCGTTACCACGCCGAACATTGGGGACGCTGATGTTTACATCGGCAGTCCGCTGGACCATTACAATGCGAACGACGGGCTCTACGAGCTTTCCACCTGCCATGACCACTTCCATTTCCAGAATTACGCGACGTATTCCCTGATCGGCGTAACCGACGGCAAGGTATGGCGCTCAGCCAAGCAGGGCTTTTGCATGCTCGACACGGATCCCTACAACACCATTTATCGTGATTCCCCGCGCAACTACTGGAGTTGCGGAACGCTCAGCGTAGACGGATTCCAGGGTATCTCCAAGGGGTGGTCCGACACGTATCTCTGGTATCTTGGCGGACAGTACTTCGTCCTCGACGGGGGCGACGGCCAGGAAGTCGTTCCAGCGGGATGGTACTACATCCAGGTAGAGGTGAATCCGGCCTATGCAGCGAACGGCAAAAAGGCCTGCCCGCGCGTGACCGATCCAGCCACCGGGCTGTGCCACCAGTTCACCGAAAGCAACTACGCCAATAACACCATGCGAGTAACGATCTATGTCCCGGCGAGCGGGCCAGCCGGCCCGTACAAGAACGATCCCGATCCCACGGCTGCCGACGAGATCGAGCACTCCGGACGTTAGGTTTCAATTCCGGGCTCGCCATTCCGTGTGATGCCTGTAGAACAACGTGTCCCACCTGAGTGAGTTCTCCGGTGGGACACGTTGCAAATGAGGGCGTTCCTGACCGCGCAACGGGCTCGATGATTATCCCGCCGCAGCGATTCTGAACCGCTCCGCCTTCATCGGCATCCCGAGCTCCAGCGGCACGAGCATGCGACGCAGATCCTGCGCGAACATTGTCCGCGTGAATTTGCCCAGTCCAGATGGATTCTCGCCGAATGTCGCGATACGGCTGAGGATTACCGCCTGTTTCTGCAGCTCCACAGCCGTGGCATAGGTTCTCGGCTCTTCAAACCTGTACGATTCCAGCGGGCGTGAGTACGCGCCGTCACGCCACGATTCCACGTCAAAGGACGTCACCCAGAGCGGCGCCTCCTTCATCGCCTTCGCGAAGGGCGTTTGAAGCAGCACGCACCGGAGGTAATTCATGACCGTGGTAAGCTCCTGCTCCCTCTCTTCGACTAAACGATCCGCGAGTGCGGACTTGATCGTCACCTCGAGAAAGTCGAGCCCTTCGCGAGTCGCGTAGAAGCGGCCGAGCATGGAGTACTTGCTCAGCAAGTTGCCGCCGAGCGAGCCATTTATCAGCTGATCCATGTGCTCCACTGCCCACGCGTGGCAGGCCTCGCGGCTGGAGAAGAGCTCCTTCTCGCTTTCCTCCAGGAATTCGGCAATTACGTGCCGGAACGCGGCCGGCGCCTCGCCGAGCATGGATTGCATCCGCACCAGCAAGTCGAATGGCTTCACGCCCTCCTGACGAGCGAACTCGAATGCTTCCTGAATGTTCCCCTCATAGAAAAAGATGGTCATCAGGAGGTGAAAGACCCGCGTGTCGATGTAATCCTGCCAGGAGAACGTGGGCGTCTCGACAACCATCTCCTCGAGCTCGATGGCGGGCTC
>JBPCJT010000141.1:0-9105 GCA_051005015.1 Gemmatimonadaceae bacterium | reverse complement strand
CGGCTACGGCGCGCGGTACCGGGCTCCGCGTAGACTGGTGGGTGGACGAGCGCCGCGATCCGGTAAGGTCGACGGACGCAGCGGTCAAGTTTCTCGGCTGGCTGAACGAGCAGTTCGGCTCGCTGTACCTGGCGGCTGCCGCCTACAATGGCGGGCCTGGGCGTGTGTCCCGCGGTCTTACGCGGTATGCGGATGATCTCGAGGGAACTTCGGGTGACGACACCTTCTTCGCGTTAGCCAAGAAGTCGTACCTGCGGTCGGAAACAAGGGACTACGTTCCCAAGCTGATCGCGGCGGCGCTCGTGGCCAAGGAGCCAGCGCGCTACGGGCTTCGTATCGAGCAGGCTGCGCCATTCGTGTTCGACACCATCAAGGTCGGTCCTTCCACTCCGCTTACCGCGGTCGCGAAAGCGTCTGGCGCCAGCGTGGCGACGATCATGGATCTCAACTCTCATCTTCTGCGCGGCCTGACCCCCCCGGCCGATTCCTTCGTCGTGCGAATTCCCACGGGAAGCCGGCCCAGCTTTGAGACTGCGTTCGCCGCCCTTTCCGACGCCGACCGCAAGGCGTTCACCCGCGTCACCACGAGAAGCAACGACACGCGAGACCGCGTGGCTGCCCGGCATGACGTATCGACGAAGCAGTTGATGTGGTACAACCGGTCACTCAAGGCGTCCAGGCGCGGGAGGCTCGTAGCGGGCCAGGCGGTATTGATCCCATCACCTCCAGTGGTGGCGGCAGCGCTGGACGTACCGGATCCGGCTGTAGAGCGATACGGATCTGGCGGCGGGAGGCGCGCGACCCACGTTGTCAAGCGTGGCGAATCGTTAGGGCTTATCGCGCGCAAATACCGCACGTCTGTGGCACAGCTCAAGCGGCTGAACCGCCTCAAGAAAGGAGTGATCTTCCCGGGGCAGGTGATCGTTGTCTCGAGCTCGGGTGGCAGGTCAGTCGCCAAGTCGAGTGCCGGGCGGTCCGGGCGGGCTTCCTCGAAAAGCTCCAACGGCGAAGCGGCCACCCGCCGCGTTCACGTTGTCAGGTCAGGGGAGTCGCTCGGAGGCATTGCGAGAAAGTATGGTACGTCTGTGGCTACTATCCAGCGGCTGAACGGAATGAAGGGGACAACGATAAGAGCGGGGCAAAAACTCATCGTTAAATAGCGTCATGCTGCCAGCAAAAGCGGGCTGAGTCCAAAGCTGGTTGGTACCGAAACGGCTAATGCGAATGATCCGGAGGCGATCGACTGCATGCAGGCTGGATCAGCAAAGGTCGAATGCTTGGCAGCCCGGATGAACAACGCGGGGTGAGAGAACCACGACGAGGTGCACAGCAGCTCGATCGTAATTTCCTCACCCCGCTTTTTTTCACTTCGCAAGACAGACACAAGGTTGCGTGTCTGCATTTGCGGCTGCTTGGATCAGTCGATAACACCGCTGCCAGAGTAACCCTTCATTACCAGGCGCTCGTAGCCGTTAGCTGGATCCAGTCCCATTGAGCGCAGGGCATTCACAGCCACCGGACCACGGTTGTAGACCAGCAGCGCGAGCTTTACGTCGCCGTCATTCTCGCGGATAAGAGCGCGGAGATACCGGAAGCCTATTCTCAGATTGGTATGGCGATCGTACAAGGCCTCCCGCGTAACGCTCTTCTGAAAGTGGCGGGCCGTAGGAAGCATCAATTGGGTCAGACCAATTGCACCAACTGGACTCGTGGCGCGCTCGCTGAAACGGCTTTCTATGCGAACTACGCGAAAGGCTAGTTCGGGCTCCAGACCTTCCGCCATCGCCACGTCATAAATAGCTCCGGCAAGGTCCGCCCCTACGCCGTAGCGGCTGGAATAACCCATTACCGTTTTTGCACGATCGAGCTCCGCCCTCGCAATCGTCAGCTCCCCTGTAGTGGAGTCGAGCGCGCTCCGCAACATGACTTTTTCGTCACCTTGGGCAAGGCGCGAAATGGCAGATGCAGTAGCTTCTTCCTGCCGAATCTGCGTGACGGCGTACACAGCTCCGGCGAAACCGAGGCATATTGCCCACCTTTTGGTGCGTGCACGCCTCCGAATCCGGTCACCTCTATGAACATAATCACTGGCTTTTAAGAGCATAAGTTCCCTTAGTGCAAGGGGTTAGGTTTGCTTCCACCAAGCGATTCCGCTTGGACTACCCGGTATAGAAGCAACGCCTGTGCCGCTTACCCCCTGCGCCAGACACCCGTCTTTCCACCCTCTTTCTCTTGAAGACTGATATCCGTAATCACCATCCCCCTGTCGACCGCCTTGGCCATATCGTAAACTGTGATGAGGGTCACACTTACGGCAGTAATAGCCTCCATCTCGGCACCGGTTTTTGCCGAAGCCCGTACGGTCGCTTCGACGCGAACCCCGGGTAGCGCGGAGTCCAGCTCAAACTCGATCTGAATGTCCGTGATCGGCAGCGGGTGGCAGAGCGGTATCAGCTCCGCCGTTTTCTTGGCTGCTAAAATTCCGGCGATTCTGGCGACACTCAGAACGTCCCCTTTGGCGAGGTTGTTAGCGCGAATCGCGTCCAGCGTGCTGTGCTGCATGCGAATTGCGCCGGAGGCGCGCGCGACACGAGCGGAGATCTCCTTGCCGGACACATCCACCATCCGCGCCTCTCCCGCAACACTTACATGGCTCAAATCACTCATGAAAGCGTCTTGGCGACGTCCCGTGCGATGGAGGCGGCGAGAAGCCTCGGGCTTACGTTTCCATCGACCAGCAGTTTCGTGTCTTCAACATTTTCCATTGCGCGAGCAATGACGGCTACGCGGCGAGCGTCAGACCGACCCGCCGCTTCACGCAATCTTTGGTGCAGTTGCACGGTCACGGCATCCAACATGTCCGCGAAGGATCCCCGCGCCTTGGCCGCGCTCATCTTAGATACCGCACGTGACCACTCTGCTCGCCCCTGGGTGACCGCGTCCAGAAACTCGCGAGCTTCTACAGTTGCCTTCGTCGATCCGAGGAGCGTCCCCGGCGCGCCTGCCATCAACTCGATACGTTCCTTAAGTGAAGCAGGGAGGTCGAAGTGCTCCAGAGCCGCCTTAACGATCGGATCGCTGAGAAAATCGCGCGCCGCTGACTCCCTGAGCGTCTGGACGCGGACTGCAATCGCGCGCGACCGAATCGTGGGCAACAGGGACCCAGGCTCACTTGAAGTAAGTATGATCTGGGTGTCTGCCAGGGGCTCCTCGAGCATCTTGAGGAAGGCGTTGGCGGGCTGGTCGGCTCCTTCCTGCGACACCATCCGTTCGGCGTCACCGATTACGAAGATCTTGAGGCGACCCATGGCGGGCGTGATCGCGGCCAGCTGCAGAATCGCGCGAACCGTGGCAACGTAGAGAGCTTCAGTCCCGTCTGGCGCAGTGTAAAGCCCATTGGACTTTCTGCGTTTCTCAATTGCGTCCACGAAGTCGTCCAGCACGTCCCGCGCCTTGGGATCCGGATTCTCGAGCCGGGGCCGTGGGAAGAACCAGCGCAAATCCGGGTGCGCGAGGTCAAGGGCGTACCGGCAATGCTGGCACGTTCCACACGGGCGGATACCAATGGAGGAGCACAGAAGCATCTGCCCCAACCAGAGCGCCAGCCGCTGCTTGCCCACGCCTCGCGGGCCGTGCAGCAGCAGGCTGGGAGGAAGCGCGCCACGCTCGTGAGCGTCTACAAGACGAGCGCGGAGTGCTTCGTGTCCGTACAACGGGATAATTGGCACGGGAGGAATATGCTGTAGTGCTGGTGAGCTACGTCAGGCTTGCCGGCTCAACTTGCCCAGAAACGGTTTTCCCATGGGCTTCAGTTGCCACGTTACCAGCAGCCGTTTTGAAAAGCGACGAGGCCGCGGCGAGCTGTTCCGGCCGGCCGAGCAAGACTACCGAATCGCCTGGGCGAATGGCATCGGAGACAGAGGGGTTCGCAATGACGTCACCGTCTTCTCGCTGAATCGCGACAACTGTGGCACCACCTCGTTCGCGTATTCCCGACTCGCCGAGGGTCTTTCCTTCGAGCTCACTTCCACGCTCGGCCCGGTATACCTCCACCGCCAGGCCAGAAACATATTGTCCCAGCGCTTCCGCCGAGCCGTAAGTGTCCGACACCGACCGGAACGCCTGATACCCGTCGCTGCGCACATCCCGAATCATCTGTTCGATTTTGTCACGCGGCACCAGATAGCGCTGAAGCACTCGCGAAAAGATTTCGATTGAGGTTTCATACTCCTCGGAAATCACTTCGTTTGTGCCGAGTGCTACCAGGGGGTCCATTTCGTAAAGATACCGGCTTCGCACTATGATATGGGCGCGGTCATTCAGCCGCCTGGCCAGAGCCGCTGCGCTACGCGTGGCAGCGGCATCGGAGATAGCGATGACAAGCACCCTCGCGCGCAGGATGCCCGCGTGCTCCAGAATTTCCGGTCGCGTGGCGTCGCCATAAATGATCGAGCGGCCGCGCTTGCGCTCGGAACGAACCGCATCGGGGTTCATTTCAACTACCGCGAAAGGAATTCTCGAACGTCCGAGCACGCGGGCAAGGTTACGGCCGTTAAGGCCGTAACCGACGATTATCACGTGATCCTGGAGCTGCGTATAGGCCGGACTCTCCATGGTTTGGAGAATCCGGCGGCCCGTCGTGAGCCGCCCCGGCAGGCGCGACTCCAGCAGTGACGCCAGGCGCGGCGCAAGCGCGATGAGAGCCGGTGAGGCGGCCATCGTCCCAACCGCCACAGCCAGAAAGAGCTGATTGAGCCGCTGGTCAAACAGGCCCGCCGCCAGCCCTGTTTTGGAGAGTACGAACGAGAACTCGCCAATCTGAGCCAATGCCATGCCGGCCACGATTGCGACACGAAGCGACTGTCCCAGGCCAAGGCAAACACCGATGCCAACTACCGACTTTACCAGTACGACGGCAGCGAAGACGCCACCGACGAGCAGTGGTGATTCCAGCACGGTGCGTACGTTGAATAACATGCCTATGGACAGAAAGAAGAGGCTGTTGAACACCTCTCGCAGAGGAAGAATTTCGCCGAGTGCCTGGTGACTGTAATCGGACTCCGAGATTACCAGACCGGCAATGAAAGCGCCCAGGGCCAGCGATAACCCTATCTGCGCTGAAACCCATGCCGTGCCGAGGCAGAGCATGATAATGGCGAGCAGGAAAACTTCGCGCTTTCGCGTGCGCACCACTTGATGCAGAACCCACGGAAAGAGATATCTGGCCGCAAGCACGGCGGCTGCTGCGAAAAGGAGTATCTTCGCGACGATGATGGCAATGTCGGTCAGGTTGCTCGTTTCGCCACTCAGAAAAGGCGTGAGCAGCACCATGGGCACGATGCAGAGGTCCTGAAAAATCAGGATTCCAATCGTTGCCTGTCCGTGCGGGCTATCGATCTCACCTCGATCGGCAAAGAGCCGCAACACTATGGCGGTGCTGCTTAGGGCGACCAGCAGTCCCAGAAAGACCGATACACTCCGGGGCTGCCCGGCAATCCGTGCAAGTAGAAATGTGGCACCGACCGTGATTGTGACCTGCAGCCCGCCTCCGAGAAGAAGGAAGGTTCGCATACGGACGAGCTGCTGCACCGAAAACTCGATACCCACGGTAAAGAGCAGCAGAACCACGCCGATCTCGGCCAAACTCTCCACATCGCCTACGTTGCCGATGAGCCCGAAACCGTAGGGTCCGCACAGTACGCCTGTAAGGAGAAAGCCGACAATGGGCGGAAGGCCGATGCGGTTCATGATCAGCACTACCGCTACGCCCAATCCGAACAGGGTCAGAAGGTCGCCCAGAAATCCTAGCTCAGGGTGCATGCGTCCCTGGCTACACGTGAAGCTCTTTCCCCTGCCTGCATAGCCTGCCCCCCTGTGATTGGACGTGCGCCGCCAGCATGCACGCCAGCATGCAACTGAAAGGCCCCTTGTTCAAGTGCCCTCGATGACCCTAATTCTTCTGCGCCCAATAAAGAGGGGGTGACGTGTTACAGGACGCGACTCTCGTGCTTGCGTGTTCGCTGGGGATCGGGTCGTACGTTTCTGCGCAGCACCGCATGCGAGCGCGCGACCTTGGTGTGAAGCCCGGGATATTTCTGCCAGGGCGGTTCAACGCCATCACGGACGTCCCTGGCGTTCGAGTGGGGCAGACGACTGTTATGACAGGTGATAGTGTCCGCACTGGAGTTACCGCTATCATGCCACATGCCGGAAACCTCTTTCACGAGAGAGTGCCAGCCGCAATTCATGTAGGAAACGGATTTGGCAAGCTGCTCGGTTTGTCGCAGGTAGCTGAATTGGGCGAGTTGGAATCCCCAGTTCTGCTCACTTGTACACTGTGTGTGTGGAGCGCGGCCGACGCGCTTGTCGCGTGGATGCTCGAGAGGCCCGGGATGGAACAGATCCGCTCGATTAATCCCGTAGTAGGGGAAACCAACGATGGCTACGCGCTCAACCTGGCGATTCGCTCCCGGCCGGTTACTGCCGAACATGTGCGTGCAGCGCTCGACTCCGCGACGGACGAAACCGTCGCCGAAGGGAGCGTCGGCGCGGGAACGGGCACGGTCGCCTTTGATTGGAAAGGTGGAATCGGAACTTCGTCACGTGTGCTTCCGCAGTCGCTAGGCGGATGGACGGTGGGTGTTCTTGTACAGAGCAACTTTGGTGGAATTCTCCAGGTTCTGGGTGCGCCCGTGGGACGCGAGCTCGGACGCCATGCTTTCCGCTCAGAGGTGGGAGGGGGACGGCGCGATGGCTCCATAATGATCGTGGTGGGGACAAACGCTCCGCTGTCGGAGCGCAACCTCCGGAGGCTCGCCTCGCGAGGTATGATGGGACTGGGCAGGACGGGTTCGTACGCATCCAACGGTTCCGGGGATTACGTGATAGCCTTCTCGACTGCGCCCGAGGTTCGCAGGCGGTGGGATGCAAAGCGGCACAGCACAACCGAGTTGGCAAATGACGAGATGTCGGCGCTCTTTCAGGGGGTAGTGGAGGCGACGGAAGAATCGATTTACAATTCGCTTTTCATGGCGACTGACGTGACAAGCCGCTCCGGCACTGTTAAGGCGATTCCGCTGGAGCGAGTGCGGGCAGTCTTGCGGAAGCACGGGATTGTGGTACGGTAATCATGAGGCGGCACGCTTTCTGAGGTATGCGGGTGGTATCTCGAATCCAGAGGCACCGATGGGAATCAAGAGATCCGACCAGTACGCGTCGAACCGTCCGGAGTCCGGTGGTGCGGACCACGACGAACGCAGCTTCGATGAGTCCGTGTTGAACGAAGAGAAGCAGGAGCTCGCCTCCAATGAGGACGAGAAGGGGCTGATACCGAAGCGCCGGGAGAACCCTGCGCAGGCTCGCGTAAAGGCATCACGCGCCAGGAAACAGAAGGGCAGCTGAGGAGGAACCTCGAATGGCGGAGAAGCTGGAGGGACGCAAGATTGCCTTTCTCGCGACTGACGGCGTAGCGCACGATGAGCTCTCCGGTGTGTGGGACGCGCTGCGTGACGCCGGCGCTATCACGCACTTGATATCGCAGCGGCGCGGGACCATCCGCGATGACAGTGGCGAGACCGCCTCCGCGGAGTTCGCGGTGGCCGATGCGTCCGCGGCAGCGTATGAGGCGCTGATCCTTCCCGGAGGGGCTGCGAGCGCCGGCGCACTCGCGAAAGACGAGCAAGCTGTGAAGCTCGTGCGCGACTTTGTGGAGGCGGACAAGCCCGTGGCGGCCATTTGCCATGGCGTCTCGCTTCTGGTGGCTTCCGGTAGCGTACAGGGCCGAACGCTCACATCGTCCCCTGAGCTCCGTGCCGGCATTGTGGATGGCGGTGGCGAGTGGGTAGACAGGCAGGTTCAGGTGGACCAAAGGTTGATTACGAGCAGAAAGCCGGAAGATCTGCGGCCGTTCGTGGCCAGCATTGTAGATCTCCTGGCGAGGGAGTTGGGAGAGGGAAAGGTTGATGAAGCGTCCCAGGAATCATTCCCCGCGAGCGACGCACCCGCATGGGGTCCCTCGTCGATCGGGGGTCAGGGAGCATCGACATCTACATGACCGGGATGCCCCCAGCGGGCATGGAATAACTGAGCCGCATCGCGGGTAACTCAGAGACGAGTAAACCATGCTGACCCGCCCAGCGTCTCAGTAGTGAGTTTCAGACCACTACCGTACCGCCCCTCGCGACGCTCAGCCGGTGAAATCCGCTTCCATTGTATTGCCTTCCTCGAACGTGACCGATCTGGTGAGCCGGGCTAGCTCGGGGGATGATGCTGCGTTCGAGGAGCTGTATTGGCAGCATGCCGGTAGAATCTACGCACTCTGCCTGCGACTCTCAGGTGACGCCTTGCGGGCGAGCGAGCTTACACAGGATGTGTTCGTCCGGTGTTAGGAGCGTCTTGGAAGCTTCAGGGGCGAGAGCGCCTTTTCGAGCTGGCTGCACCGACTGGCCGTGAATGTCGTGCTGAGCACACGCCGGGGCGACTCCAGGCGGTGGAAGCGGGTGGAAGCTGTGGCAGTTCTCCCAGATACCCTCGGGATGGCGAGATCGGACTCGGCCGACATTGATCTCGAGAGGGCCATTACCACGCTACCGGCCGGTGCGCGGACCGTCTTCGTCCTGCATGACGTGGAAGGATACAGGCACGAGGAAATCGCAGACCTCATGGGAATCGCGGTTGGAACATCCAAAGCGCACCTCTTTCGTGCCCGACGATTGTTACGAAAATCTCTGGAGCCACAATGAAGCACTTAACGGAAGAGCAGTTGAATGGTATTGCGGATGGCACACTACCGCCGAGCTCGCGACCGAAGCTGGAACAGCACCGCTCGGAGTGCCTGACTTGTCGCGCAGAGATTGCGCGGATACGGACGATTGCCGTGCGAATCAGCGCGTTACCATCGTCCATGGAACCCCCGGCCGACGTTTGGCCGATGATCTCCACCAGAATTCGAAACGTCGCTTCGGCAGGTGATCGGAAGCTCACCACTTTCAACGGCCGCACACCCGCCTGGGGCTGGCTTGCCGCAGCTGCTGTGCTGCTTGTTGTAATCTCCTCGGCGGTCACCACGCTCGTTGTGGGAACACGGCAGACTCCTCGCGCGGTGTC
>JBPCJT010000140.1:0-7509 GCA_051005015.1 Gemmatimonadaceae bacterium | reverse complement strand
CGCGCGCCGCGGAGAGAGGGAGGAGAAGACGCGGAATCCCGCGGCGATGCTGGCGTCGATTTGGTGGTTGCCTTCCGCTTCTTTGCCACCGCGCTATGTCGGGACGATGCGCGCCCGCATCAGCGTGCCCCGTCGCGAGACCATGCAGGCCCTTCACAGCGACACAGCTCGCGGATGTAGCGGACGAGCCCGCGCATCTCAGTGGTGCTCAGAGTTTGTCCGAAGGCCGGCATGCGGTTGCTCTTTCCGATTATGTAACCACCGCCGGCTATCGCATCGAAGAGCGTGTCGTCGGGGCGCTGGGACATTGCCGCCCTGTTCGAGTGCGCCGACGGTGGCCGGGGAAGATAGCGCGCATTGGGTCCGTCGCCTGCTCCTCTTGCACCGTGGCATGGAGCGCAATTACGGGCGTACAGCGTCGCCGCATCACGTGCAGACGTAGTACCGGCGACGAGTGCCTCGCGCTCTTCGCCACGCACGTACTCCGGCCACCGGCCGGCGCTGGCGCCCGTGCCCTGGTGTGCCAGAAATCTGGTAATGAGATCGAGCTGACCTTCCGGCATCGGCGTTTTTGGCATGATAGTGCCCGGCACCGTGTTCTGCGGATCGCGAATCATCCGCTCGATGTAGTCCGGCGATCTGCGTGCTCCCACCACCGTGAGATCGGGAGCAATGCGGCCCCCCGCGTCGCCAAACTGGTGGCAGCCGAGGCAGGGAAGACGATCCCGGAGTAGCGTCCGGGCCTTGGCCGCCGAGAAGGGGGAAAGGGTCGTGTTCTGCGCGGGCAACTGTATACCGCTGATTGCGATGCAGAGGGCGAGAGGGGTGGCGGAGACCAGACCCAGTCTCAGGAGTGAGTTGCGCATCCCCTTCCCGGCGACTCAGGGTTTGGCGTCGGTTCTAGCCGATTCAGGGCGTGAGTAGGCTTCGAGTGCCTGCACCACGCCGAGCAGCTCCTGCATGATAGGCGCGTCGAACCCGATGTCGCGCAGGCGGTCGTGAACATTCCGATAGAAACGGATCGTGCCTTCACGCCCCTGTTTGAAGCGGCTCCAGACCGTGTCAGGAAATTCCGTTCGGCGGAGGTCGGCGAGGGTCGTTGCCGCGTTATGGAGCTTGTCTGCGGCGCAGACCCAGCGAGCGGTGCTGCCCGCTTTCTCCAGCCGCTCGATGTAGTCGGCACGCTGATCGTCGCCCGAGAGCTCAACACCGTCGTCGCCGAGCGTGCGCTTGCTCACCGCCAAAACGGTTTCGAGAACATCGGCTCCGAACTTGTCGCCGATGCGCTGCCTGAGCATCGCGCTCGTGTAGCCACCGCGAACGCAATCTTCTATGACGTCGTGCAACACTCCCGCGACAACAGCCTCTTCGTCGCAACCGTACCGTGTGAGGATCACGGCGACGTTGGCGGGATGCGTAAGGTAGGGAAGCCGGGTTCCCTTGCGCACCTGCTGGTCATGGTGCTTGGCCGCGAAGGCGAAAGCATGGTTGATGCGATCCGAATAGCCGGTGGTCATTGGTGAGAAGGTACAGAATGGAGAGGGAACTGGGAACAATGGACCGGGAACAAGCGAGCCTGATCCCGGGTGTCTGATTCTCGGTACCTGACTCGTCGATTGCATGAATACGGCAAACGCACCAGGAGCAGTGATCGCCCAGGCCAACGCGCCGCTGGAATGCCGCCGCAATTACGCAATCGACCACTTAGCTTGCAACGCATGCGTCCGGGCATGCTGGTTTCAATAATCGTACTCTCCATTAGCGCTGGCCGTGTTCCGGCACAAGCGCAGGTGGACAGCGCGCAGGCGACGAACGTCTTTCGGCGCTTTTCCGAATACGTGGGCAAGATCGAGGTGAGCGAGACGGGTTCCGGCGCCAAGGCCACGCTGGGTTCCGGTTTTTTTGTTTCACCCGACGGCCACATGATTACGAACTACCATGTCATATCGAAGCTGGTCCACGATCCGGACCGGTATCGCGCAGAGCTCATCGGGACCGACGGGGCGGCGCATCGTGTAACGGTCATTACGGTAGACGCAATCAGCGATCTGGCCCTCGTGCGCACGACGTTCAGGCCAAAGGAGCACTTCGCGCTGGCGCCGGTAACATTGGCACAAGGAACGCGCCTGTACGCGCTCGGCCACCCCCAGGATCTGGGCCTGAGCATCGTGGAGGGGACGTATAACGGACTGTTGCGGCACACCCTGTACCCCAAGATTCACTTCACAGGCTCACTCAATCCCGGTATGAGCGGTGGCCCGACGATTTCCGAGCGCGGTGATGTCGTCGGAATCAATGTGTCTACGGAAGGGAACGAGATCAGTTTCCTGGTTCCGGCGGAACGCGCAGCCGAGCTTCTCGCGAAGGCGCGGCAGTCGAACTTTTCGTCGTCAAAGAGCCTTCTGGCGGAGGTGGGACGGCAGATTCGCGCGTTTCAAGACGTTTATTTCGCGCGCATGTTCACTGGAGCGACACCTCGAGTCAAGCTTGGCAAATTCAACCTTCCCACCAGGCCTGCCCCTTTCTTCAAATGCTGGGGCGATGGGACGCGAAACAAGAAGCTGACTTACCAGGTAGTGGAGCATTCCTGTTCCACTGATGACTACCTGTTCATCTCGGGAGACCAGCTGTCCGGCATCGCTGAGCTTTCCCATGAGCTGATCACTACCAGCGAATTGAACCCGGCTCGTTTCTATGCCCTTTATTCCAGCCGATTCCAGGAAGAAACGCTATCGGGGATGTATGGAAACGTGGAGCAGGTCACTCCGTTCGAGTGTGAAACGCGCAACGTTGTAAACAGGGCGCGAAAGCTCCGTGCCGCCATGTGCGTGCGGCGTTACCGCAAGCTCGACGGACTTTTTGATGCCGTGATCAACGCGGCCGTGCTCGGCGAGCGCGATATGGGGTTGCTTACAACGCTGGCGATTTCAGGTGTGAGCTTCGAGAATGCACAGCGGCTCGCCAGGCGCTTCCTGGAGAGCATTCAGTGACGCGGATCGTGTACATCGAGGTGCTCGACGAGCGGTCTCGGTTGAAGGAGCGCATCAGGCTGGACCGCCTGCCCGCGGTGATTGGACGTGGCTATGACAGCGATGTGATACTCGATGACCCGTATGTGTCCCCCTCCCACCTCCGCGTCGTGGTCGACTCGCAGGGGACGCTCCTCGCGGAGGATCTCGAGAGCCTCAATGGCCTGCACGATGTGTCGCAACCCGGTGCTGTTGCACGACTGGAGCTTCGCTCGGGTACTCGTCTCAGGGTAGGCCGTACAACACTTCGCTTTCTCGATCCGGGGCATCCCATCGCCGCTACTCTTGCCGACGCGCGAACCGTCGGCGGCGCGCGCAGGCATTTGCTGTCAGCAAGGATGAGTGTGGCACTGGCCTCGGTGGCGCTGGCTCTCTTCACTCTTCTGGCGTTTCTCGGAAATCACGAGAAGGAAGGCTTCGCCCAGAGCGTGACGGCCGGTTTGATGATCGTTTCGGCACTCGCTCTATGGGCCGGCTGCTGGTCACTCGCGAACCGGCTGGTGTCTCACCGCTTCAACTTCGTATTGCACGTCGGCCTTGCGGCGACGGCAGCTGTCGTTCTTCTCACTTCGAGTCAGTTGACCGAATGGCTCGATTTCCTGCTCCCCGCCGCCGACGGCTTCCCGGTGATGGGTGCGACTGTAGCCCTCGTCGTTTTTGGCGGATTGCTGTACGGCCACCTATTGCTCGTTACCTCCCTCGCGCACCAGATGCTCTGGCGCTCGGCCTTCGCCGTCACGGGTGCGATCGCTGGTCTGATAGCGCTCTCCGTATACGCGGCGGACGATCCTTCCGTAAGTCAGCTTCCCTTTTCGGCTACACTCAAACCGCTCCACCCGCGCTTCGTCCGCACAATTTCGCTGGACGAATTTGCGGCCGCGGCGGCAGCGTTGAAGGAGCGCGCGGACAAAGTCGCGCGGGAGAGGTAGGTCTTTCCCCTCGCGCAAATATTCGTCCCATCGTTCGTTATATCCGCCTGACACTTTGTCGCTGATGCTGGGCCGGTAAAATGCCGCGAGCGAGCATCTTACGACGAAGGTTCGACAGGATGCTTCTGATAGGGCGGATCAAACGGATCGACTCGTGTGGCGACGTAACTGTCCGCGCCAGGGAAACGATCCGCTTAATCCGTTCCATCCGAAGCATCTGAATAACCTTTCGTCGTTGATGCCGGTCCGGCGAAGTGCAATCGAGCATCGATGAAGAGGTGCGGCAGTCTCTCGGTGTTACTTCTCCCGCGCGAGTAAGTCGCGGTAGACAGTCGCGGTTGCGTCGTCGAAAACGCAGGCAATGATTTGGCGAAAGCCATCACTGTGCTCGCGCATCGCATCTACCGCGATTGCGGCGGCGTCAGTCCTGGGGTAGCCGTAGACGCCGGTCGAGATCGCGGGGAACGCGATCGTGTGAATGTCGCCATGTCCTGCAGCGATCGCGAACGCGCTATAGTACGCCTTGCGCAGCAGCTCGGTTTCACCGAAAGCTCCACCCCTCCACACCGGCCCCACGGTGTGAATCACGTATCGAGCCGGAAGGCGGTAGCCGAGCGTGAGCACTGCGTCGCCGGTTGGGCAACCGGGATGTCGCATGCACTGGACGAGGAGCTCAGGACCAGCAGCGCGATGGATAGCGCCATCGACACCACCGCCTCCGCGCAGCGATTCGTTTGCCGCGTTGACGATCGCGTCAACCTGCAACTTCGTGATGTCGCCCTGTACGATCTCGATCATGACCCAGGCTCGATACGTGATACGTGATACGTGGTGATGCGTGCGAACAGCCACGTCACCGAGATCGTTCTGCCCCCGAACGAGGGCAAGGAGATCAAGCTCGTTATGCGAAAGGGTGCTCGCGTGGACGTACTCGTGGTCCACCGATCGAGGCGTGGTGAACTACGACACCCACGCCGACGCGCCCGGGATCCGCTACCATGGGTATGAAAAGGGCACGGGCAAGCAGTCTGACGAAGGAGAGCTTGTGGCGGCATTCGATGGCGCCCATGGATGGTTCTGGCGCAATCGCGGACGCGATGTCGTCACCGTGACTCTCCGGACGAACGGGGACTATCAGGAACTGAAGCGGGTGCAATGATCCCTCGGGGCGGCTCCGAACTTCACTCCAAAACCACTTGATGCCAACCACCGTGACAGCGCCTGACTCCGCGAGTCCGGCGATCCCGCCGGCGCCGCGGGGTGCGGGCAGAGATCGCGTGTCGTCCGGTGCTTGCGGGGAACGCGGCGTTTCTCTCTGAGAACGGCGTGGTCGCACCACGATCATCCACTTGGTGCCGGATATTCTGGTCTTCCTCAATTCGGTGAGATTGCTGCGTATGCGGCTTGACGATGGGGCACCGGGCTCGGCGCCCGCGCCATCGCAACTCAGCCGAGCGCGTCCCGAAAGAATGCTGGGAGGTCGATGACCAGCGGCTCCACCGCGCCGGCTGGATGCCATGCGAGCCTATCTCTGGTGACAAGATCATGTCGTCCTGGCCGAACGATGTGGATCGTTCGCTCCTCGCCATCGACGATCCAGTACTCTGGAATTCCCGCGTCGAGATACAGCTTGCGCTTCTGTACGTGGTCGCGACGGCGAGTGGTATTGGACAGAATCTCGACGACGAGAATCGGCAGCGGCGCCTCCGCCCACGAGTCTGGCACCGTCTTCACGATGGGCCGGACCATCAGATCCGGCTCGACCTCGGATTTGAGAACCTGAATGACGGCTCGCGGACGGTACACTCGGCCGAGGCGGCATGCGTCCACATAACGATCGAGGATGCGCCCAAGCAGCGATGCGAGCTCTTCGTGGGCGACGGACGGCGGCGGCGTCACGAACAGCTCGCTTCGCACGAGCTCGTACTTGTTGCCGTCCTCGGGGAGCCGATGCAGTTCGGCAAGGGTCCACTCGCCGGTCGTTTGTGCCATGTGCATCCGGTATGTCTCCTCGACGGGGTTGATCCGCTGCGCATCGGCGAATCGTACGGACAGTCGCCGAGGAGAACGTCATCGAACTAATGCGCCACTACTCGCTGCATTTCGCGCGCTCGCCGAGTGTAAGCTCGGCTACAGCGCCGAGTCAAGAGGTGCGAAGCCTGTGCGTAGTGGTCGGCGATGGCGATTCTTCGCCGAGGTCGCCGAACCTTGCGAGTTTGTAACGGAATCCGCTCAGCTTCAAGGAGACAACGGGGGACTATGCAGTTGAGTCCCAGGGAACTAAAATACCCGGTGGGGTATTTACACCATATGAGCCACATATGTTGCGGGCGTTCGACATGAAGCTCGATCTCAAGGTACAGGCGGCATTCCGCGAGCCAGGCACAAGCGTGGTCGGGACCTCCGGACCGGACCTCTCGCGCCGCGGTCTAGGGTCTCCGAGACGCCTGTGAAGCAGGACCTTGAGGGGAGGGCCGACTTCGATGTCCTCGTGGTCGGCACGGGCGGGGCGGGCGTGGCTGCCGCGATCCAGGCCGCGGGTATGAGCGCCAAGGTGGGCATCGTCGAGAGCGGCACACTCGGCGGCACATGCGTCAACGTCGGCTGCATCCCGTCAAAGAACCTGATCGAGGCCGCAGCGCACTACCACACCGCGAGAAATTCCTTCCCCGGGATTGCGCCGTGCAAGCCGGACCTCGACTGGCGGGCCGTGATCGGGCAGAAGGACGAGCTCGTCGCTGAGCTCCGGCAGGCGAAGTACGCGGACGTGCTCGCATCGTACCCGGGCGTGGCGCTGCTCACCGGACGCGCGACGCTCCTCGGCGGCGGCCGCGTGCGTGTGGGCGACGCCGAGCACCGAGCACGGAAGGTAGTCATCGCGACCGGCGCCTCGCCCGCCATTCCGCCGATCCCCGGTCTCGCTCAGGCGCAGCCCCTCGACAGCACGACGGTGATGGAGCTGGAGGAGCTGCCGAAGTCGATGATCGTCCTCGGCGGCAGTGCCGTCGGGCTCGAGCTGGGGCAGACCTTCGCCCGGTTCGGCACGAAGGTGATTGTCGTGGAGCTCACGCCCCGCCTCCTGCCAAACGAGGACGAGACGATCTCCGAAGCACTCCGCGAGCACCTGGCCGAGGATGGGATCGACGTCCACACCGGCGTGACGACAACCAGGGTCGAGCGCGACGGCAGCGAGGTAGTCGTCCACGTCAGGCAGGGCGCTCTGACAGGCCAACTCCGGGCGGAGCAGCTGCTAGTTGCGACGGGGCGCCGGCCGAACACACGCGACATGGGACTGGAGGACGCCGGCGTCGCGCTCACCAAGAAGGGGTTCGTGCGCGTGGACGCGACGATGCGCACCACGAACCCCAACGTCTACGCCGCCGGTGACGTGACTGGCGGGCCGGGGTATGTGTACGTGGCGGCCGCCGGGGGACGCGTCGCGGCGGAGAATGCACTCAAGAGTCTGTCGCCGACGGGCACGCCGAGCGACGAGCCGCGCGAGCTGGACCTGAGCGCGGTACCCAACGTCACGTTTACATCGCCGCAGGTGG